>JBFFDD010000147.1:0-7061 GCA_041559575.1 bacterium
ATGGAGAATGGAGAATGGAGAATGGAGAATGGAGAATAGAGAATAGAGAATGGAGAATGGAGATTGGAGAACGGAGTTTAGTAAATACCCCTGATACTTTTCAGTGTTCCAATGCTCAAATTTTCAATTTTCAATTCTCTATTCTCCGCTTTTACTAAACTTCTCCATCTTCCGGTTGAATTCCCTGACCGCTTTGTAGGCGGAGGTTTTGCCGTGGGTTTCGAATTCCTTCAGAATCTCCCGCTGCTTGCGGCTGAGTTTTTCGGGGATCTGAACTGCGGCGCGAACGTAAAGATCGCCGCGCCCGGACCCGTGAAGGCGTGGGATCCCTTTCCCCCTGAAGTGAAAAACCTGACCCGGCTGTGTTCCCGCCGGGATCTTCAATTCCACCACGCCTTCCAGGGTAGGAATGCTCATGGCGCCGCCAAGGGTGGCCGCCTCCATCCTGAGAGGCATATCGCAGATAATGTCGTTTCCCTCTCTGATGAAAAAGGGATGATCCTCCACCGACAGGACCACGAAAAGGTCCCCGGGGGGCCCACCCCTCAGGCCGGTATCGCCTTCGCCCCTTATCCGGAGTCTCGTCCCGTTATCGACCCCGCGGGGCACCTTGACGCTCAGGGATTTTTCCTTTCGGGTTCTCCCTTCCCCCCGGCACCCTTTGCACGGGTTCTCAATGATCCGTCCACTACCCCCGCAGTTGGGACATGTGCGTGACATGGTGAAGAAGGCCTGCTGGAACTGAACCTCCCCCCTGCCTGAACAGACGCTGCATGTGACGGGCTGATGTCCCGCCTCGATTCCGTCACCCAGGCACTGGCCGCATTCCACCAGATGTGGATACTTGATCAGTTTCTCGGTCCCGAAGGCCGCCTCCTCAAAGGCTATCGCAAGGCGATACCGGAGGTCTTCACCCCTGATGCCTCGGGACCGCTGTCCCGGACGCCCCCCGCCGAAAAAGTCCTGAAAGAGATCTGAGAACAGGTCCGCAAATGACCCGGTGAAGTTGAAACCGCCGGGGAAACCTCCGTTACCCGCCAGGCCCGCATGCCCGAACTGATCGTAAATACCCCTCTTCTCCTCATCGGAGAGGACGGCATAGGCCTCGCTGAGTTCCTTGAATTTCTCCTCGGCCTGAACGTTCCCCGGGTTTCGATCGGGATGGTACTCTATTGCCAGACGCCGATAGGCCTTCTTGATCTCGTCAACGTTGGAATCACGGTTGACCTCCAGCACCTCATAATAATCTCTTTTACCGGCCATCTATTCGTCGCCGTCCTTCCGCTGACCGGCGACCTGAACCATGGAAGGTCTGACAATCTTGCCCTTCAGTTTGTATCCCTTCTGAAGTTCAGCGATCACGGTTCCCTCCTCGTGATCACCCGATGCAAGAACCCCAACTGCTTCGTGTTGGGTGGGGTCGAAGGGTTCTCCGACACTGCGGACCGGTTCGAGGCCGCATTGCTGGAGGACGACATGGAGCTGATTGGAGATCATCCTCACCCCCTCGAGGACGCCCTGGTTCTGCAGTTCACCGCTGATCGATTCGAGGGCCCGGTCGAGGTTGTCCAGAATGGGGAGGAGTTCCGAGATAAGCGCCTCGTTGGCGTAACATATGATATCCTCCCTTTCCTTCTCCATCCGTTTGCGGAAGTTATCGTAATCGGCCGCCACCCTGAGGTACCGGTCCTCGAGTTCATCAACCTGGGACCTGAGTTCCTCGTACTCCGCCCGGGTCAGGGTAACGGTCTGATCGTCGACGCCCCCTACCTGACCTTTTGCAGCTCCGTTCACCGGGACCCCTCCCAGACTCTCTTTGCTGTCCACAGCAGAATCCTTCTCATCGGTGGTGATTTCTATCTTACGCTTTCTCAAATCCGGACCTCCGTATATATAATTGAAAATTCAATGTTCCAAGTTGCTGTTTCAAAAATCCAAAAGATAACTTTACCGCGGAGTACGCTGGGTTGCACAGAGTGAAATCAATAAGAGTGAAGGCAAAATCCATTTTCCTGTTTCAGTTTCAATCGCGTCACCCCGCGAGGCAGCCTTGAAGGGGCTGCGCTGCGGTAATTTCCCCATCGACTTCTGATCCCCTACAATTCACTCCCGGACAGGCTCTCGCTGACCGCGTTCGCCGCCGAGGCAACCAGAGGGATCACCTGGGAATAGTCCATGCGCACCGGACCGATGATCCCGACTGTCCCCAGGGTAACATCACCATAACCATAGCGCGACGCCACCAGGCTGATGTCATACATCGGCTCCATTCCCATCTCCGAACCGATGAGCACCGTCAGCCCCTCGGACTGCATGGTCTCGTCAAGCAGGGCCAACAGGTTCTCCTTTTCCTCGAGGGTCTTCAGAAGGTGCCTCAGACGGCCCAGATTCTTCGAGAATTCAGGGAGGTCAAGGATGTTCGAACTCCCCTCGACGTAGATATCCGCAGTGTCCTCCTCCTCGAAGAAGCGCTCCACCAGTTGGAGGGCTGTCCTCATGGTCCGGTTGTAGTTTTCCCGATCCCTCCGGATCGTCCCCGCCAGGCGTTCGCGCATCTCCTGGAGCCCCATTCCCTTGAACCGGTCGGTCAGAAACAGTGACATTCGGTCCAGAACATCCTGGCTCAGATCCTCACTGTGTTTTACCAGCCTGTTCTGGGTAACCCCCGACAGAGAGACCAGGACCGCCAGAATCGTTCCCGGTCCGATCCTGATAAAGCTGATCCTCCGAAAAACACTTCGCCGTTTACCGGGGGAGAGAACGATCCCGGCATATTGTGAGAAACTCGACAGCATCCTCGAGGTTTTCCTGAGCAGGCCCTCGACTCCGCCCTCATGGTCCAGAAGAGCCTCCCTGAACAGTTCAACCTGACCTTCAGAGACCTTCTGGGTGCCCTTGATTATGTCGACATAGAACCGATAGGCCTTCTCGGTTGGAACCCGGCCGGCAGAGGTGTGAGGCTGTGCCAGAAATCCGCCCTCTTCCAGTTCAGCCATGACGCTTCTGATGGTGGCCGGACTGATACCGAGTCTGTATCGGTCGGCAAGGGCACGGGACCCCACCGGTTCGGCGGATTCGATGTAGGTCTGAATAACCGCCAGCAGAATATCTCGATGGCGCTGCTGTTCCGGATTTTTAGCCATACTCTCCACCTTTATCTTTTTCGGACGGCCCAACAACCCAGTAAAGGGGTTTTAACATCACGACCCTCTGGTCGGAAGGAGTGCGTCTACCGAACCTCAAATACCGGATGGCCCGGATTCGCCCTCTAAGTTAACCAGAGACAGCTGATTGGGCAAGAGGGGAAATCATAGTTTCCAGTTTCCAGTTTCCAGTTGTCGGGTATCGGTGATAAGTGATTCGTGATTAGTGATTCGTCACTAATTTCCAGTACTTATGTATCCGGGTATTCAATTCTTTTTTCACCGTTCCATAGCTGGACATTGCACTTGGGACGTGGGACTAATCTCCCGGCTAGACGAGTTTCACAAAAATCTCGTTTGACAGCAACATCCCCCGGGTGGTCAACCGAAGCCGGTTCTGGCTGGCCCGCAGCAGTCCATAAGCCTTGAATTCCCCCAGGGCCTGTCCAAGCACAGCTCTGGGGTCCACCCTATACCTCCCAATGAAGTCATCGATCACCACCCCATCTGTCCTCCGGAGGGCCATCATAAGGGCCTCTGAAGGCCTTTCCCGGGGACCTTCGGATGACAGGGTCAGACGGCAGGCGGTGGGGTGGGCCAGGTAAGCCTCCAGATCCTCGCGGTTACACCAGCGTGTCCTCGTGTCGTCAGCAGTCACGGCGCTGTGTGCGGAGGGGCCCAGCCCGAGGAAGTCACCGTCGCTCCAGTAGTTGACATTGTGAAGGCATTGGTGTCCCTGCCTGGCGAAGTTGGAGATCTCATACTGACGGTATCCCCCGGAGACGAGCCGCCTCCTCAGGGCTCGATACATCCGTGCCGTCTCATCGCCGGGCGCCTCGCGAGGTCCCGCGCCTTGCCGCTCCTGGAGGGCATACAGGGAGATGTGATCCGCTCCTGTCAACAGGGCCGTCTCCAGGTCCCCCAGCAGGTCAGACTGTCCCTGCCCTTCGAAACCATAAAGAAGATCAAGGCCCACTGACTGGAATCCCGCTGATCTCGCCAGCTCGACAACCCGGTGGGTATCGGAAGGCGCGTGTCCAATCCCCAGGATCCGGACATGGAATTGGCTGAAGGCCTTGACACCGATGCTGATCCGGTTAAAGCCCGCCTTCGAATAACCCAGCAGTTCCTCGCCGGAGACCCGGCCGTCGGTCTCAATGGTCGCCTCCATCATCCCCCCCAGGTCAAATCGATCTCCAAGCCTCGAAAACAGCCTTTGGTAAAAATCGGGGGATAGAAGGGTCGGCGTCCCCCCGCCGACGTAAACGGTCCGGACGTCTCGGGAGACGGGTTCCTGAACCGCCGTGTCCATCTCCGCGGCCAGGGCATCGAGATATCTCCCCTCGACCTCGTCCCCGGGAGGAACCCGGTAGAAGTGACACCAGGGACAGAGGTTGCCGCACAGGGGGATGTGGATGTAGATGGAGACGCCATTGACGGGTTGGGGGATGTAGATCATTAAGAATCAGTAGTCAGGAGTAAGTATTCAGGATTCGGTAGAGAACCTTTACAATCTTCCGCATGGGTATCAATCCAAAGTCCAAAATAGGTTAGAAATTGGAAATTGGTGATTTGAATCATTCTAAGTGCTTCCAATGCTCCAATGATCCAATGATCATCTTTTCCACTTGTCACTTTCCCCTGCCTCATCTCACATGGCACGCCGCCAGACGGCCCTCGCCCCTGGGGCTCAGGGGCGGGACCTCATGGAAGCATCGATCGATCCTCAGGGGGCATCGAGTGTTGAAGTGACATCCTGGCGGTGGATCGATCGGACTGGGGACCTCACCCTCTGCACCCCTACCCTTCCTGCGGGACACGGGATCGGGTTCGGGGATGGCGTCGATGAGGGTCTCCGTATAGGGGTGAACGGGGCTCGAATAGACGTCTTCCACCGGACCGACCTCCACAAGGCGACCCAGGTACATCACCCCGACCCGGTCGCAGAGGCTGCGTACAACCCTGAGGTCATGGGAGATAAACATCATGGTCAGGGAAAAACGGTCCTTCAGGTTGACGAGGAGGTTCAGGATCTGGGCCTGTATGGATACGTCCAGGGCGGACACCGGTTCGTCGGCAAGGAGAAACTCGGGACGGAGGATGAGAGCCCTGGCGATCCCTATCCGCTGCCTCTGTCCACCGGAAAACTCGTGCGGATACCTGCTGGCGCTCCCTTCGGGCAGTCCAACGGTTCTGAGGATCTCCTCCACCTCTGAGGATACCTCATTTCTGGGCCTGCGGGCGATCCGAAGGGGCTCACCCACAATGGAACCCACCGTTTTTCTTGGATTGAGCGAACCGACGGGATCCTGGAAGATAATCTGCATCCTTCTCCGGAACGGACGCATTCCTTCACGGTCCAGGGAGGTTATCTCGTCACCATCGAAGATCACCTTGCCTGAGGTGGGTTCGATGAGACCGAGAATCAGTCTGCCCAGAGTGGTCTTTCCGCACCCGGATTCACCCACCAGACCGAAGACCTCCCCCCGCATGACGTGAAAGGAAACATCATCCACAGCCCTGATACCGGCGACGACCTTACCCAGGACACCCGCCTTGACGGGAAACTCCTTGGCAAGTTTATCCACTTCAACCATCTGTCTGGGGGACATCTTCAGATCGGCCTCCGTGCGTCAATATCCTCCAGCCCAGGGAAGTAACAGCGGACAAGGCGTCCCGCCTCCCCCAGCAGATCCGGTTCCTTCCCGGAACAGACGGTCTTCGCCCGTGGACACCTGGGATGGAAACGGCAGCCCGCCGGCAGGTTCGCCAGATCGGGGACATTACCCGGGATGGCATGGAAGCTTCTCCTTCCGGGCCTCGGCAGGGAGTGGATCAGCCCGATGGTATAAGGATGCTGCGGATCCTCGAACAACTCCCTTACCGGGGCGGCCTCGACGATGACACCCGCGTACATGACACAGACCCGGTTGGCCACCTCCGCCACGACTCCCAGATCGTGGGTGATGAGGAGGGCACCCCTCTCCTCCTCGTCGATCAGATCCTCCATGAGCCTGAGGATCTGGGCCTGCACCGTCACATCCAGGGCAGTTGTCGGCTCATCAGCCACCAGGATGTTCGGTTCACAGGCCACAGCCATGGCGATCAGGACCCTCTGCTGCATGCCACCGGACATCTGATGAGGATAGTCGCTGATCCTCTGGGCCGGATCCGGGATGCCCACACGCTCCAGCAAACCTTCGGCCTCCACCAGGGCCTGCTCGCTTGACATTCCCCGGTGGATCCTCAGCACCTCCGACACCTGATCACCAATGGTGAAGACCGGATTGAGGGCGCTCATCGGCTCCTGGAACACCATCGATATACGGTCGCCTCGAATGGACCGTATCTCGTCCTCATCCATGGCCAACAGGTCCTTACCCTGAAACAGGACCTGGCCCGAAATGATCTCGCCGGGCGGCGGAACCAGTCGCATGATACTCAGGGCCGTCATGCTCTTTCCGCAGCCCGACTCACCCACCAGGCAGAGGATCTCCCCCCGGTTCAGGGTGAAGGAGACGCCGTCGACCGCCCGGATCTCTCCCTCCTCCATCCGGAAGACGGTCTTGAGATCTTTCACTTCCAGTAATGGCGCGGTCATAGAAGAAAAGGTTAAAGGTTAAAGGTTAAAGGTTAAAGGTTAAAGGATAAAGGTTTAAGGGTTCGGGCCCCACGAAACCGATTTAACCTGGAACGTGATGCCTGGAACATTCCTTCTGGTGAATCTCAACGTAACAAGGGTTCAACTGTAAACTGGAAACTGGAAACTGTAAACTCTTCCCTGCGTAAACTGTAAACCGGAAACTGTAAACTCTTCCCTGCGTAAACTGTAAACCGGAAACTGTAAACTCTTCCCTGCCTTTTTCACTTCCGGAACTTTTGAACCCTGTGATAGCATAGAGGATTGCCCCGGCCTGA
>JBFFDD010000148.1:0-7021 GCA_041559575.1 bacterium
GAGTCTGAAAAGATCCATTGAGATCCTTTCGAAGAAAAGTAGAATTAAAAGAATAAACAATATTTACCACAGAGAACACTGAGGTTTTCCAAAAAACCTCAGAGTGCACGGAGAAACCCATAAACGGATGTTTGCGTCCTATTAAAAGGAATCTCTCCCAATCAGATTTTTTCCCCGTGACCTCTGTGAATATGGGTAGGCCTCTGTGTCCTCTGTGGTTCAATCTTTCAAGCGAATACTTTCATGGCGCACAGCTTTCCGCACATGGAGCAGTCATCGTCAAGATCCTGCCGTTCTTCAAGCCTTCTCCTGACCTCCACGGGATCGATGGCCTGGTTGATCTGACCCTTCCAGTCCAGACTCGCCCGCGCTTTGGACATCTGCAGGTCCTGCTCGATGGCCGCGCGATTGCCCCTGGCGATGTCCACAGCATGAGCGGCGATACGCGTGGCGATGACCCCCCGGCGGACGTCATCCACGTCAGGGAGACCAAGGTGCTCCGCGGGGGTGACGTAGCAGAGGAAATCCGCTCCGGCCATTCCGGCCAGGGCGCCCCCAATGGCGGCGGTGATGTGATCGTACCCCGCCCCCACGTCGGTCACCAGAGGACCGAGGACGTAAAAGGGCGCGCCGTGGCAAAGCCTCTTCTGCAGGACGACGTTGGCCTGGACCTGGTTAAGGGGAACGTGCCCCGGCCCTTCCACCATTACCTGGACCCCCGCGTCCCAGGCCCTGAGGGTCAGCTCACCAAGCGTCACCAGCTCCTCTATCTGGGCCGGATCGGTGGCGTCCGCCAGGCTTCCCGGCCTCATGCCGTCACCGAGGCTGATGGTCACATCGTGCTTCCGGAGGATCTCCAGGATCTCGTCGTAGCGGGTGTAGAGGGGATTTTCCTCGTTCTCCCTCTCCATCCATGCTGCGAGCAGGGATCCCCCCCGGCTGACGATCCGCGTGACCCGCCCCGAAGACCTGACCTTCTCCACCGCCGATCTGGTCACTCCACAATGGAGGGTCACAAAGTCAACACCGCTCTCCGCGTGACGCACCACGGCTTCAATCAGCTCATCAGGTGAAATCCGGGAAGGATCGCCTCGTTTCTCGTAGGCTATGACGCCGGCGTCGTATATGGGTACCGTTCCCACGGGAATCGTTGAACGGGCGATTATCTCCCGGCGGAGGTCCTCCATGTCGCCCCCGGTTGAAAGGTCCATAATGGCGTCGGCGCCCGCCTCGATAGCCGCATCCAGCTTGGCCAGTTCCTGCTCGGGCTCATTGCAGGCCAGGCTGGTGCCCAGATTAGCGTTGACTTTCACGGTAAAAGGCCCCCCCACACCCCTGGGCTTCAGGGACGTGTGAGCGGGATTGGCGGGAATGGCAGCGCTGCCGCTGGCAAGGGCCGAGCGAACCTCCTCGACCTCCAGACCCTCCTGTGCGGCTACGTACCTCATAGCCATGGTGACGCGGCCCTCGAGGGCAGCCATACGCTGTGTGCTCATTGTCGGTTTACCTCCTCAATATTAATTCCAGATTCCAAATTTCAGATTCCAAATCACCCAGCACGCACTGCCCTATCTCGGATTCTGGAATATGGGATTCGAATCAATCCTCTATGATCCGTGGGACCTTAAAAGTTGTCCCGGCTCTGTCCGGTGCGTTGGCCAGACCCTTTTCCACCGGCAGAGAAGGTCTGACCTCATCCTCCCTGAAGACATTGAAAACATCCAGAACGTGGGCTGTCGGCGGCACATTGGAGGTATCCAGTTCATCCAGCAGACCGATGTACGCCAGGATATCCGCCAGTTGAGCCTCCATCCTGTCCCTCTGCTCACCGCTGAGCTCAAGGCGGGCCAGGTTGGCCACGTGCTCGACCAGTTCAGGGGTTATTTTCAATTTCACGTCCTCCTGACTTTAAGTGTAACCGAAGAAGGCGGGAAGGTACCACAACCGCTTCGATTATTGAAGGTCCTGATAGACCCTCCATGTTCTGTCATAATCATTTCGAACCCAAAATCCAAAATCGAAAATGAGATGGGTATTGGATATTAGAAATTATGGAACAGATATTAGAGATTGGAAATTGGACTTAATTCGGTTGTCTGCAATGTTCCGATACTCCAATGATCAAATTTTCCACTTTCTAATCTCGAATCTCTTCACCTTTCCACTTTCCACCCATTAAAAAAGCCCCTGGACGGCAATCCAGGGGCAAATCGGCAAAACTATCGGCAGATCTTCCTTACGCTGGCATGACCCAGATCAAGTTCGAGGGGTTTTTCTCAGGCCTCCTACGACTCGGCCTCCCCCGATCTGCCCCTGCAGTGAAATAGGTTAACGTTTATATTTTACAGATGCAAGGGAAGAATGAATAATAAACAGGCGCCAGGAACGAAGTGCTAAATGCTGAGAACTGAGAACTCAGTGTTCAGCACAGACCGCGAAACATAGAGGAAAAGAACGTTGAAAGACCAGAACGACCTGAGGTTACAGTTGGAACGCCTGGATGGGAAGACCTATCCCTCCTACAAGAGCCTGGACCGTGTATACCAGTTCCCTGAATTCACCCTCTTCATCGATCACGTCCAGGGGGACCCCTTCGCCGCCCCGAGCCGCCTCCGCATACGGATGCCGATCGAGCGAGCGGGTTTCCCGGAGGAATGCTGGGTCAATCCCAGCCGCAGGACCGGGATCTGCTCCCTGCTGGCCGATGCCTTCTCAGCAGCCGCACGGGACAGATCGGCTTCCGCGGGATCGGGCAAGAGCGGCATGATATTCAATGATTCCCCCGGGCAGGAGGTCCTGCCGACCACAGCGGTACAGATCACCGACGGCCAGATAGACGCCCGCTTCTTCGTCGGTCTCCCGGCGGCCGGACGAAGGATCCTTGGCCGGCAGGCCGCCCAGATCCTGTGTGAGCTGCTGCCCGAGATCGCCCGACACAGCCTTTTCGCATCCGGCCTGGACGCTGATGAGGTGCGCCGTTGGGCGGCGGCGGCAGAGGACGCGGACATTCTCAGAAAGAAACTTGCGGACCTCGGACTGGTGGCGTTTATCGCCGACGGATCGGTGCTTCCCAGGAAATCGGGGGTCGACCAGCGTCCCATGGAAAAAGGAGCCGTGCCCTTTCGGGGTCCGGAGAGCCTGAGGCGTACCGTGACCCTGCCCAACTCGGGAGACGTCCAGGGGATGGGGATCCCTGAGGGGGTCACCCTCATCGTCGGCGGCGGTTTCCATGGAAAATCCACCCTTCTCCAGGCCGTGGAGAGGGGTGTTTACAACCACCGTCCCGGGGACGGCCGGGAGATGGTGGTGACCAACCTGTCCGCCTCCAAGATCAGGGCGGAGGATGGCCGTTCCGTGTCGGGGGTTGATATCTCGCCTTTCATCACTCACCTCCCCCAGGGCATCGACACCCGGCTCTTCTCTACCCAGAACGCATCCGGGTCCACCTCTCAGGCGGCCAATATCATCGAAGCCCTCGAGGCTGGATCCGAAGTGCTTCTGGTAGATGAGGACACCTCTGCCACGAACTTCATGATCCGCGACCGCCGCATGCAGGAGCTCATCGCCAAGGAAAAGGAACCTATCACCCCTTTCATCGACAGGGTTCGCCTCCTTTGGGAGGAACGCGGCGTGTCGACGATCCTGGTCATGGGCGGATCCGGAGACTATTTTGACACCGCCGACACAGTCGTCGCCATGGAGGATTTCACGCCCCGCGATGTGACCTCTGCGGCCAGGGAGATCGCCCGGGCACATCGAAGCCAGAGGGCCTCCGAGGGTGGCGGATCATTTTCGGCGGTCACCGACAGGATCCCCGTCGCAAGGAGTATGGACCCCAGACGGGGGAGAAGAGCCGAGAGCGTAAAGAGCCGCGGTGTGCGAACCGTTCTCTTCGGAAGGGAGGAGATCGAGCTGGATGCCGTTGAGCAGATCGTCCATCCCGGTCAGCTCCGGGCCATAGGAGCGGCTCTGCTCAGGATCAGGGTATTGGCCGATGGAAAGAGGACTTTGACCCAGATCCTGGACACCCTGGAAGCTGAGATCGCCTCAGGGGGACTCGACATTCTCACCTCCGGACCGATGCCTGATCTGGCCGGTTTCAGGCGTTCCGAACTGGCCGCCGCCCTGAATCGTCTTCGGACCCTGAAGGTCAAATGACAGCGCAACAACCCATTAATCTATTGACGTTTGTAAATTTTTCATTAGACTACCGCATGTTAGAGGGTATCGCGCCAAATCCAAAATTCATGGAAGTAAAGGTAAAAACCTATGACCGAAAAGGCCCCGATCGTAACAGCGCTTATCCAGGGAAAGGACACCAAGGGGATCATCGCCACTATCACCAGCTGGATCTTTGATAACGGCGGCAATATCGTCTATCTCGACCAGCACACCGATCCCGTGGAGGACATGTTTTTCATGCGCATCCGGTGGGACATGGATGGCTTCCAGGTCCCCCGTGAGGAACTCGACGAGGAGTTCAGCAGGGTCTGCTGGCGGTTGGGGATGGCACACAGGCTTTTCTTCTCCGACAGGAGGAAGAGCCTGGCGATCATGGTGTCTAAACATGGGCACTGCCTGCTGGACCTCCTTTACCGATGGCGGAGCGGCCAGATGCGTGTGGAAATCCCCTGCATCATCAGTAACCACGAGGAGCTCAGCGACCTGGCCGGCTATTACCATATCCCCTACCACTACCTTCCGGTCACCAAGGAGACCAAGCCGGAACAGGAAAAGGAAGTCATGGGCATCCTCCGGGAGCACAACGTGGACACAATCGTCCTGGCCCGTTACATGCAGATCCTGACCCCGAAATTCGTCCAGGCCTACCGCAACAGCATTATCAATATCCACCACTCCTTCCTCCCGGCTTTCGTCGGGGCCGACCCCTACCTCCAGGCCTTCAAAAGGGGGGTCAAGATCATCGGCGCCACCAGCCACTACGTCACCGAGGAACTGGATCAGGGTCCCATCATCTACCAGGATGTGGTTCCAGTAACCCATCGAGACAACGTGGAGACGCTCAAGAGAAAAGGTGAGGACATCGAGAAGATGGTGCTGGCCCGAGCGGTGAGCATGCATGTTGAGAATCGGGTTTTGATACACAACGGGAAAACCGTCATTTTCGGCGGCTAGACCAGAGATAAGCAGCCATCTGCTGTGTTCTCGGGTTTCGTAAAATCCTCGGTCACGCCTACGGCGTGACGGCCCCTTTTTGTTTCTGGATTTGGAATTCGGAACTCGGAATTTTGAATTTTGAGTTCGGAGTCTGGAATTGACTTCCCTACCGATACTCCACCTGGCGGAATTTGAAGGTGACGATCTCCGAGGCATCCTCCTCCTCGATGTCCAGGACCGGCCTGATGGACAGGACATTTACCTTTCTAAGTACAAGGTAGCGATATCCCCCTGACTTCTCACCGGTAAGTTCCAGTTTCACCTCTGGTATCGTCTCCTGATTTTGACAATAAACGAGAAGAACAGGAGAGGCCCTGTCCACCGGTTTCAGAATGGTGAAATTACCGAAACAAAGCTTGCCGCCTTTCTCCCCTTCGTCGTCCATCATGGCGCCTCTCGGTGGTGGGACTTCACCCCAGTCGCATGACAGGACCTCGATCCAGGTGCTTTTAGCGATACCGGCTGAGTCACCGGTTATCCCGGGGATCTTTAAATAGGCCACCGGATTCGCCCAACCTGGGGCGGGAACCGTTGGAAATGTCAAAGGGATCGAAATGATGAGAGACCAGAAAGCCCTGAAACCCCATTCCTCCTTCATACCAGCACCCCCTGGACAGCCAGGGCACACACCAGCGTCGGGATTTTTATCCAGGGATGGCCGGCAGGAAGGAGATACTGAACGACAACGGGCCACCCCCCGGAAACCCTGTCCCAATGTCACTGGAGCTGCCGGGACCTGACTGAAATGCATGGCTGGCCGTCTTTAGAAACAATACATCAGTCTGTTGAAAAATGTTTCAGGTCCACCAGGTCTTGTCATCAACCTTCCCGGGAGCTTGTGTTGTTCCGGAAAAAAATGGTGTTAAGTTAAAATAATACGGGTTACAGGAAAAATTAGCCGGCCTCCCGGGCGGTAAAGTCCCGCTGGAGGAAATTAGCAACCATTATTTCGAATGAAAAGAGAGTGAGTCATGATGGGTTGGGGAAACCACGGTTACGGGTTCTGGGGAATGGGGTGGCTGGGAGGATTGATGATGATCCTGTTCTGGGCGGCCGTCATTGTTTTTGTTTTTCTCCTATTGAGACACCTCACCGCCGGGCAAGGGGCCGGGTCAGTATCGAAAAACACAGACCCGCTGGAAATTCTGAGGGAACGTTACGCCAAAGGTGAGATCGATACACGGGAATACGAGGAAAGAAAAAAGGTTCTCCGAGAGGAGACATGAGAATGGGGGGGTATCTGAAGGGACGGCAATCCATGGAAAAAGAGCGCCTCACCGGCATCGGGACGATCCTGGCCTCGCTTCTGGCCGCGGCCTGCTGCATCGGTCCGGCAGCTGCCATCGTCTTCGGGGCGTCTGTCGGATTCCTGAGCGGCTTCATGGTCCTGGATCCCTACCGGCCATACTTCCTGGGTGCAGCTGCCCTTATGCTGACCTACTCCTTCTGGAGACTCTACCTGGTGAAAAGGGCCTGCGACTGCGAGTCGGATGCGAGAGCCAGGAGGATATCACTGGGGATCTTCTGGACCGGCGCCTCTCTGTTCCTCGCAGCGGTCTTCTACCAGCAGGTCATCGGCTGGGTATACGGTTGATAACTGGATCATCAAGAAATTGCGTTACCAATAACTGGTCTCTCGCAAAGACGCAAAGAACGCAAAGGGGGAATTCAGTATCTTAGGGTCTGGAAACTGCTTTATTCCTGGCGTCTTGAGCAAGTCACGCCGTGAGTGTGACAAGCGGGCGAGAGAGCGAATTTAACACTGAGTGCACAGAGAGGGCCCTTGAGCCCTCACCATCCTTCGACCGGCTCAGGACAGGCAGAGAACCACAGAGAAAACCGC
>JBFFDD010000149.1:0-7018 GCA_041559575.1 bacterium
ATTCTCTGTTTTCTAATCTCTATTTTCTAATCTCTATTTTCCATTCTCTACTTTCCATTCTCTATTTTCTAATCCCCATTTTCCCTCAACTACTCTTCTCTGGGCCGCCGCCGCCGCGGAGGCCTCTTCGGACCCGGTTTGACGGTCACGTTTCCGCTGGTTCTCTCCCCGGGCCTTCCCGTTTTGCCCTCTTCCCCTTCCTTGAGCAGTGTCTCCTTTTCGAATTTCAGGTGGTCTTTCTGTTTTTCCAGCCAGGCCTTGTCCTCCCCCCTTTTTCGGTCGACCTGGCGTCTGTCGTGCTCCCTCTTCCTCTCCCTGCCCTGGGCGGTATAAGGTCGATTCCCCTCCCTGGACATGACCTCATCCCCGGACGGTGCCCCCTGCCGGGTCAGGAGAAAAATGCCGGCCAGGACGAGAAATATGCCTCCCCCCGCGTAGAGGATTTCCAGGGGCCCCCTGGTACCATCGGCAAGGAACCGCAGGAAGTTGAGGGCCGCGATCACCGCGATAAAGGTCAGGACCTTTATCTTGAACTGGAACAGGTTCCGGACGAGCATCCATTGGGGGACCGGGGCGTCACCGATGAACAGGGTGCAGAAGGCCACCGCCAGAAAATAGAGGAAGGCGGCGCGGATAAAGTACGAAACGAACAGGGATCCGGCTCCCGGCTTCATGCCGGGCGGGTCCAGAACCAGGGCAGCACCCTGGAGGACCCCGATCACCATGGAGCCCAGGGACAGGACCAGCAACAGGAAAACCGCTGCCAGAAAGAGATAGCGGAATCGGGCCACAATCTGAGTCAGAAAAGTCATCTCTGCGGGATCTCCTGTGACGGTCTATTCCCCTTCGGATTTTTTCTCCATATAGCTCATGAACGTATTGACCAGGTCCATGGGGATGGGGAACAGGGTGGTTGAGTTGTTCTCGGTGGCGATCTCCCGCAGGGTCTGCAGATACCTCAGCTGGAGGGCCTGTGGGTTCCTGGCGATGATCTCGGCGGCCTGGCCCAGCTTGTCGGCAGCCTGGAACTCGCCTTCCGCGGCGATGACCTTGGCTCTCCTTTCCCTCTCGGCCTCCGCCTGTTTGGCCATGGCCCGCTGCATTTCCTGGGGAAGATCCACGTGCTTGATCTCGGTGGTCGTAACCTTCACGCCCCATGGGTCGGTCTGGGTGTCGAGGATCTCCTGGAGCTCATGGTTGATCTTCTCCCTCTCGGAGAGAAGATCGTCCAACTCCACCTGGCCGAGGACGCTCCGCAGGGTGGTCTGAGCCAGCTGGCTGGTAGCGTAGAAGAAGTCCTCCACCTCGACGATGGCCTTGTCCGGATCCATGACCCTGAAGTAGACCACCGCGTTGACCTTCACCGAGACGTTGTCCCTGGTGATGATGTCCTGGGGAGGAACATCCATGGTCACCAGCCGAAGGCTGACCCTCACCATCTTCTCCAGTCCGGGGATCACGATGATCAGCCCGGGCCCCCTGACGCCGGTCAGACGTCCAAGAAAGAAGATAACCCCTCTCTCATACTCCTTCAGGACCTTGAGACTGGCGAACACAGCCATGATGACGAGAATGATGATGATCGCCAGTGGGTTGGATAGCAGATTATACATCTCAGACCTCCTTTGCTGCGCCCGAGGGCATATGGTCGGTCAATTAGCTCCCGGATCTGACCGGTTCTCATGATCGGGACCGAAACCGATTCTGTACGGCATTCTTTTCACCCCTGTCCCTGCACTGATGTTCCTTCACTGTCATCGCTCCCCTCCTCGGCGACGACGTTCAGGCTCATCCCCTCAGATCCGACAACCACGACCCCCTGCCCCGCTTGAATAAATCCCTCGCTCCGGGCGGTCCAGATCTCACCGTGCACCTTGACCTTGCCAACGGGGCTGAGATCGGTGGTCGCCACGCCCCTCTTGCCGATCAGTCCGGAAAATCCGGTTGTCGGTCTCCTTCGCTGGGCCCGGAACGCCATACCCAACCCCAGGACAAAGAACAGGGCGGTAAAGCCTGTGAAACTGAGGATCAGAACCCGGGAGATCCGGAAATAGGGCTCCGGGGAATCGAACAGCATGATGCTGCCAAGGAACAGGGATATGATCCCTCCGACGGTGAGCATACCGAAGGAGACGACCTTGACCTCCAGGATGAAAAGGATGACCGCCAGCAGGATGAGGAGGACGCCGGCGTAGTTGATGGGCAGGACCTGGAAGGCGAAGAAAGCAAGGATGAGAAAGATGCCGCCGAGAACCCCGGGGAGGACCACGCCGGGATTGGCCAGTTCAAAGAAAACGCCGTAGATGCCGAGCATCATCAGGATGTAGGCCACGTTGGGGTTGGTGACGGTGGCCAGGATCCTGCGGCGCCAGTCCATGGGCCTGTCCTCGACCTCGAGACCGGCCACGGAAAGGGATCGATCCTCGCCGGTGACCTTCACCACCCGCCCGTCGATCTTGCCGATCAGCTCATCCACATTCTCGGCGACGACATCGATGACCCCCTCCTCGAGGGCCTCCTTTTCGGTTGCGGATATGCTCTCCCTGACTGCTCGTTCGGCCCAGTCGGCATTCCTGTCGTACCTCTCGGCGATGGTGCGAACGAAGGCCACGGTGTCGTTGAGGATCTTCTGGGCCATTATCTCGTTACCCTGCGGAGCCGGCTCTGTGGGTTGTTGCTTCTCTTTGCCCTCTTCAGCTTCTTGCTCCTGTTCTGAGCCTGTCGAAGGGTCTCCCTCCTTTTTCGTCTCCTCTTTTTCCTTCTCCTCCTTCCTCTGCCCAGGAAAGCCACCGCCGATGTTGACCGGATGGGCGGCCCCGATGTTGGTCCCGGGAGCCATGGCCGCGACGTGGGCGGCCATGGTGATGAAAACACCGGCCGATGCCGCCCGGGCGCCGGGCGGGGCCACATAGACGGCCACCGGGACCTTCGAGCCGAACTCCGCCTTGACGATCTGGCGGGTGGATTCCATCAGACCGCCGGGTGTGTCGAGCTGGATGATAACCAATGCCGCCCCTTCATCCCCGGCCTTTTCCAGGTGGTGCTCGATATATTCGGCCGTAATGGGATTGATCGGTCCGTCAACGATGATACGAACGATCTTCGAGGAGCCTCCAGAGGGCGGGGCCTGACCCTTCGCACCTTCCTCAGCCGCGTAGGCTTTCTCGAGTTCGGGGGCCACGGCCGAAACGGTTCCAACCAGGATGACCAAGCCCAGAGCGAGAAGTATCCTCAGAAGGGCCGTCTTTCTTCGCTGCAAAACTTTTCTCACAGTCGGTTCTCCAGAGCGCCCACCGGCACAGCCAGCCCGTGGTAGTGGTCCACCAGGTCTGGCCCGCGGCGCATGAACGGAATAAGGATCAGACTCTGATGGCCTGATCGGGTCTTAAATGCCTTTTTATCGGAGGTTTCAGAGAGGACATGGATCATCTCATCCGCCTCCTCGGCCGGAATCTGGGCATCGACAGCCTCGATTCGAAGCCTGCTGTCATAGGGGATCGGTTCGGCCGGGAACCGGGCCTCAAAGTACCGCCGGCTGATACTGTAGAGGCTTCCGGGAGCGCGAACCCCGAACGCGGGGATGACACAGCTTCTTTCTGCGTCGCTTCTCCTCCAGAAGGGCAGAAAAACGGTCCCCGGGCTTCTGAGGATCACTTCGGTACCGGACCAGAGACACTCCCGCTCCTTCAACCTCGAACCATCGGATTCCCATCCCCTGCCGCAGCTGCCGCAGAACCGGACAACGGCGGTTACGCTGGGGTCGAGGTCCCCCGCGCACTCGGGGCAGATCAGGGGAAGGAGCTTCAGCCGTCCCTCACCGGGCGATTTAGCACCGCTCTGTCCCATGTTGTCAAGGAGTGTCTCCATTTCCTGGTGACCGATCTGTCGCACCAGGGACCCTCCCACAGCGTCGAGGAGGAGTTGACGGATCTGTTTTCCCTCACGGATCTCCACCAGGGAAAAGGGGAAATAGACGATGGAATGACGCTCCCAGAGCTGGAAGGCCATATCATCAGTCACCATTACTCCGGGGATCTCCAGACCCTCTGCGGAGGACCCTCGAGTCTTCTCCAGAAACTCCTCCCGGTCAAGCTGCCCCTCCAGATAGCACCATTTACCGGCGTTTTCACGGGTGGCCAGATGCAGGTGAAGAGTCTGAACCCGATAGCCCGGGGAAAAAAGTCCACAGGAGAGATCCTCATGGGCCGGCCTCATGATATCGTAACTCCTCGCCCGTACTTCCTCCACGATGTCGGCGACAGGTTTATCCTCGCTCCGTTTCTCTCCCCTGATCCATTTCAGGGCGTGCCCTCTGGTCCGATAGAAAGGATAGTAAAAGGGGATCACGGAACGGACGAGGGGCGGTCGCCACTCATTCTTCTGGGCAATTTTAGCTACGGCTCCCACGGTATCCTGGACCCGGATCTTCGGTTTGATCAGGAAGTTCAGCCAGGCGGACCGCCCGCCGAGGACCACCAGGCCCGCCCCGCAGTACCGGCAGCGGGTGCCGGTAGCCTCCTGGTCAAAAACCACCTCCCCCCCGCACTGAGGACAGGTGTGACTGACATAACATGATCTGATCACAATGGACCGCTTCTCTTTAAAGTACCGCTTAAACATCCGGAATCGGGAATTGGAAACGGAGAGCCGAGAAAATCCCCTAATTCCAATCTCCAGTTTCTATTCTGTATTCTCCATTCCCTATTTTCTATTCTCTATTTTCTAATTTCCGCGTCCCACTTTCTACTCTTTTTCTTCCATCCTCTCACCGCAGTGGAGGCAGAACTTCGCCCCCTCAGGAGCTTTTTTGCCACAATGGGGACAGTTGATCTTCCGTTTCGTGACCTCCTCGCCGCATTTACTGCAGAACCTCGCATCGGAGGGAAGGTCCTGGCCGCACAGGGAGCAGACCTGGGTCCGGACAACCGGCGTCCCGCATTTGAAGCAGAATCTGGCCTCTCCCGGCAAGGGAGCCTGACATTGGGGACATGGCTGTCCCTGGCCGGGGTCCGAGGAACCCCTCTCCTCCAGGGCCCCTTTCAGGAATGCCGGTACCATCATTCCGAACCCGGCGCCGAGACCGAGTCCCATCCCCGATTCAGCGGTGCCCGTCCCCTCCCCCGCGGCTCCCTGGGCGGCATCCCCCATGAACTGAGCTGCCTTGAAACGCAGGTAGTCCTTCTCGCCGACCGCCCGCATGCTGCCGCGTTCGTCGATGATCCGCTGAACGTCATCGGGCGGGGTGATGGAGCGGATGATCATATCCCTCAACTCGATCCCGTACCGGAGGAACTCCTCCCTCACCCTGGCTTTGACGGCGGCGCCCAACTCGTCGTAGACCCGGGGCAGGTCGATCAGGGTCTCGAGGCTCTCACCGAGAAGATCGTTGATTCGGGACACGATGATCGCCCTGAGAAATTCGGAGATCTCCTCCGTGGTGTAGATGCCCTGGGTACCGGCCAGGACGTTGACAAAAAGCATGGGCTGAACCACTCGAATGGTGAAATTCCCGTGGCCCCTAAGGCGCACCATGCCCAACTCACTGTCCCGGAAAGCCACCGGGTCGCGGGTCCCCCAAGTGAGGTTGGTAAATGTCTTCATGGCCACAAAGTAGACCGCGACCTTGAACGGGCTCTGAAAGGCAAAGGGCAGGCTCAGAGCCTTGGTGAGCAGAGGCAGATTCTGGGTAGTGAGTGTGTGCCTTCCCGGCCCCAGAACGTCCAGAGCCCTGCCATCCCGGAAGAAGACCGCCGCCTGATTCTCATGGACGATCAGTTGGGCGCCGAACTTGATGTCCCCGGTCCCCTCAGGTGGAGCCCGGTGGACCATCTCCTTACCGGTTTCGTCGACCCACTCCAGGACCTCTATAAATTGGCTCATTAAAATCTCCTGTCATTGAGGATATTCCTGCACCGGCGCTTCGGAGTATGGGGGTAACGGAGCCTCGCAAACGCTCGAAACCCCTGATCACCGAAACACCGTTACTCCCTTACCCCCATGCTGCTTTCCCCCCGCGTCCCCGCGCTTGGTCTTCACTTCGTCTTCGTCCCTGCCCTGAGC
The DNA here is from genome assembly GCA_041559575.1 of bacterium. Lineage (GTDB taxonomy): Bacteria > BMS3Abin14 > BMS3Abin14 > BMS3Abin14 > BMS3Abin14. Next base: position 6,061 of record JBFFDD010000149.1, read on the forward strand.
CTGTCGAAGGGTTACTCCTTCGTCTGGTTTTCCCCCTTCCCCTTTCCACTTTAACCTTTCCCCAGTGCTTAACCCTCCCCTTCCATTACCCGTTTCCTCCCCTCCACAGACCGCTGGAGAAGATCGCTCTTTTTCGACAGCTGTGACAACCAGTCCTCCTGCCCGGGCGCCTCCCCCGATCCTGGAATCATACCGGCGAGAGACTCCGCCTTGGTCAGCAGATCAAGATCGTACTCGTAAAGCCTCTCCAGATCCTCAAGGGTGACGCCGGTGCTGTCGAACCAGCCCGCATACCCGTAGGAAGCGTAACGCAGACCATCCTCCAGCCGCTCGAGCCTGTTGGCGAGATTCTCCAGGGGTCCGATGGACTCCAGACCGGAGATGCCTCCCCCCCGGGATAGTCCCTCGATCACCCGCGACAGACCCTCACGGCAGCGTCCTATGGACTGGGCCGCCCTTTCCCGGATGGCCTTGTCCGTGCTCCGGCGCAACTCCCTGTCCTGGTATCCGGCAATACCGGGGATGATCCGGACGATCCTCTCGAGCAGAGCTGCGGCTTTGGATCGGGTCATGGGGTTCTCCTTATGTCTTTAGCAAAACCTGGTTTTCAGTTTACAGTTTGCCGTTTACAGCCAGAACACAGGGGACTGAGAACTGGTACGCTCGAATTTACGACTGATCGACTAACCGATTCAACGAAGAATCGGCGTATTCGCGTTGTCGAAAGGTCGTAACCTCGCCCTATCGCCCAGTCGCCAAACGCCCCCTCTTAGATCGCTACCTCGCCCTGTCCCCGTGTCTCCGTGTCCGATCTTTCCTTCGTCTTCGTCTTGCTCCTTCGTCTTCTCTTCGTTCCCTCGCCCATGCGTCCCCTCTCCCCCTCGCAGAACGCCGCTCGCCCCGTCTCCGCGTCCCCGTGTCCCCGCGTCTGATCGTCACTTCGTCTTCGTCTTGCTCC
>JBFFDD010000150.1:0-6986 GCA_041559575.1 bacterium
ATTTTCGAAACTAAGGTAGCAACCTCCAGCGACCACGAATCCACCTTCAGGTGATGAAACCATGGAATGTGCTCCATCGCCTTGATTTTCCATACCGCCGATGTCCGGGAATTCATCCAATCGTGTGTGGACTGCCTGAGGCCCTCAGGGACCCTCTTATTTTCCGTGCCCAACCTGGACAGCTTCATCTCCAGCAGTCCCAACAACGCTCTCAATCTTCCCCCGCACCACGTTGTCTGGTGGTCTGAGATGGCTCTGCGGCACATCCCGGAATGCGTGGGTGTGGAGTTGGTCGATGTCCTCCAAGTCGAGTTGGAGGAGGTCCATTACCGGTGGTATGCCCGAATCATGGTTGAAAAATGGCTGGCAGATTTACTTCGCTTCAAAGTTCGACCGGTCATTGACCGGCGTTCGAGTTACCACAGATTGAGCAGGATAAGCGGCCGTATCGCCCGCCTCACGGAAGGGAGACTGAAAGGAAAAAGGCCCCTGCCTGCCGGCCACACCGTCAGTGCTGTCTATCGCCGGAAAGAAGGCAGTTGACGGATGATTATCTCCTCCAATTGATGGGGACGGGAAAATGGGATAATGGACCGCCGGAGCCCTGGGAGATCCTGTCGGCCCGAACAGCTTCCTGATCCGATCCGGGGTCCGGGAGAAACAGATCTGTGGAGATCACAGGAAAAGGATCAGATCAGGGACGGGGAGGGGAATTCACCTATCCCGGCACCTGGAAGCAGTACCTTCGACAGGCATTGGCGGCCGCCGGTCTTCTGTCCGGTTCCCTCGTCGTCCTCCTGGCAGCGGTCGTGGCCGTTGACAGGTACGTCCTCCAGACAACCAGTATTGGTGCAGCCCATATCCTGATGCTCATCGCGTTGGTCGCCGTTTACGCTGTTATCTCCCTTCTCATGGCCCGAACCCTCGCCCGGTTCCGGGTCCAGGTCTCCGAGGAAGGGATCACCGTCAGGCGTGGGGGATCAGACCTTTTTATCCCCGGCGGGGATGTCAGGGCGGTGTCCCGAACCAGGATCCCAGGATGGTGGCCTCTCCGACCCGACCTGAAACCCCGGGGACAGACGGCGCGCCACATGATCCGGATCTCGAGGAGTTCCGGCCCCCCTGTGACCTTCATGGGAGGATTGGACGACGAGGAGGAACTGGTGAGGATGATAGAGGAGCGAATTACAAAGGACTAAGAACTAAGAACTGAGAGCTGACATCTTTTAGCTTCAAACCTCAAACCTCAAACGGTAAACTTTTCCCGTGAAATTCTCCGACCCCGATTCCTATCTGTCCCTCATCCAGCGTCTCGTTGAAGAGCGGATCCGGAAAGCTCAGGAGGAAGGTTTGTTCGATGACCTCCCGGGTAAGGGCAAACCGCTGAACCTGAAGGACGACTCCCACATTCCACCCGCTCTCCGGGTGTCCTATAAGATCCTTCGCAACGCCGGTGTCCTTCCTCCCGAGATGCAGCTGAGAAGAGACGTGTCGGACCTGAAAGACCTGCTGAACCGGGCTCGAACCGAAAAAGAGGCAAGGGATATCATCGAGGAGATCAACGAGAAGGTCCTGACCCTGAACGTGATGTCCGGGTTGTCGGTCAGTTCCGGGATGGAACAGGTATACGGCGAGAAGATTTTGGCTAAATTGAACAGCAGGCGGGCGAGACTGGGATTGGAGAGGTTGAAGAAGTGAGGGTGAAGCTCAGGGAGCTGGGAAATGAGAACAAAGGTCTAAGTGTCTTTCTGCCGATACTGTGCCAGCAGTTTTCTGGTCAGGGGGACGAGGGGGACATTGTCCAGCTCGGCAGGTGCAACCCACAGGTATTCCAGGTCGTCCCTCTGGTAGTGGTGTGAATCGCCGTCGATTCTGGCGATGTGGTCGAAGGAGATAAAGTGGGAGTTCTTCTCGATGTGCTCGTTGGGACCGAGGAATACCGGTTGTACAGCTAATCCGGTGAGATCCCTGACCCTCTCTTTGAGACAATCCTGAAGAGATTGTCCCGGCAGGACGCGGCACCAGGGTATCGCATAGGCGTAATCGTCGAGTTTTCTCACCACCAGGACCTCCCCCCGGTTGTTCTCGATAACCACACCGGCGAAATTCTCGATGCGACTGCCCATGGGACTCTCCTCTCTGGCTCGATTTTTATCATAATTCCCCGCAAGGGGTGGGTCAAGAAAGCGTTTGCCTTGTTTGAGATCCGCCGCCATGCTAACATTTCGCTGTTTTGAAACCGACATTCCACATTCGGGGACCGATCGGTCCCTTTGACGACCCCTTCCTTTACCTCCGATTCTACTACACCGGAAGGGCGATCCTGTTCGACCTTGGCGAAATGGGAGAGTTCACCCCCAGGGATCTGCTGCGGGTCCAGGATGTCTTCGTCAGTCACGCTCATATGGATCATTTCTCCGGATTGGAGAGACTCCTGCGTCTTCATCTTCACCGGACATCGAAACTCAATCTCTACGGTCCCGCGGAATTCCTTGACCGGCTCGAAGGGAGGCTTTCGGGATTCACCTGGAACCTGACCCATGAATACCCTTTGATTGTGGTCGGTTTTGAGACGGACGGGAGGGTTGTCCGCAAGGCGGCCTTTTCGGCCAGGGAGGGTTTTCAAAGACGCGACCTGGATGTTCAACCCTGGAAAGGGTGCCTGCTTGACGAAAGCGCCTTCAGGATCACTGCCGGCGTTCTGGACCATGGCATTGCTTGCCTCGGATTCCGCCTGGAGGAAAAGTTCAAGGTCAACATTAACACCACGCAGTTAAAGAAGAGGGGCCTCCTCCCGGGGCCATGGCTGACCGGATTCAAGGATGCCATCCTGCGGGATGAGCCACCCCTGAAAAAGATAAGGGCTCTGGGGACCTCTGGCATTGTGGAGAGTTCCCTGGGCGACCTGGAGGGGATCTACCATCGGTCAAGGGGTCACATCATTGCCTACATCGTGGATGCTGCAGACACACCGGAAAATGAGGAAACAATCCTGGAATTGGCACGGGACGCTGACCTGCTGTATATTGAGGCGGCTTTTTCAAAGGAGGACAGGACCCTTGCCGACCAGAGAAAGCATCTGACAGCCGAAGGAGCCGGCCGGTTGGCCGCAAAGGCTGGAGCGAATAGGACCCGCCTGATCCACCTGTCGCCCCGTTACCAGGGTCTCGAGGACTCCCTTGTCCGTGAGGCCCGCTGTGGCGCGGATGGAAAGACTCATGTGGAAGCAGCCTGGAAGGAGAAAAGGGAATGACCATCCTGAACACTATCGGCAACACTCCTATGGCGGAGCTGGTGAGGATGAACCCCAACCCCAGGGTGAGAATTCTTGCCAAACTGGAGGGAAATAACCCTGGAGGATCGGTGAAAGACAGGATCGCACTGGCCATGATCGAAGGAGCGGAAGCCAGAGGTGTCCTGACGCCCGGCATGACCATCCTCGAGGCCACATCGGGCAATACGGGCATCGGTCTCGCCCTGGTGGCGGCCTGCAAGGGCTACCGGACCGTACTGACCATGTCCGAGGGGGTGAGCATGGAGCGTAGACGCGTCCTGTCCGCCCTGGGCGCCGAGATCGTCCTGACACCGGAAGCGCACGGGACGGACGGTGCGATCATGGAAGCGAGGAGGATGAAGGAGGAGTCTCCCGAGGATTACTATATGCCGGACCAGTTCAACAACCCCGACAACATCCAGGCCCACTATGAGCGAACGGGAGTGGAGGTCTGGGATCAGACCGAGGGACAGGTGAATTGGTTCGTCGGCGGCATGGGTACCACCGGCACCTTGATGGGGGTTTCGGCCCGCCTCAAGGAGTGCAATCCGTCCGTTAAAATCCTCGGTGTCGAGCCGAGGATGGGTCACCGGGTGCAGGGTCTGAAGAACATGTCCGAGGCCATTGTGCCGGGGATATTCACCCCCGAAGAACTCGACGAGCGGGTCATCATTGAGGATGAAGATGCCTACGAGGCCTCCAAAAACCTGTCCAGACAGGAGGGGATCTTCACCGGGATGTCCAGCGGAGCAGCGCTGGCGGCCGCCATCGATCTGGCTGAAAATATCGTATCAGGCACCATAGTGGTCCTGCTTCCGGACAGAGGGGACCGTTACGTCACCACCGTCCTGTACTGCAATGAGCGCTGTCGGATGGCCCAGTGCCGTGTCGAGCACTGCCGCGACTGTCAGGAATCCACCCCATCACCTTGACAAGAAAGAGCTTTTGTGTAATATTTCACATTGAAGGGAAGAGCAATTCTCTTCAGGGGGGGAACCCGGGATAGTCAGGACTGTCCCGGGTTTTCTTTTGCCTCCAGTTAACCACAGAGGACACAGAGAGGGGAGGCGGACGGGGAGACCAGGTGCCGGGGTCACGGGGTGTCGGGGTAACGGTGAAAAGGATGCTTAACGGTCGACCCGTTCCGATGGAGGTATACCTGACGTCCGACGACAGGGGGAAAGGGAGCGTTATTCAGACAGGGAGACACGGGGACGCGGGGGGAAAGCGAATTGTTAATCACTGCTTTTCCCAAACGGTAAACTTGGAACTTCCCCTTTTGGGCTTCGGATCGTCCTGAGCTCTAGGAACTCGTTTCTTTAGGAGAATAGACCACCTGACTGGCGATCATCTGCTCGAACCGTGACAGGATCCTGCGGACCTCGGCCGATGTGCCGGCCTTCAGCGCCCTGCGCGCCGCTCTCTGGCAGTCCGCCATCTTAACCAGCCGGACTGACCGTTTCACCAGTGGGATGGAGGAGGCGTTCATGGACAGCTCGCTGATGCCCAGGCCGATAAGAAGGGGGGTCCAGAGGGGTTCAGAGGCGATCTCTCCACAGACGGCTATGGGACTTCCCGAGTCCCTGGCGGCCCGGGAGGCCAGGGAAATGAGGTTGAGGACGGCCGGGTTCATGGGGTCATAAAGGTGGGCCACCCTTCGGTTGTTCCGGTCCACGGCAAGGGTGTACTGAGTGAGGTCGTTGGTGCCTATGGAGAAGAAATCCACCTCTTTGGCCATCTTTCCGGCCAGGAGGGCAGCCGATGGGACCTCGATCATGATGCCAAGGGGAATGTCAGGGCTGTGACGGGTCCGGGAGGCATCCAGCTCGGTGACCGATTCCTGAATGAGTACCCTGACCCTCTGGATCTCCTCCAGGGAGGAGGCCATGGGTATCAGGATGCTGACCGGGCCGTGGCATGCGGCTCTCAGAATAGCCCGAAGCTGGGTTTTAAAGATATCCACCTTCTCAAGGCACATCCTTACTGACCGGAAACCGAGGAAGGGATTTTCCTCCTGGCCGAAGGTCAGGTAAGGGAGGTTCTTGTCCGCACCGATGTCCAGGGTCCTGATGGTTACCGGTCTTCCGTTCATCCCTTCGACCATCCTTCGGTAGATCCTGTACTGCTCGTCCTCGGTGGGCAGGATCCCCCTGGCGATGAAAGGCAGCTCCGTCCGGTAAAGCCCGATGCCGTCGGCTCCATAGAAATTGGCGATCTTCAGGTCGGAGAGAAGGGCCACGTTGGCCATGAGATCGATGGTGACCCCGTCCAGTGTGACAGCCGGAAGATCCTTCTCCTTGACCAGCTCCACCACGTGGCGGTTGTAGTCATCCATGAGCCGGCGAAATTCCTGGATGACATCCTCATCCGGGTTTACGAAGATGTTTCCGGTGTTGCCGTCGAGAATGAGAAAGTCACCCGGTCGAACAATGTCAAGGACCTCCTCGACATCCACCACGCAGGGGATGCCCAGCGACCGCGCCAGAATAATGGCATGTGACGTGTGTCCCCCGCCGGAGGTGGCCACACCCTTGACCATCTGAGTGGACAGGTTGGCGGCGTCCGATGGCGTGATGAGACGGGAGACGAGGATCCCCTCCCCCTCGAGGTGGAGGGGATCGCTGGATTTGGCTCCCGACAGCAGCCTGCTCAGTCGTCCACCGATATCTTCAATGTCCACCACCCTGTCCCTGAGATAGGAATCATCGATCTGCTCAAAACTCCTGATATACCCGGAGATGATCGATTTCAACGAATAAAGAGCCGTGTACCCTGAGTCGATCATCTCTTCGACCTTCTGGGAGAAGCTTTGATCCTCGAGCATCATCAGGTGGATGTTGAAAATGGACGCATCTTCTTCCCCCAGCTGCTGGTAGACACGCTGCTGGAGGTGATCCACCTCCTGTCTGGCCTCTTCAATGGCCTTCTGGAATTTATGTCTCTCCTCGGCGGGATCTTCGGCCTTCTCCTCAATAACGTAGTGAAAATCCTCCGTCCCCTCGATGACGATGGCCGTTCCCATGGCGATGCCCGGGGTGGCGGCAATCCCGTGCAGGACGTTGGAGCGGAGCTCCCCCTGCGCCTCGGCCTCGTAATGGGTGCTCTCGGTGGATAGTTCCCTGAGCAGGCGGGCGTTGACCACCACGCCGGTGACCTGCCCAGCTATTGTGGAGAAGAGCTGAATTTCCTGGGTGCTGTAGGTTCTCTCAGATTTGTCCTGCACCACCAGGACCCCGATGGGGTTTCCACGGCTGATGAGGGGAACCCCCAGAAAGGTTTGGTACTGCTCCTCCCTGGTAACCGGGAAGTATCGGAAGCGCGGGTGATCGTGAGCGTTCTGGACAACGAGGGGTGTCCTTGTCTCGAATACCAGGCCGGTAAGGCCTTCGGAAGGCTTCATTCGAACCTGGCCAATGGCCTCCTCGGAAAGCCCTTCCGTGGCGGTCAGGATCAGCAGGTTGTGCTCCTCGTCGTACAGATACAGGGAGCAGACATCGGTGTGCATCTCCGTCTTGACCAGGGAGACGATATTTTCCACTGCCTCCCGGAAAAAGTGGGTCTCACTGATCAACCTGCTGATCCTTTCCAGGAGACTGATCTGTGATCTGATCGCGGTCAAGGGACGTACCTCCCCCAAAGGAAAGATCGGCGATAATGAAAAGTCGCTTTATATTAAGTTAATTATATAACATTGCCGGCACGGGGTTGACAA
>JBFFDD010000151.1:0-6969 GCA_041559575.1 bacterium
CCCGCCCTCCCAGGGGTAAATCCTTTCGCAGCGGATGGCCGACAAACCCCTCCGGGTTGAGGATCCGTCTGGGGTCGGGATGGCCGGCAAAACGGATGCCGAACATGTCATAGACTTCCCTCTCCAGCCAGTCCGCCGTGGTCCACACCGGCACAGCACTGTCAACTTCGCTGTCGTCGGAAACCCTCGTCTTGACCCTGAGGCGCATCCGGTTGGAGATGGAGTACAGATGGTAGACGACATCGAAGGGAAGATCGGACCTTTTCGGCCAGTGAACAGCAGTCAGATCGGACAGATACTCGAATTTCAGGGTCGGCTCGTCCCGGAGGTATTTCAGGATCTCCCGGCATCTCTCTGGCGAGACCACCACCGAGACCTCTCCGCGAAAGGATCCGACCTCCAGGAGATCTTTATGAAAACTGGAGGCGAGGGCCTGGACCGCGGGATGCTTGTCGTGATCTTCACCGGAGAAGTTCTGCCTGTTCCAGTCGATGGTCATGGAGCGATCTCCTTGGTGGGGCCTCGAAAACCGGACTCGATCTTGCGATCATCAGCGGCGAAATTGATCTGGCCGTCTATCTTCATCTGCAGGGTCATCAGGCCGTGGATCAGCGCCTCGGGGCGTGGAGGGCATCCCGGCACGTAAACGTCGACCGGAACGATGTTGTTGACTCCCGGCACAACGCTGTACGTCTGGAATATCCCGCCGCAGACGGCACAGCTGCCCATGGCAAGGACCCATTTCGGTTCCGACATCTGATCGTAGAGCTTCTTCAGGACCGGCGCCATCTTGTTCGTCACCGTCCCGGCGACGATCATCAGGTCCGCCTGACGGGGCGAAGCCCTGAAAACCTCCCAGCCGAAACGGGACATATCGTACCGGGCACAGGCCACAGCGATCATCTCGATGGCACAGCAGGCCAGACCGAACTGCAGGGGCCAGAGGGACGACCTCTGGGCCCAGTTGACAATACTGCTGGCTGATGTAAGGAAGATATTGCCCTCTTTGGGGCCGGGTCCATGATAGATTCGAGTGGGATTCTTCTTCATGACCAATCCAGAGCACCCTTTCTCCATATGTATATGTACCCAAACAGGAGAATTACGATAAACAGGATCATCTCGATGAAGCCGAAGATGACGGGGTTGAAGCGATCGAAAAGGACCGCCCAGGGATAGAGGAAGACAACCTCGATATCAAACAGGATAAAGAGCATGGCGATGAGGTAGAAACGGATGTCGAATCTGCGCCGGGCATCCTGGATCGGGACCATGCCGCACTCATAGGTGGAGTTCTTTTCCGGATTGGGATTCTTTCGGCCGAGCATGGCCGACAGGATGATCATTCCGGAACCGATCACGGTGGCGATTACAAGGAAAATGATAATGGGAAGGTAGCCGACGATGAGTTCTTGCTGCACAGATAACCCTCCGTTATGCACGCCCCGCCCTAGGGTCGGCTGAATTGTCCTTAATATAAATATATAGGAAAAAGGGGTACCAAGCTTTGTATGCAGTATAATGCGTACAAAAACAAGACTCAATCTATAACAAAAATACGCCTTGAAAGTCCAGTATAAAAAATCACAAAGTGACCGGGCCTCTTGCGGGGCCGCGGTAGGTTCCAGTCCGGATTGCCAAGGCCCTTTTCCCTTGACAGGGATTTCGGGCTATGGTAGATGGAAACTCTTTAATTTTAAAGGCAAATTTTACTGGGCAGGGGGTATTTCATGAGCAGATCCAGCGAGCTTTTCGGCCAGTCCCGAAAAGTTATTCCCGGCGGCGTCAACAGCCCGGTCAGGGCGTTCAAATCGGTCGGCGGCGAACCCGTTTTCATCCAGAAGGCCTTCGGCTCCACCATCGTGGACGCCGATGGAAAGGCCTATATCGACTTCGTCGGGTCCTGGGGGCCGATGATCGTTGGCCATGCCAACGAGGAGGTCCTCGATTCCATCGTGGAGGCGGCCAGGAACGGCACCTCCTTCGGCGCCCCCACGGAGAGGGAGATCGTTCTGGCGGATCTGGTCATCTCCGCGGTGCCTTCCATCGAGAAGGTCCGCATGGTCAATTCCGGTACCGAGGCGACCATGAGCGCCATCCGGGTTGCCCGGGGTGTCACCGGCAGGGACAGGATCGTCAAGTTCAACGGCTGCTACCACGGCCATGCCGACGGACTCCTTGTCCGGGCAGGGTCCGGAGCCCTGACATTGGGTGTCCCGGACAGTCCCGGTGTCCCCGCGGACTACGCCAGAAATACCCTCATCGCCGAGTACAACGACCTTGGCTCTGTGCAGCGCCTCTTCGATGAGAACAGGGGTAAGATCGCCGCCGTGATCATCGAACCCGTGCCCGGGAATATGGGAGTGATGATTCCGGCGCCGGGCTTTCTGCAGGGCCTCAGGGACCTGACCCGATCCGAAGGCGCCCTTCTTATCTTCGACGAGGTTATGAGCGGCTTCAGGGTCGCCCTTGGAGGGGCTCAGGAACTTTACGGCGTCAGTCCTGACCTGACCACCCTCGGCAAGGTCATCGGGGGTGGACTGCCTGTGGGCGCGTACGGGGGCAAAGCGGAGTACATGGACCAGATTGCGCCGGACGGGCCCATTTACCAGGCCGGCACCCTGTCCGGCAACCCACTGGCCATGGCGGCGGGGATTACCACCCTTCGCATTCTGACCCGACCCGGCACCTATCAGGCTCTCGAATCAACCTCTGCCACTCTGGCCGACGGCCTCGCAGCTGTTAACAAAAAGCTTGGGATGCAACTGGCCTTCAACCGGGTCGGTTCCATGTTCACCACTTTCTTCACTCCCGGTCCGGTCGAGGATTTTTCGGGTGCCAAGGCCTCCGACACCTCCAGATTCGCGGCCTATTTTTCCGGCATGCTCGAGGAGGGTGTCTACCTGGCGCCATCCCAGTTCGAAGCGGCCTTCGTGTCCCTTGCCCATACCGAAGGGGATATCGAGGCAACACTGGCCGCCCACGAGAGGGTTCTGAAAAGGATATGAGGTCCCTGTTGGCGCAGGCCGCCCGTAGACCTGTCTTGACAACGGGAAAGGCACTCTGGTAGGGTGTGCCCGTTTTTTTGAAGCCGATGACTGAGTATGATCCATTCCCACCCTCAACCACACTGAAATTCATGGATGCCGGTGCATCCTGACCTGGTTGAGGCAGTTGTCCTCGGAAGCGACAAACGGGCTCGAGCGGGCATGGTACGTATGACGGGGACCATGCCTGTTTTAACCCTGAATATCAGATACCGCCGCATCCCGCAGCCGGGTATTTGATGTCATGGCCAAAGGACGCGGATTTTACGATCTTTTAAAATACAGCAGCCTTGGGCTGGAGATGGGCGCCGCGGTCGTTATCGGCCTTCTGTGCGGGGTGTTCCTCGACAGGAAATTGGGCACCGAACCCTGGCTGACCTTCGTTTTTCTCGGTTTCGGTTTCGCCGCCGCTGCCAAGGCGGTCATCAGAGCGATCCGCAGCGGGATCTTCGAGGACGAACCGGACAGTGAGGGCGAGCCGGATGATGATCAGGGCTGACGCCGCCAGGATGAGACGGCTTAAGGTCTGGATCATTGCCCTCAGCCTTCTGCCCACCCTGGTATCAGGAGCCCTGTCCAAAGCCCACTATGCGGCGGGCTTCACATCCGGCGGCCTCCTCGTCCTCCTTAATTTCATGGGGACGGAGAGGGTAGTACGGAACCTTTTTGGCGACAGCGTTTTCGGTCGGATTATCGCCGCTTTCCTTCAGCTCTGCAAGCTGGGGCTTACGGCCGCTGCGATAGCCGGATTGATCCATTGGAGGCTGGTTTCGCCCCTGGCACTCCTCATCGGGCTCTCGACACTGCCGGCTGCGTTAATGTTTGACTTTTTTCTGTTTCCCATCGATAAAGGAGAGGAAAAGGAGATTTAATGGCCGCAGGCACCTATATATTCCTGGATCACACACCTCTTCACGCAGCCCTTGAAAAGGTTGAGGGCCTCGATCCCTCACCGATCATTCACGGCGGTCTTGCATCTCTGGTGCTCGTGGGCATGGCGCTGGCCGTCAACCGTTCATTCAAGGGCAAAAGGCTTCTTCCGGAGGAGAGAACCTTCTCCCTCACCAACCTCATGGAACTGGCCGTCTCGGGACTCCTCGCATTCATGGAGGACCTCATGGGTGAGGATGCCAAACGCTTCCTGCCCCTCATCGGGGGAACGGCGTTCTTCATCCTGTTCAACAACCTCCTGGGAAGCATCCCTGGTTTCGATTCATCAACCGCCAACCTGAATACAACCCTGGCCTGCGCTCTCGTCATATTCATCGCCACCCACTTCATCGGCGTTCGGGCCCATGGGGTCAAATACATCAAACATTTCCTCGGGCCTGTGTGGTGGCTGGCCCCCCTTATGCTGCCCATTGAACTCATCAGTCACTTTGCCCGCATCCTGAGCCTGTCCATCCGACTTTTTGGAAACATGATGGGCGACCACAAGGTCCTGGCCACTTTCATGATTCTGGTTCCTTTGGGGATCCCGGTCATTTTCATGGGCATGGGCCTGTTCATCGCCTGCGTTCAGACCTTCGTTTTCACCCTGTTGTCCATCATCTATGTAACCGGAGCCCTCGAGGAGGCCCATTAGAGTTTCACGATTACCCAATCTTTGAAATAAACTTTCGGGAAAGGAGGCAAAACCCAATGAAGAAAAAGTTCACCATTGTCCTGCTTGCCGCGGTCTTTCTGGCTGTAATGGCACCCGGTGTTTTCGCAGCCGAGGCCGAAGGCGGACCTGAGGGTCTTTTTGGCCTTGGCGTCGCTCTGGCTACAGGATTGTGCATCGCCATAGCCGCCTTGGGTGGCGGACTGGGGCAGGGCATCGCTGTCAGGGGCGCCATGGAAGGTATCGCAAGAAACCCCGGAGCTTCAGGCAAGATCATGACCACCATGATTATCGGTCTGGCACTTATCGAGTCTCTGGTCATCTACGCCCTCGTCATCTCGTTCATGCTGCTGGGTAAATTTTAACCTAAAAAGGGGGAGGTCCATGCTTCCTCCTTTTTAATGACAAGTTTTTGTGAAAATGATAACTTTAACAATACCGCGGGGGATCGGCCTCAGCGCTGTTTTCGGAAAGGAGCGCCAAGAATGAGGATGGCCATATTCTCTATTCTGATCCTCCTTCTCATCCCACCGTCAGTCGCGGCCCTTACAACATCGGACTGCTTCGACTGTCATTCCGACGACACCCTCACCAAGAATGTCGGCGGGCAGGAGGTTTCCCTGTTTATTGATGAGAAGGTCTATCTGGAGTCCGTCCATGGGGATATGGACTGCACGGACTGTCACGAGGATCTCATGGACGTGGAGGACGAGCACGATGAGACCACGGAACCGGTTCAGTGCGGAAACTGCCACGACGACGCCCTGGACTCCGTGATGTCCAGCGTCCATTATGACGAGAGCGGAGGAGGTGCAGGGGAGCGGCCTCGATGCGCCGACTGCCACGGCAAACACTCCATTCTTCCCAGGGACAATCGCTACTCCACGGTCTTTGACCTGAACGTGCCGTCCACATGCTGCAGCTGTCACGCCTCACAGGGAGGCGATACCGGGGTGGAATCCTCCTCCCCGGATATCTGTGAGGAATACGAGGAGGGGATGCACGGCATAGTGCTGATAAAGAGCGGACTGGTCCTTTCGGCCGTCTGCAACGACTGTCACGGCAGCCACGACATCCGAACTAAATCCGATCCGGCATCCAAGGTTCACCCAGGCAATGTCAACAACACCTGCAGCTCCTGTCATACCGGGATTTCGGAGGTCTTTGCCCGAAGCGTTCATGGCAAACTCGGCCTCGAGGGAGTGGAGGCCGCCCCGGTCTGCACCTCCTGTCACTCGAGCCATCGGACGGAACGGGCCATGGACGAGACCTTCCATGTCACCGTTATCGAACGCTGCTCCATATGCCACCCGGAGGAGGCGGACACATTTCGGAACACCTACCATGGACAGGTCACCGGCATGGGATACGCGAAGGCAGCCCAGTGTTCAGACTGTCACGGGGCCCACAATATCCTTCCGGGCGACGATCCGTCATCGATGATCCACCCGGACAATCTCACCGACACCTGTGGAAACTGCCATCCGGGAGCCAGCCCCAATTTCACCAAATACATTCCCCACGCGGATTACCATGATGCGGAGCGCTACCCACAGCTTTATTACGTCTACTTTGCCATGGTAATCCTCCTCTCGGGTGTCTTCATCTTCTTCGGGATCCACACCCTGCTCTGGTTTATCAGGTCTTACATCGAGGAGAGGGGAAAACGGGCCTGACGGCTGGTCAACGTAACGGGAGGTTGTGCGATGAGTGAGCTAAATCAGGGTCAGGGCATGGGCGGTGAGGAGAGATGGTATTTGCGTTTCATCTACTACCACCGCCTGCTCCACGCTCTTATTATTATCAGTTTTCTCGGCCTGGTTCTTACCGGAATGCCCCTAAAATACAGTGAGGCCGGTTGGGCCCAGGTCTTTGCCAAGTACCTCGGCGGCATTCACACGGCTGGTTATATCCACAGGTTGTGCGGCATCATCACCTTCGTCTATTTCCTCGGGCATCTGGCCTTCGCCTTCTATTATGTGGTCCGGCTGAAGGAGGGCCCGCTGGTAAAGTGGCTTTTCGGGCCTGACTCGATGGTCCCGTGGATCAAGGACCTGGAGGATATCATAGGGCATTTTCGGTGGTTTCTGGGGATGGGGGACCGGCCCAAATTCGATCGTTTCACCTATTGGGAGAAGTTCGACTATTTCGCCGTCTTCTGGGGTGTCGGAATCATCGGAGTGTCCGGTCTTTTCCTGTGGTTCCCTGTGTTCTTCTCCCAATTCATGCCCGGCTGGATCTTCAATGTGGCTATCATCCTCCACTCAGACGAGGCCCTTCTGGCCGCCGGATTCATCTTCACCATCCACTTCTTCAACA
>JBFFDD010000152.1:0-6940 GCA_041559575.1 bacterium
CCATACTTCGACAGGCTCGGAGTGGGGCGGGGAGAAGATGTTTCGTGCCTGACCGGAGGATCGGGTCCTGAGGGGGGGACCGGCTGTCCGAGTGACGGTTCGACGGGCACGGAGGTGAGGGATATGATGCCCCTGGCGGGACCCACAGTTAAAGACTCCACCGTTTTGATCTGTAACAAAAAGACGATTTTTCTGTAATTGATGATGCCCTGAATCGGCAGGGTTGTCGGATGACTGCTATATCCGGAGTTAAGCTTTCTCCGCCAGTGGCTGGTGGTAACTTGAAAAGGTAGATCGGAGGACGAAAAATGCACCAAAGAGCTAAGATGACCCATCGGACTGTACTCTTCCTGGTTCTCATTCTGACCCTTGCCATGATATTGGTATTGGGATGTCAAAAGAAGGCGCAGGAGATCTCTCTGGAGGAGGAGGTCTTAGAAGAGGTGCCCATGCCCCAGGTCCCGACCACGGTTATGGTTCCTGAGGAGATCGCCGGTAAGTGGAAGGCTGTCGTCCTTGAACTTGCCGACAAGGACACCAACGAGCAGTCAGACATCACCGTTAACATTGGGGAGACGATTCCCCTGGGTAACACGGGGCTGACCGTCTTCGTGGAGGCTTTTCTGCCCAGCTTCACCATGGCCGGTGATGTCTTCACCTCCTCTTCGGCGGACCTTAACAATCCGGCGGCCCGCTTGAAGATCACCGATGGCCAGGGACAGCAGGTTTTCTACGGTTGGCTATTTGCTCTCTACCCTGCGACGCACCCCTTCGAGCACCCGAAATACGGGCTCATCCTCAAGGATTACGTGGCGGCGGATTGATCGGATCGCGGTACTCTTTGCGCCCATAGCTCAGCTGGATAGAGCGTCGGATTGCGGGTCCGAAGGTCGCACGTTCGAATCGTGCTGGGCGCGCCATGAATCAAACCCCTCCCCCGGGTCTTTTGTCAGGGAGGTATAAAGAGAAGTTTTTCGGGAGAGATGTCCGAGAGGCTGAAGGAGCGCGCTTGGAAAGCGCGTATACGCCCACAAGGTGTATCGAGGGTTCGAATCCCTCTCTCTCCGCCACTGAAGTCTTGACGGGCTGATTCTGTTTTCGGTGCAGCATCCGTTTTATGGGTGATGGCCAGGCCCTGGGCAGCGCAGGCCCCCGAACTCCGCCAGGTCCGGAAGGAAGCAACGGTAGGGGAGTCCGGCGGGTGCACCAGCAAAGCCTGGCCTTCATCCCTCCAATTGGTGGGGGATCAGTGCCATTGGTCATGGCTCGATTTTCCCACAGAAGCCCCATTTCATGTCCTATCTTGTATTAGCCAGAAAATATCGCCCGCGTTCCTTCTCGGAGGTCGTGGGTCAGGAGCACGTCACCCGGACCCTTCGGAATGCCATCCGTTCGGGGCGCCTGGGCCATGCCTTTCTGTTCTCCGGCCTCAGGGGTGTGGGCAAGACATCCGTCGCCCGAATCCTCGCCAAGACACTGAACTGCGAAAAGGTGGATCAGGAAGGCGAACCGTGCACCCGGTGTCGGTCGTGTGTTGAGATCGACGAAGGAAGAGGCCTGGATGTGGTGGAGATGGATGCCGCATCCCACACCGGGGTGGATGATATCAGGGAGCTGCGGGAGGCTGTTATGTATGCCCCCAGCGAGGGGAAGCACAAGGTCTACATCATCGATGAAGTCCACATGCTGTCGAAGAACGCCTTCAACGCCCTCCTAAAAACCCTCGAGGAACCCCCTCCCAGGGTTATCTTTATCCTGGCCACCACCGAGCCCCACAAGGTCCCGGTCACCATACACTCACGGTGCCAGAGGTATGATTTCAGGCGAATCCCCTCCTCATCCATAGCCGATCACCTGGAAAAGATCTGCAAAAGCGAGGGGATTGAGGTCAGCAGGGAGAGTCTGCGCCGCATCGCTATCGCGGCCGAGGGAAGCCTGAGGGATTCCCAGAGCCTCCTGGATCAGGTTCTTTCCTATTCCGGAGAGAAGATCAGCGATGAGGATGTCAATGTCATCCTGGGAACCCTTGACAGGGCAGCACTGATGAAGATCCTGGCGGCTTGTCTGGCGGGAGGCTCAGGGGAGGCACTCCACCTGGTCAGCGAGATGATCGACAATGGGGCGGAGCCCCTGCGAATCGCTCTGGATCTGATGGAATTGGTCAGATCCCTCCTTCTCCTCGTCGAGATGGACCAACCCGAGCGGGTCCTTGACCTTCCGGAAGGAGAGATGGAGGCACTCAGGGCGATGGCCCCTGGCGTGGATGCGTCTCTTCTCGGGACATTCCTCGCACTGTTGGCCAGAGGTGAGGAGAGGATGCGCAGATCACCGCAGCCGCGTTTTCATCTTGAACTGGCCGTGGTTCACATGGCGCGGTCACCCGAGATCATCCTGATCAACGACGACAGAGCCAATACTCCCCCCTCCGGCCGCATGCCATCGAAACAAAAGGTTCCTGAGACACCCTCAAAAACCTCTCCTCCACCGGAGGTCCGTAAGGATGATGAGGCGGCTCCGGCCCCGGCGGGCTCACCGGCCTTCGCCTCCATTGAGACCCAGGAGGAGACCTGGGAAAAGCTGGTAGCTTTCATCAAGGAAAAGGCGCCAAACATAGGAAGCATGCTTGAGTATCTTATCTGTGTAAAACTCGCGGGCGAGGAACTTGTTGTCGGGGGTCGAAAGGGAGAGTTCTACTTTGATTCCCTTGAGGATGAGGAAAAGCGCAGGGAACTCCAGAGGGTGGTCAGCGAATTTTTCTCCCGCGACATGAAGGTTCGGCTCAATGCCATGGGCGAAGAGGAAAGGAACGGCAACTCCAATATCCTGGAGAAAAGGCGAATCCAGGAAACGGACCTGACACGTAGAATCAAAAAGGAGACCCTTGACCATCAGGCGATCAAGGGTGCCCTGGAGGTGTTCCAGGGAAAGATCGAAACGGTCACCGTGCTCTCCAGTAAATCCAAGGAGACGGTAAGTATCGATGAGAAAGAGGAGGAAGCATGAAAGGATTGGGCGACCTGATGAAGAAGGCCCAACAGATGAAGGAGAACCTCGATAAAATCCAGGAGGAGTTGGGGTCCAGGGAAGTGGAGGCCTCATCGGGCGGGGGTATGGTAACCGCGAGGGTGACGGGGTCACAGGAGGTGGTGAGCATTGTTATCGATCCTCAGGTCGTCGATCCTGAGGACAAAGAGATGCTCGAAGACCTTGTGCGCGCCGCTGTCAACGAGGCCCTTCGAAAGAGCAAGGAGATGATGAAGGAGGAGATGGCCAAGATCACCGGGGGCCTTCCTCTGCCGAACATCTTTTGACACCCATGAGATACCCATCGTCGTTAGCCGTGCTCATCGAGGAACTTAAGAGGCTCCCCGGGATCGGCCAGGTCAACGCCCAGAGACTGGCATATCATCTGTTGGATGCCCCCAAGGAGAGAACGGAAGCCCTCTCCAGGGCCCTTCTGGAGATGAAGAGCAGGATCAGAAAGTGTGCGGAATGCTATAATCTTTCCGAAGCTGATCTCTGTGATGTCTGCCAGGACCCGGGCAGAAAGAGAGACTGCCTCTGCGTCGTGGGGTCGCCCCGGGACCTGATGGCCATCGAGGGTACCGGCCAGTACAGGGGCCTGTACCATGTCCTTGGCGGGGTGCTGTCTCCCATGAGGGGAGTCGGCCCGGATGATCTGACCATCGAGAGGTTGATGCTGCGGATAGGGCAACTGAAGACCAAGGAGGTTATTGTGGCGACGAACCTCGATGTCGAGGGAGAAGCGACATCCTCCTATCTGGTGAGGGTTCTCAAGCCAACCGGTGTGAGACTTACCCGTATAGCGCGGGGCATACCCATTGGGGGCAATATCGAGAACGCCGATCATGTGACCCTCGGCATGGCCCTCGATGGAAGGATTGAGGTGTAAATCCTTGAAAAGAACGGATTATTCCTGTATATCCTTGGGGACGGTTCAAATTAGGCGTTAAGCGGGCCCGATATCGGGGTTCAGATCGAGGTGGAGATATAGTGTTGCCAAATCTGGTGCTTTTTGACGAGGAGTTCAAAGCGGTCACGGAGATCGTTGGCCGACTGGTGGCCAATGCCAACGCCAAGGTTGTGTTTCTCGTCGACAAGAACGGACAGCTCATTACCAGCTCAGGGATAACAGAGGGGATCGACACGACTTCCCTCGCATCACTGACGGCAGGCAATATCGCCGCAACGGGAGGGCTGGCCAAGCTCATAGGCGAGAAGGAGTTCACCATCCTCTTCCACGAGGGCGAGAAGGACAACATCCATATATCCATCATTGGACACCGGGTGATCCTGGTGGTCATTTTTGACGAGCGCAGCTCCCTCGGGCTTGTCCGGCTTCGGGTCAAAAAATCCAGTGAGGAGCTTGAAAAGATCTTCAGTGAAATCGACAAAAAGGCAGAGAATGAAAGATCCGGGCTCGGGGTTGATTCTCCCTTCGCAGAAATTACCGACGATGACATCGAGAACCTGTTTAGCTGAGAGGCTCCGGCACTGTAATGTCGTTCATTAACTACTCCTCAAGGGAAATTAACTGCAAGATCGTCTATTACGGCCCCGGACTGTGCGGAAAGACGACCAATCTC
Organism: bacterium; assembly: GCA_041559575.1. Classification (GTDB taxonomy): domain Bacteria; phylum BMS3Abin14; class BMS3Abin14; order BMS3Abin14; family BMS3Abin14. The sequence continues at coordinate 4,608 of JBFFDD010000152.1, forward strand.
CAATTTGTTTATCGTAAGACCAACCCTCAGGCCAGGGGCAAGATGATCAGCCTGGCAACGGAGACCGACCGGACCCTTTTCTTCGATTTCCTCCCCCTGTCCCTCGGCGACATTCGTGGATTCAAGACCCGATTCCACCTTTACACCGTCCCGGGGCAGGTTTTCTATGATGCCAGCAGAAAGCTTATCCTGAAGGGTGTGGACGGAGTGGTGTTTGTTGCCGACAGCCAGATGGAGAGGATGGAGGCCAACATCGAGAGCTTCGACAACCTGAAGGCCAACCTGCAGGAGCAGGGCTATAACCTGGACTCCCTGCCCCTGGTCCTCCAGTGGAACAAAAGGGACCTCCCCAACGTCGTGCCGGTGGAGGAACTGGAGAAGGCTCTCAATTATCGAGACGTCCCGTCCTTTGAGGCGGTGGCCCCCGAGGGGATAGGGGTTTTCGAGACCCTCAAGGCTATCGCGAAGTTGGTGCTGATCGAATTAAAGAAAGGGACGTCGGGATAGCCAGACCCCGGATAAGTCCCGCGTTCCGCGGGATCGCCAATCCTCAACGCGTTGCATATACGTTCTCCGCCGTCGCTGAAGCTGTGGCGGGACAGGCCGGTTGGCTCCTCAGTCGGGCCTCGTGTCTCATTGCTTCTCGGCGGCCTGAGTAATAACAAGACGGAGTTTTCAAGGGCGGTTTAATCTTCGAGTCAGTATTCAGAAAATAGTCCCCTAAGGCCGCAGCATGTGCGGTCTTTTTAATTTCCAATCTCTCCCTGATCTCTAATCCCCATTGCCGCCACCCACCAGGATGATATGCAGATCCATCACATTGGTCATGGTCGGTCCGGTGATCAGCAGGTCTCCAAGAGCTTCGAAGAAGTGGTAGGAGTCGTTGCCCTCAAGGTACTGGACCGGATCGAGTCCCTGGCTGAGAGCCCTGGCCACGGTCGTGCCGTCGGCCATGGCTCCGGCGGCATCGGTGGGCCCGTCCGATCCGTCTGTTCCCGCTGAAAGGATCAGAACATTGGCGAGGCCGTCGATGCCGATGGCGGCCGCGAGGGCGAACTCCTGGTTCCGGCCTCCCTTGCCGTCGCCCGCGATGGTGACGGTGGTTTCCCCTCCCGACAACAAACAGGTCGGCAATTTTGCCTCCTTCCTCATCCTGGCGGCCATCTCCGCGTGTCCCGTCGCCACAACCCGGGCCTCACCGATAATGGAGGAGGAGAGGACGCTGGTTTCGTAACCGAGCTCCCGAGCCCTGGCAGCGGCGGCCTCGACGGCCATCGCATTGGTGCCCACAAGAAGGTTGAAAACTGACTCGAATTCCGGGGCCCCGGGCTTGAGGGTCTCAAGGGCTTTGCCATCGACGCCTTCCTCCAGGTGCCTGAGCACCGATGAGGGCACCTGATCACGGATATCGTAACGGTCAAGAATCTCCATCGCGGAGTTGAAGGTAGTGGGGTCGGGTACCGTGGGCCCGGAGGCGATGACATCAAGGGGATCTCCGACAACATCCGAGAGGATCAGGGCCAGAACACGGGCCGGATGAGCCAGGCGGGCCAGGCCGCCGCCCTTGGTCACCGAAAGATGCTTACGGACGGCATTGATCTCCCCGATCTCCGCCCCACTCCTCAACAGAAGACCGGTGACGGCCTGCTTGTCCTCGAGGGTTACCGAACCTGTGGGGAGGGGTAGAAGGGCCGATCCTCCTCCGGAGATGAGGCAGATGACAAGGTCGTCCTCGCCGGCGGGTCCGAGGAGTTCAGCCACTCCCCGGGCGGCCTTCAGGCCGTTTTCGTCGGGGACAGGGTGACCGGCCTCGACGATCCGTGTTCGGTCAACGGGTGACAGATGGCCGTATTTGACGCAGATCAGCCCGTCACTGATCCGGTCACCCAGGATTTCCTCCACGGCACGGGCCATCGGGGCGCCGGCCTTCCCCGCCCCCACCACGAGGATGCGGCCGTGGGCAGGCAGGTCGATGGTCTGCCCGTCCGCTCTCAGGCTGTCTCCGTCCAGGGAGAGGTGTCTTGTGACCGCAAGGTAGGGATCGACCGCCTCCACCCCCGCCTGGAAGATCGACACCGCGTCGCGCTGTAATTCTTTCAGTGATTTACCCATAAGCGAAAAGTGTGTTAGTGGGTGTTCCTTTTAATTCAAATTCAAAAGCAGATCATCTCTCGCCCGTTCGTCACACAAAGAGCGTGACTCTCTCAAGCCGCCAAGGTGCAAAGGGTTTTAAAGCCCAGAACCCGGGTCTTTTCTCTGCGGCTTTGCGTCTTGGCGTGAGACCATGCTTCTACTGGGGCTATGTGGTCCTATTTCCTGTTTTTGGTCAGCAC
>JBFFDD010000153.1:0-6868 GCA_041559575.1 bacterium
GGGCAATGCGGGCTACCTGGTCAGGGAAGCGATTGTCGACGATCTGCCAATGAATGGCGCGAGTGATGGGACTCGAACCCGCGGCCTCCGGCGTGACAGGCCGGCGTTATAACCGACTTAACTACGACCCCTGATATTTCAATACCACCTTTTACGGTATATCCGAACATGGTGGGCGGTACAAGGCTCGAACTTGTGACCCCCGGCTTGTAAGGCCGATGCTCTCCCAACTGAGCTAACCGCCCTTGAGCAGACAGTTTATAGTCGTCTTCTCGATGGATGTCAATAACTAACGGCCGGTATTCAGCAGCCGGTATTCAGTATTCAGTAGTCAGGATCCAATTCAGTTGTAAGCAAGGAAATCTTTCCTCACTTCGTCTTAGTCTTGCTCCTTCGTCTGGCTTAATGCGGGTGCATCGAGTCGGGGTCGCCGACCATCTCTTCGGGCTCACTTTTCTTCAGGGCCCGGATGGGCTGCGCCTCGACCCCGGGCCTCAGGGCCAGCTTCAGGACCTCATCCGTGTTTTCCGCATCGTGGATGGTCAGCCCCTTGAGGATCTCCTTGGGAACCTCCTTGAGGTCCATGAGGTTTTCCCTGGGGATGATGACGTCGGTCACCCCTCCGCGGTTGGCAGCCAGGAGCTTCTCCTTCAAACCGCCGATCTTCAGAATCCTGCCCCGCAGGGTGATCTCCCCGGTCATGGCGATATCATTCCTGACCGGCCTCCCCGTCAGGGCAGATGCAAGGGATGTGGCTATGGTGATCCCCGCCGAGGGTCCGTCCTTCGGAATCGCCCCCTCCGGGACGTGAATGTGGATGTCGATCTTCTGGTAGAAGTCCTTGGGGATCTCCAGTTCATCCGCCTTCGAACGAACGTAGCTCACCGCCGCCCTGGCCGACTCCTGCATGACGTCCCCCAGTTTACCGGTGATGGTGAGGTTCCCCTTGCCGTCGAGGACGGTCACCTCGGTCAGGAGCAGTTCCCCGCCCGTTTCCGTCCAGGCCAGACCGGTGGTGAGACCGATACGGTCCTTCTCCTCCACGGCCCCGTGCTTGAACTTCGGCACACCGAGATGTTTGGGTATGGCCTTGGAGTTGATCACCACCTGCTTGGCGTTGTCCTTACCGACCTTCACCACCTCCCTGGCCACTTTCCGGCACACGGAGGCGATCTCCCTCTCCAGGTTTCGCACTCCGCTCTCGCGGGTGTATCCCCTGGTGATGGCGAGGATGCCGCTGTCGTTGAACTTGATGTGCTTGCCTTCCAACCCGTGGGCCTCGAGCTGTTTCTTGACCAGGAACTGCCTGGCGATATTCAGTTTCTCGATCTCGGTGTAACCGGCGATGCGGATGATCTCCATCCTGTCCCTGAGGGGCGCGGGAATGGGGTCGAGGGTGTTGGCGGTGGTGATGAACATGATCTCCGAGAGATCGTAATCCACCTCGAGGTAGTGGTCCGAGAAGGCGCTGTTCTGTTCCGGGTCCAGGACCTCAAGGAGCGCCGATGACGGATCTCCCCTGAAGTCCATGCTCATCTTGTCCACCTCGTCCAGAAGGAAGACCGGGTTGACGGTCTTGGCTCTCTTCATGGACTGGATGATCCGGCCGGGAAGGGCGCCGATGTAGGTCCGCCGGTGGCCGCGGATCTCCGCCTCGTCCCTGACGCCGCCCAGTGAGAGCCTGACGAAGTTGCGTCCCAGAGACCTGGCGATGGATTTGGCCAGAGACGTCTTGCCCACTCCGGGCGGGCCGACAAAACAGAGGATGGGTCCCTTCAGCTTTCCCACCAGCTGATGGACCGCGAGGTACTCCAGTATCCTCTCCTTGACCTTCACCAAACCGTAGTGATCCTCATCAAGGATCCGCTCGGCCTCGGTGATATCCAGCTTGTCGTCCGTCCGATCCTTCCACGGGATGGAGATGAGCCAGTCGATGTAGTTGCGAACCACCGTGGCCTCTGCTGCCATGGGGGCCATCATCTTCAGCCGGCGGAGTTCCTTAATGGCCTTCTCGTTGACCTCTTCAGGCATCTGGGCCTTCTTGATCTTCTCCTCCAGCTCCTGGATCTCCTGCTTGGCCTCATCCTTCTCGCCGAGCTCCTTCTGGATCGCCCTCATCTGCTCGTTGAGATAGTACTCCTTCTGGGTGCGCTCCATCTGCCGCTTGACACGGCTGCGGATCTTCCTCTCGATCTGTAGGATCTCGATCTCCGACTCGAGCATCTGCAGGATATTTTCAAGCCGCCTGGGGACCTCCACCGTCTCCAGGAGTTCCTGTTTGTCCTCGATCTTGAGGATCATGTGGGCGGCCACTGTATCCGAGAATTTCCCCGGCTCATCGACCGTGTTCAGGGAGGCGAGGACCTCCTGGGGAACCTTCTTGTTCAGCTTGGAGTAGCGCTCGAAGCGGTCCACGATACTGCGCATGAGGGCTTCCAGCTCGGAATCCCTCGGACAGGCGTAATCGAGCTCGTCGTAGTCCGCCGAGAAGTACTCCTCGGTTTCCTGGAAATTGGACAGCCGGATCCGCTTCTGGCCCTCCACCAGGACCTTTACGGTGCCGTCGGGAAGCCGGAGCATCTGGAGAATGGATGAAAGGGTTCCCACCTGGTGGATCTCATCCGGTGTCGGATCATCGATCTTGGCGTCCAGTTGGGATGACAGGAGGATGTTTTTATCGGCCTCCATCGCCTCTTCCAGAGCCCTGATCGACTTGGGGCGCCCCACGAAGAGGGGGACGATCATGTGGGGAAAGACGACGATGTCCCTGAGGGGCAGGACAGGCAGTGCTTGATTTATTATTCTGTTCCCTATGTTGTCAGGCATTTATCGATCACTCTCCAATCGTGTCCCAGACAGGGTTAATTATATCTCTCGGGACAGGGATTTGGGCCACGCGTGCGGCGTGGGTGAAATTCACTTCAAGTTGAGGGCAATGCTGTTCTTTCCCCAACCGGTAATCATTACAGACCAATGTAATTACGAGTAAATGAAAATCAACCCCGGCGGGGAACGGACAGGGCACCGGCCGGGGATGGGAGAAACAGGTAAGCCCTATGATACTTTCTTTTCCGTGCCCTCTTCTTCTCCAGACCCGGAATCGTAAAGCAGTATGGGATCGGCTCCATTCAGGACGACGTCCTCATTGGCGATGCACTCCCGAACATTGGGTTGGGAGGGAAGATCGTACATAATATCCAGCATAACGTCCTCCAGGATGGCCCGCAGGCCCCTCGCCCCGGATTTCCGTTTAATAGCCTCCCTGGAAACGGCCCAAAGTGCGCCGTCGGTGAATTTGAGGACCGTGTTCTCGAACTCGAAGAATTTCTGGTACTGCTTGATCAGTGCGTTCTTCGGTTCAGTGAGGATCTTCACCAGGGCTTCCTCATCCAGATCGTGGAGGGTCGACACAACGGGGACCCTGCCGACGAATTCGGGGATCATCCCGAACCGGATCAGATCCTCCGGCTGCATCTGGGAGAGGATCTCCCCGATGTCCTTCTCCTTGGGGGAGACCACATTGGCTCCGAATCCGAGGTTCTTGGCCCCGATCCTCTGCTCGATGACCGCGTCGAGCCCGACAAACGCCCCGCCGCAGATGAACAGGATGTTGTCGGTGTTCACGGCTATGAACTCCTGCTGCGGATGCTTGCGCCCGCCCTGAGGCGGAACATTGGCCACCGTTCCTTCGATGATCTTCAGAAGAGCCTGCTGAACGCCCTCACCGGACACATCACGGGTGATGGAGGGATTGTCGCTCTTGCGGGCGATCTTGTCGATCTCGTCGATGTAAACGATGCCCTTCTCCGCCCGGCTGACATCGTAATCGGCGTTCTGAAGCAGTCTCAGGATAATATTCTCGACGTCCTCACCAACATAACCGGCCTCGGTCAGGGTAGTGGCGTCGACGATGGCAAAGGGAACGTTGAGGATCCGGGCCAGCGTCTGGGCCAGAAGGGTCTTGCCGGACCCCGTGGGGCCGATGAGGAAGATGTTGCTCTTCTGAAGCTCCACATCATCTGAGCTCGCTTCGATGCGCTTGTAGTGGTTGTACACGGCCACGGACAGGATCTTCTTGGCCCTCTCCTGACCGATGACGTACTCATCGAGGGCATGCTTGATCTGCTCGGGCTTCAGGAGCCCTTTGGAGATACGCTCGCCCTCCTCGCGCTCCCACTCCTCCTCGATGATATCGGTGCACAGCTCTACGCACTCGTTGCAGATATAGACCGTTGGTCCCGCAATGAGCTTTCGCACCTCGTCCTGGGTCTTGCCGCAGAAGGAGCATCTGAGGACACCACTGTCTTTGGTTGTGGAATCGGTCATAGTCTCTCCCTGTCGCTGCCCGGCATTCAGACGGCCGAACGGCTTGATATCACCTTGTCGACCAGTCCGTATTCAACGCCCTGCTCTCCGGACATGAAGAAATCCCTGTCAGTATCGGCCTCGATCCTCTCGATGGGCTGTCCGGTGCTCTCGGAGAGGATCCTGTTCAGTTCCGCCTTGACCCTGAGGATCTCCTTGGCGTGAATGTCGATGTCCGACGCCTGTCCCGAGAAACCGCCCATGGGCTGGTGGATCATGATCCTCGCGTGGGGGAGAGCCAATCTCTTGCCCTTGGTCCCCGCGGAAAGGATCAGCGCAGCCATGCTGGCCGCCTGCCCGATACAGATAGTCTCAATTTCCGGTTTAATGTAGCGCAGCGTGTCGTATATGGCAAGACCGGCTGAAACCGAGCCACCGGGGCTGTTGATGTAGATGTGCACGTCCTGATCCGGGCTGTCCGCCTCCAGGAAAAGGAGCTGAGCGATGATCAGGTTGGAGATCGTGTCGTCGATCGCGGTCCCCAGAAAGATGATCCGGTCCTTAAGGAGCCTCGAGTAGATATCGTAGGCTCTTTCCCCCCGGCCTGTCTGTTCGATTACCATGGGTATTAAATTCATGCTATTTGCTCCTAAGTATTATGCGGTCGCCCATAGCACACCACCTGCTGCGTTCTCGGGCTTCGGAAATCCTCGACCACGCCCATGGCGTGACGGCCTTGCATCTGGCGCACTCTGAACGACCTTTAAAGAACTGATTTTCCGACTTCAGATGATAACAGAAATAAGGTTTGTTTAGCTGAAAAATACCGGTTAACAGCCACTGATTACCGGCTTATTAATTGTCACCCTTCGTCTTCGTCTTGACCTTAGTCTTAAGTCTTCGTCTTCGTCTTAGTCTTCGTCTTCTTTTTGCCCTTCTTCCCCTTTTCCTCTTCCGGCTTCGGTTCACTGACCTTGACGTCCTTGATGGTGGCGCTCTCCAGGATCATATCATAGACCTTGTTCCTGACGATATTGAGGATGACCTCGTTGATGGTGCCGTCCTCCGTATACTGGTCCATCAGCTCCTTCGCCGGCTTGCCCATCTGTTGGGCCGCCTGGGCAACCACAGCCTGGATCTCCGCCTGCTCGGCCTTGATCCCCTCCTTCTCGGCGATCCTGTTGACCAGGTACATGTGGCGCACATGCTCCCGGGCCGTCCTCTTGATATCCTCCTCGTTGGCCAGGATGAGTTCCTTGACCTTATCGTTGGACATCCCGGACCTCAGGAGGTTCTCACCGTATTCCTGGGTCAGGTACCGTATCTCCTTGTCCACCAGCGAGGGGGGGACATCGAACTCGTTGGCGTCAAGAAGGCTGCGGATCAGGTTGGCACGCAGCCCCTTTTCCCCGTCGGCTTTGGCGGTCCCCTCGAGATCCTGGTGGATCACCTTCTTCAGGTCGTCCAGGGTCTCGAACTCCCCGACGCTCCTGGCGAATTCGTCGTCGAGATCGGGGATCCTCATCTCCTTGACCTCTTTTAAGGACACATTGAAGTGGACCGTCTGGCCGGCAAGGTTCTCCTGGGGGTAATTGTCCGGGAAGGGGAGATCAAACTCCCTTTCCTGACCCCTCTTCATCCCCACGATCTGCTCCTCGAACCCCGGAATGAGCTGTTCCCGGCCCATCCGGATCTCGAAGTCGTCGATATCCATGCCCTTGAGGACCTCGCCGTCCCTGGAGCCCTGAAAATCAACGATAGCCACATCCCCGTCCCTCAGGGGCCTGTCCTCGCCTGCGGGAACTGCCTCGGCATTGCGCTCCCTGAGGGAGAACAGAAAGCCGTCAACGTCCCCGTCCCTGATCTCCCGGATCGGCCTTTCCAGTGCCAGACCTTTGTAATCGGCGAGCTCGAAATCGGGGGACAGCTCCACGATGGCCTCGAAGACCATGGGTTCATTCTCCTCCGACTTGATATCCGTCAGGTAGGGGTTGCCGTAGGGCTCAAGATCATGCTCGTCCAGGGCCTTCCTGGTGGCCTCCATGACCAGGGCCTCGGTGGCGCTCTGGCGGGCGTCATCCGAGTAGACCCGGCGTACCAGATCCATGGGGGCCTTGCCTTTCCGGAAACCCTTGAGGGTGGCCGTCTTGCGTATCCGGACCAGAGACCGGTCGATCTCCTCCCTGACCCTGTTCCAGGGGATCTCAACGTTCAGCTTGCGTTCGACGCTGCTTGTTTCCTCAATGTTGATTTTCATGAAAAATGTTTCTCCTTAATTCAGTAATGACCTGGTTCCAAACTCAAGTTTCGATCCAAAATCCAAAGTCCAGAATGGGATAGATATTGGAGATTGGCGATTGGAAATCAGAGTTTATCGGGTCCTACCGATGCTCTTACGATCCAACGATCAAATCTCCATTTTCTATTCTCTATTTCCTATTCTCTATTTTCTATTCTCTATTTTCTATTCTCCATTCTCCAGGCTCTGCCTTAAAAGTGCCTGATGCTACCGGAAAAAGTTTTATAGGGCAAGAGATGTCAATCGGAAGGGGGAAAGGTTAAA
>JBFFDD010000154.1:0-6831 GCA_041559575.1 bacterium
ACCTCCGGTTTCCAGTTTCTTGTTTCTGGTTTAAGGTTCTGTTTAACTGGATAATGGCTCCCTACATGATGAACTGTTTTCCCAAGACGCGGGAGAATGGTTTAAATGCAGGGTCATCGCTCCATGGGGAGTAATATAGGATTATCGGTGACTAAGATCAGTGAATTGTTTATCAGATGAAACGTTTAGTTGGTTCTGTTCCGGAACTCTTTCGTTGAGGCTTTCAGGAAGGGGTCGGATACAAGGCCAGGGTCCTGAGGAGGTTGGAGTTCCCGCCAATGGCGGGATCGAGGAGTTCCGTAAGGCGATAACGCAGTAGATGGCCTCTTATTGGATGCCGCTTTAACCGATATGGAAATCATCACTACCCACCTCAACGCCGACTTCGACGCCATGGCGTCCATGATCGCGGCCAGCAAACTCTATCCGGAGGCGAAGATGGTCTTCCCTGGGTCCCAGGAGAAGAACCTCCGGAACTTCATCGCCCGGTCGCCGCTGGCCGGATATGCCTTCCATCGCATCCGTGATATTGACCTCAACGCGGTCACCAGACTGATCATGGTGGACATCAAGATCCCGGGCCGCCTGGGCCAGTTGGACGCTGTGGCGCAGCGTGAGGGCGTGGAACTGATCATCTACGACCATCACCCTCCATCGGATCAGGATTACACCAGCAGTATCGGGCTGGTGGACAACGTGGGGGCTACGGCCACTCTCCTGGTCGAGGAACTGAGGAGGAGACGCAAGAGGATCACCCCTGACGAGGCCACCATCATGGCCATGGGTATCTACGAGGACACCGGATCCCTGACCTTTCCATCCACGACCTCCAGGGACCTCGACGCGGTTTCCTTTCTGGTCAAGAAGGGAGCCAGACTGGACATCATTCCTGTCTATCTGGGCCGGGAACTGGACGCTCGCCAGGTCAAACTCCTGAACGATCTTCTCAACTCTACCGAAACCCTCGATATCCACGGAGTCAGCGTGTCCATCACCACCGGTTCCACCGACGAATACCTCCCGGAGCTGGCCCTCCTCGTCCACAAGATGATGGATATGGAGGGATTTGATGTCCTGTTCACCCTGGTCAGGATGGAGGAGAGGGTGATCCTGGTCGCCAGAAGTCGCATTCCGGAGGTCGATGTCGCCAAGGTCGCCGAGGAGTTCGGCGGCGGGGGCCATCCTACGGCGGCCTCGGCGTCCATCAGGGAGATGACCCTGGTTCAGGTCAGAGAGGAACTGTTGGCCATCCTTGGAAAGGTTGCCGGGCTGAGGAAGATCGCATCCTCCATCATGTCCTCTCCGGTCATCACCATCGGGCTGTCCGACGAGATCTCCAGGGCCGCCGAGATCATGACTCGATACAATATCAACGGCCTTGCCGTCCTCAACGCCCGGCAGAGCATGGCCGGTATCATTACCAGGGGGGTGGTGGAGAGGGCCATCATGCACGGGCTTTCCCATTCCCCGGTGAGCGAGTACATGCTCACGGAGTACCAGTCGGTCAAGCCCGACGATCCGCTGGAACTGGTCCAGGAACACATTGTGGAAAAGCGGCAGAGGATGCTCCCGGTGATGAAGGGAAAGAAGGTCAGCGGGGTGATCACCCGGACGGATCTGCTGGAGTCCATGCACGAGGACTTCAGGATGTCCAAGGCCTATCAGGAGTTCAGGGGCGGCCAGGAGGCGAGTCTGGAGAGGCTCCGCAATATCACCGAACTCATGCGGGAGATCCTGGACAAAAGGACCATGAAGGTCTTAAAGGCCGCCGGTGAGGTTGCCGACAGAATGGGATTTAGAGCCTATCTTGTCGGGGGATTGGTCCGGGACGTCCTGCTGCGGATCAGGAACCACGATGTGGATCTTGTAGTGGAGGGTGACGGTGTGGAGTTCGGCAGGCAGTTGGCCCGCCGTCTCAAAGCCCGGATCCGGACCCACAAGAAGTTCAAGACCGCGGTGATTATCCTCAAGGAGGGGTTCAAGGTTGACGTTGCCACGGCGAGGACCGAATATTACGAGTCCCCGGGGGCTCACCCCATGGTGGAGAGGGGTTCGATCAAGCTTGACCTTTACCGGCGGGACTTCTCCATTAACGCTCTTGCCATCAAGCTCAACCCGGATCAGCTGGGACAGGTGGTGGATTTCTTCGGCGGCCAGAGGGATCTGAAGGAAAAAACCATCCGGATTCTGCACAACCTGAGCTTCGTGGACGATCCCACGAGGATCATCAGGGCGGTGCGCTTTGAACAGTTCTTCGCCTTCCAGATCGGAAGGCATACCGAATACCTCCTCAAGGGGGCCGTGTCCCGGGGGTATCTCACGAAGGCGCAGGGTCAGAGGGTGTTAATGGAGATCATGGCCATCCTCGGGGAGGTCCATCCGATCAACGCCTTCCAGAGGATGCAGGACCTGGGGATCCTCCATGCCCTTCATCCCGCTCTGGTCTTCGACAGACGGACCCGTGAGGTGTTCGATCAGGTGGAGAAGATCCATTCCTGGTTCCAGTTCCTGTATCTGGACGAGGAGCCCGATATCGGCGAAATCTACTTCAACTCCATAATGTTCCTGAGGGATCCCGACGCCCGGTCGGAGATCCTGCTTCGGTTCCAGGTTCCGGGGTACCGCCGGGAGGAATATCTGGTGCGCTGGCAGCGGATAACGGACACCCTCAAAGCCCTGGCCAGATCACATGAAGGCCCTCCCAGCTGGATTGCCAGGCAGCTTCGCGACCTGACCACCGAGGACCTTATCATCATCATGGCCCTGACCAAGAGGGAGGGTACTGCCAAGGCCGTCTCCCTGTACCTTTCGAGGCTCCGTTTCCTCGACTCGGAGATCGACGGCAAGATCCTCAGGAGGATGGGTTACCACTCAGGCCCGATCTACCGCAAGATCATGGACGCGGCCCGGGACGCCAGGGTGGACGAGAAGGTCAAGACCCTCGAGGAGGAGATGGAGTGGGTGAGGGAGAATTTTCCCCTAGATAATTAACGAGAATGGATAATAGAGAATGGATAATGGAAAGTTCAAGGTCCGTTACCCGATTTTAACCCTCCGATTTCTATTCCCTATTTTCCATAATCTACTTCCATTGACACCCCCCTTACCCCATGTTAGGAATGTGCACCCCTTTAGCGGGCTATATTATCTGAACATAGAACGTAGAAGTAATACTTTGGTCATGAACTTCTATGACTGGTCATTTTTCTCATTTGTAAGGACACAGGTCACATATATGTTTGTCTGCTTCTGTGTTCTTGATTCAACATTACTTCATTCTGCCTTTTGAAAGGGAATCCCTGTGAACAGCGACATCATCCTAAGATTGATTATCCAGCTGCCCCCGCTCATGCTGGCCATTTCGGTCCACGAGATGGCCCATGGGTACGTGGCCTTCCGAAAAGGGGATTATACGGCCAAGCTGATGGGCAGGGTCACCCTCAACCCCATCAAGCACATCGACCCGGTAGGGACTATTCTAGTCCCGCTCATGTTGGCAATTTCGGGCACCGGCATCCTCTTCGGGTGGGCCAAACCGGTCCCGGTAAGTCCTGTCAACTTCAAATCGCCCCGTAAGGACAACGCCATCGTTTCCCTGGCCGGGCCAGCCAGTAATCTTCTGCTTGCAATGGCCCTGGCTCTAATCTTTCGCATTTTGTTATGGGTGCCCGGGTACTCAGCTATAATGTCCTCCCCAGTCTTGAAACCTCTGGTATTCATGATCGTTTTCGGAATCCAGATCTCGATCGTACTGTGTGTTTTCAACCTTTTACCCATTCACCCTCTTGACGGCAGCCATATAGTCCAGGGACTTTTATCGCCGCACCAGGCCATGGTCTATTCACGTCACGAGCGTTACGGGTTCATTATCCTTATCGCCCTCCTCGCTACAGGGATCCTGTGGCGTATAATAGTCCCGTTTTACTCCTTGATAATAAAACTGATATCTATTGTTTTCAGCATTCCACTATAGGGAGGAAGCATGAAGCGTGTTCTATCGGGTATGCGGCCCACCGGGCCCCTGCACATCGGGCATTATCTGGGCGCCCTGAGCAACTGGATCCAGCTTCAGGACGAGTACGAGTGTTTCTACTTCGTTGCCGACTGGCATGCCCTGTCCACCATGTACGACGAATCGGAATCCCTGGAGGAGTATTCCCTGGAGATCGTCAAGGACTGGCTGAGCGTGGGGCTCGACCCGGAGCGGTCGACCCTCTTCCTCCAGTCGGCGATCCTGGAACACGCCGAACTTTTCGTCCTCCTGTCCATGATCACCCCCCTGTCGTGGCTGGAGAGGGTCCCCTCCTACAAGGAGGTCCGGCAGCAGATGAGCCACAAGGACCTGGCCACCCTCGGATTCCTGGGCTACCCGCTCCTCCAGACGGCCGACATCATCATCTACCGCGCCAACTACGTGCCGGTGGGGATCGACCAGCTGCCTCACCTGGAGCTTTCCCGGGAGATCGTCAGGCGTTTCAATCACATGTACGCCGGCGAAGGTAAGGAAGTGTTCCCGGAGCCCATGCACCTGCTCACCGAGGCGCCCAAGGTGCCGGGGACGGATGGCCGCAAAATGAGCAAGAGCTACGGCAACGCCATCTACCTCAAGGACTCCGCCGAGGAGGTGTGGGAGAAGCTCAGGCCGATGGTGACCGATCCGGCCAGGGTGAGAAGGACCGATCCGGGAGATCCCGATAAGTGCCCGGTCTACGAACTCCACATTTTTTTCACCCCTGAGGAGAGGCGGGCGGAGGCGGCCGAGGGCTGCCGCAAGGCCTCCATAGGCTGCATCGACTGCAAGAAGGTTCTGTTCGAAGAGTTGGAAAAGACCCTCGGTCCCATACGGGAGAAACGAAGCCTTTACGAGGACAGTCCCGGTCTGGCCAGGCAGATCCTCACCGAGGGCAGTGAGAGGGCCAGGGCGGAGAGTGCGACCACGATGGAGGGTGTGAGGTCCGTTATCCAGCTCATGGGGCTGGGGGGCTGATCGGAGGAGGTCCTGTGACGTGGGATAATGACACCGGCTTGGAGGAGGAGAATCCTCTCGAAATCTACCGGATCGAGCTGGAATCCTTCCAGGGCCCTCTCGATCTGCTGCTCCACCTGATCAAGAAGAACGAGATCGACATCTACGACATCCCGGTGGCCGACATCACCAACCAGTACCTGGCCTATCTGGACATGATGAGGGAACTGAACCTGGATGTGGCCAGCGAGTTCCTGGTCATGGCCTCGAACCTCATCTACCTGAAATCGAGGATGCTTCTGCCCCCTGATGAGGAAGACGAGGAGGCCGAGGAGCAGGATCCCCGTGAGGAGCTGATCAGGAGGCTCATCGAGTACCAGAAATACAGGAAGGCTGCTGAGGAGATCGGTGGGCGACCCGTCCTCGGAAGCGACGTCTTCATCAGGCCGGAAGAGGGTAAGCCGCAGTCACCCGACGACGTCTATGTGGAGGCCACCATGTTTCAGCTCATGGATGCCTTCCAGAGGGTGCTGGCCAAGGCCGAAATGCGCAAACCCCACGAGGTCAGCCGGATCACCTTTACCATCGAGGACGGTATCAGTCACATCAACGATGTACTCAGAGACAGGACCAGCATCCGGTTTGCCGAGCTGTTCACCGGTCTGGAGGGCAGAACGAAGGTCGTCACCGTTTTCCTCAGTGTGCTGGAGATGATAAAAAAGAACACCATTCGCGCCATCCAGGAGGACCACCTGGGGCCCCTTCGTCTGATGATCGTCGATCCCGCCGAGCGGGTGGTAATTGAAGAGCCGGACGCGGAGACGCGGGGACCCGGAGACGCCGGGAAAGAAGGTCATCGAGAGGGGGAGATGGGGCGAGAGGGCGAGGGGGAGGATTCCCGAGAGGGGGAGAGGGGGCGAAAGGGCGAGGGGGAGAGTGAGACGTCCCATGTCCCAGGTCCCAAGTCCCAGGAAGAGGCAGAGGGGGTGGACGCGGAGACTCGGGGACACGGTGACGCAGGGGATAGTGAGACGTCCCATGTCCTTGGTCCCAAGTCCCAAGAAAAGGCAGAAGAGGGGGAAGGGGATTGAGTGAAATACTTCAAACCTCAAACTTCAAACGTCGAACTTGTATTGTCCCTTATATCTCGAGGTTAATGATCCGATGGAAAAGAAACATGACACAGCACTGATCGAAGCCCTTCTCTTCTCGTCGGCCAGACCTCTGGATCTGGATGTCCTCAAGGAAGTCACGGGGCTCGAGAGGAAGAGGCTAAGAGACATTCTGGCCGAACTGGCTCAGGCCTGCGAGGAGGAGGGAAGGGGAGTCGTTCTCAAGGAGGTGGCCGGAGGATACCAGCTGCGCACCCGATCGGATTTCGCCGCCGTGATCCGCAAACTCCATCAGGCCAGGCCCAAAAGGAGGTTCTCCCGTTCCAGCCTCGAGGCGCTGGCGATCATCGCATACCGTCAGCCGGCCACCAGGGCCGAGGTGGAGCACATCCGGGGCGTCGACTCCGGGGGCGTGCTCAAGACGCTGCTGTCCCAGGGTATGATCCGCATCCTGGGCCGGAAGGAGGTCCCCGGCCGCCCCATCCTGTACGGGACGACCCGGGAGTTCCTCGAGTATTTCGAGCTCAGGGACTTAGAGAGCCTGCCCACCCTGCAGGAGATCACGGAGCTGGAAGGGGAAGAGGGTCCGCCCGAGGGGGTGACGGGGCGAGAGGGCGAGGGGGAGAGTTCCCGCGAGGGGGAGATGGGGCGAGAGGGCGAGGGGGAGGATTCCCGAGAGGGGGAGAGGGGGCGAAAGGGCGAGGGGGAGAGTGAGACGTCCCATGTCCCAGGTCCCAAGTCCCAGGAAGAGGC
>JBFFDD010000155.1:0-6750 GCA_041559575.1 bacterium
AGCTCCGCGTGAAGACCTATGCCTATGCGCTGGACCTGTACAAGGAACGGCTGGAAGACATGGCCGCCAGACGCGCCGCTCTCGAAGAGTCGGTCATGGCGAAGCGCGAGGCGTTGATCACGGATTACAAGGAAACGCTGGAACACCGAATCCATGCCGTCGGTCCGGGAACCTGGCAGGCGCAGCATGTTCCTTACCGGTCGCAGCCCTGCCACCGGGCAGGCAAGGCCTGGCCTGCCAGAGAGCTTACGGCGGGTATGAATTCCTGGATGAGACGGGAGGAGGAGAACAGGGCGAGAATGTGGTCGCGGGGATGATCTGAATGACGGCACCTGACCCATCCCCGCGGAATCCATTCCTCATCGACGAGGTACTTCAGGTTATCGGGAAGCATCTCGTTAATTGTTTTTTGAGAAACAATCACAGGACCGATCCTCACCTGGTCGATTATTTGATTTAATAAAACGTAAAATATAAAGAACCTGCGAGGGGGCCTGGATTTCGGTCCATCCTGAATCATGTCCGGCAGGTCTTGACTTTTGAGGCGAGCGGCGGGAAGGTGGATGAGAACTGAGAACTGAGAACTGAGAACTACGAACTGGGAACTGAATACCGAGAACTGAGAGGTTGGAGAATGCCCCTTTACTCATTCGAATGCCAGGTATGTCAGAAGATCTTCGAGGAGATCCTCTCTCTGGAGGAGATGGAGAAAGGTGAGATGACCTGCCCCGAATGCGACAGCAAGGATGTCCGGCAGACCCTTGGAGGTGGAAGCTACAGCATCCAGGTGGGCATGGGAGATTACCGCGGCAAGGTGAAGTAGCCGGCTGGTGCCATCAGCCGAGGCCTGTAACAGGGCTCTCGAGGCAGGCCGGTTGCCGGGGTATTAGGGCAGAGAATCCAGATCCGGGAAATGAGGACCCAGAACCTGGGCTCATTCCCTATTGGCGAACGTTGTTTGACCAGTGGACATGGACAATTCGCCAAGCCTGTTCGACTCTCCTCAGAACCATCGTTTCGGTGGTGTCTATGGTGACCTTCTTTCCACTGAGCCTGCCCTTGGTCCTGTAGCGGGACATCACCCATGCCGTGTCCTCCAAGGTGTTGGACTGCTGAGCGACGAGCTCCCTCTTGACCTTGCGGCTGAATTTGAGGTCAGCTTCCAGGTGGCCGGATCCGTACTCGTCCCTCGACATTTCAACGTGGCCGTCCTCAAAAAGAATGAGGCCAGGTGCAAGCAACTCGAGGGCCCCCTCCTTGTCGCCCGCCATCAGCGCGGCGTGGAACGCCGCTACAGCGTCAGGAGGCCCGCTGGAATCCCCCTGGGCGGCGCAGGTTAAAAAGATCAGCAGGGTAATGGAACAAAAGGTCAGCAATGTGATTCTCATGGTGCCCTCCTCCGGCAAGTGATGGCAGGGTGGTGGATATCAGAGGCCATCCGTTAAGGCATGCTGGCTGATACTGCTTTTGTACCGAAACAATATCACGGAACATAAACAAAACTGTGGGCGCCACAGGACCCCTGGACCCCTTAGGGGTGAAGTGTATCAGGCCGGAGAGCTGGCCACAAAGCTTATTGGACAGCCGTCCGGAACCCGGGTATCGGAACGAGATTAGGTTGCCGTAGCCGGATCGGGGACCCGACACCGGGTCAGGGCAGACCCATTCGGATCGAAGATCAGGAATGGAGTTGGCGGAAAAGGTGCTAGTATAGACCGAAAAGCTGTTGACCATTTTCAGACCGCTGGAGGATGAGATGTCCGAAGAGAGCCCGAAGATGGAATCAAAGCCTCGAGGTAAGGAGGTCAGGGAGTTGACCAAGAAGCTTACAGCAGTCGGTTGGGGCCTGTTTTTCGTGTGGCTCGGGATCGCCCTTCTGTTTAATGCGAGCATCGGATTCATCCTCGTTGGAGTGGGGCTGATAACCCTGGGTATGCAGGTCGCTCGCAAATACTACGGTCTGGCATCGGAGACCTTCTGGGTCGTGGTTGCCGTTCTGTTTGTTGTCGTCGGCCTGTGGCAGATCCTCGAGCTCAGGCTCTCCTTCATGGCCGTTTTCCTCATCGTAATCGGTTGCGCCTTACTCGTCTCGGCTCTTAAAGGGAGAGAGCCCTCCAAAGACGGCTAACCCTGCCCGAGGAGGCAGCAGGGGCGCTCTCCGCTTTGGGGCCTGATCCGGAAAGGGGGCATCCATGGTCCAATGGCGACCAGGGCCGGCTGGCATCATTGCCGGGGGCTGCAGCCCTTTGCTCGTCAGCGGCCATGCGGTTGTCCAGGAGACCCTTGGGTCGGTGGCTGGCTGAGCACATGGGGATTCCTTGCGGTTTGACCGCGGCGGTGCTATAGATTGTGCCTTTCAACAGGCCACTGTCTGAAAGATAGAGGCCACCAGACGCTCAGATGGGGTTGCCGGCCCGTTGCCATCCCAGGCCATCAGTAAGGAGCCTCGATGAAGATCAGCGAGCTTTTCAAAGCGAAAAAGACGCTGCTGTCCTTTGAGTTCTTTCCTCCCAAGAACACCGAGAGCGAGGGCATCCTGGAGGAAACGGTCGCCAGGCTGAAAAGGTTTCATCCCGACTTTGTGTCCGTTACATATGGTGCGGGCGGGAGCACGCGGGACAACACCCTTTCCTGGACCCTCCGGATCAAGCACGAACACAGCCAGAATGTCATGATGCACCTGACCTGCATCGCCTCTTCAAGGGAGGATATTGACAGGATAATCACGGACCTGAGGAGTGAGGAGATAAGAAACGTCCTGGCTTTGCGAGGCGACCCGCCGCAGGGCTTCCCAGACGACAAGATCAAGGATGATTTCCGCTTTGCCTATCAGTTGGTGGAATATCTTCGTGCCAGGGACGACTTTTCCATCGGTGTCGCCGGTTATCCCGAGGGTCATATGGAGGCGCCATCCCTGGAAAAAGACATGGAATACCTGAAAAAAAAGGTGGATGCGGGCGCTGACTTCATCATCACCCAGATCTTTTTTGACAACAACTATTTTTACGATTTTATGAACCGGGCCGCCCGGGACGGCGTTACGGTTCCCATAATCCCCGGCATCATGCCGATCGTCAATCTGGGCCAGATTCAGCGGTTCACGGAGATGTGTGGAGCGACAGTGCCCGAACGGGTCATTCGAAGGATGGAGGGCGGGAGCGCCGGGGATATGCACAGGCTTGGGGTAGACTACGCCGTCGACCAATGCCGGCAATTGCTGGAGTTTGGTGTGGACGGACTGCACTTCTACACCCTCAACCGAAACAGGGCTACGGAGGAGATCCTCGATCAGATCATCGAGGATCTCAGGCCTGAAAATAGGAATCAGGATCAGATGTAAGGGGGGCTACTCAAACAGAACGTTGGCATCCACCCGGTACCCGGCGGTTTTTAGCAGCTTGATCAGGTTGATCTGCCAGCCGCCGTCCGCCTGGTATGACAGATATTCAATGCCGTAGAATCCTGAGGGTATATCCAGGGGCCGTTCCCCTCCATGAAGCACGGCGACCCTGCCCTTTCCAATTTTCCCCACCAGGAACCCAAGCTCAAAAATAATGTCCTGACGATGTTTCGGTTTGGCTATTTTCGCCGTTAATCCCGGCAGGCCGCTTCGGTCGTCTGAGGAGAGGATGGCCAGAGCGAACGACACATCAGGCAAACCGACGATCTGGTCAATCTTGGTTGAAGTTGAGCTCTCGGTGTCATCCAGCATGGCAGCCTCGATGCCCAGTTTGTCCAGAAGACTGACGACGGACAGCGATATCTCGTCTTCCCGGGTGTGGAGGAGAAGCACGCTGCCGGCCCCGGAAGGGGAAGCGTCTTTGGCCCTCGGCTCTGCGGGGGCGGCCTCCTTTGGCATCGGGGGTTTGGTTTCTGGGGGTTTGACGGGCTCAACTTTCTCCCGGGGTGGCTTGTGGGGCGGAGGGGGGGCCTTGGCCTTGGGTTTCGGTTCCTCCGTAACCATACCCTCCGGTTCGATCTCCGGGATCTCAACGTCAGTGTCATCGTGGATCTCGCCCATGGCCTCCAGGATCTCCTCGAGTTGGTTTATGGCTTTAGGCAGGCCCATCTCATATTTCATCTGCTTTTCCCCATGGGAATCCTTAAGGGAAAAGTGCCCGAGGCAGATCCTGAACTCCCGAAAACGCTGGAAGATATCAGAATCCTCACCAAAAACACCCCCCACAGTTGATGAGACGGCCTGCTCCAGGTCCTGGATGTCAGGGCTGTCGAAGGGGACGATCTTAGGATCGATGAAGCGCAGCTGGTCGAGAAGGGAGGTGATCGTCTGTCTGCCTTTGTCAACGGGTATTTCGCCCATGGCGCTCTCCCTGAAAACCGGCTTTTTTGCCGGAAGGTTTTGGTCGGACAGCCAACTTATCACACTGATTCTATTTTAACAGCTATCCCATTACAATAGATTAGGTAACTTCAATTATGGCAAGCGGTAAAACCCGGCCCCTCGGTTCCAGATTCCCTTGTTAACCTCAGCTGTCTTGCCTGTCCGTCCTGTTTAACCTAAAATAGCCCATAGCTCTTTGGTTGCAAAGGAACGATACCCATGGGTCGAGCCGGCTGATGCGGCCTGCCTTGGGGGTTGTCGGGGGGCTGTGCGTTTGAGGATCCTGCCCGGAATATTGTTGTGTTTTCTGCTTCTTTCTCTGCCCAGGCCGGTCTTCGCCGGGGGGTTGGAAAGCGGCATCGCTGCCTACAAGCGCCGGGATTTTGACAGAGCCCTTGAGATCCTTGAGCCTCTCGGCGTCAAAGGACTGCCTGAGGCCCAGTATTATATGGGAAACATGTTTGCCATGGGCGGAGGTGTCGTCCAGGATTTCGGTGAGGCCATGAAGTGGTGGTCCCTGGCGGCTGAGCAGGATCACGCGGCCTCCCAGTACAACGTGGGCTATCTCTATCATGATGGTCTGGGGGTTCCGGTCAACCTGGAGAAGGCCCTCGTCTGGTACCGGCAAGCTGCTGATAACGGAGAGGCAAACGCCCTGTACACCCTTGGCCAGATGTATTCACACGGAGAGGGTGTGCCGCAGGACTTTGCCTTGGCCCGTGGCTACTGGGAGAAGGCAGCCGGGGAAGGAGACCCGGATGCCCAGTTCGACCTGGGTAAGATGTATTCCGAGGGAAAGGGTGTCCAAAAGGATCAGGAGGCTGCCCTGACATGGTTTATGATGGCGGCCCGACAGGGCCACCCCTACGCCCAGCAAACAGTAGGGGCGAGGTACTTCGAGGGAAGAGGGTGCATCAGGGATCCATCCACGGCTTTCCTGTGGTTCAAGAGGGCGGCTGAGCAGGGCGTTGCCGAGGCCCAGGCCAGCGTTGCTGCCATGTATGCGCAGGGCCAGGGAGTGTCTGGTGATGTCTCAGCGGCGGCCACCTGGTATTATCGTGCCGGCCGTTCCTACATGGCGGAGGGAAGGCGTGAGGAGGCCATTGAGATCCTGGACATGATCGCTGAGACGGACCCCGAGAGCGATCTTTACCCGAAACTCTACGAAGAGATCTTCGGGAGGGAGTAGACACACAGAATGAAATTCTGTGATCTCCTGTGCAAATACGCAAAGCCACCCCAGTCAGAGATGGATGGAGGGGGTTCCTGTATGACCTTCACGGCTATATACTGCGAGCATTTCGGTAGACATGTCATGAAGGCACAGCCGTGCGGGGATAAGATACAGGTGGTCATTTCAGCCAGGAAAGAAGTCTCTGAGGATTAACAGGCTGCGTTTTCTGCCTGCCCAATTCGCAGGCGATCCTAATTGTAACCGAAGCCCTCTGTAGACTTCCGGCTGGCGGCAGGTTCGCCAAGGGTCTCTTTGGTCAGGCTATAGTGGGCAGTGTGAATGCCCGGAATAATCAGGAGGTATAATCCATGAACAACAAATCTGATTTTGGTCGCCTCTTTGGACTGTTGTTGGTTTTTCTGGCGGTGGCGGTTGTGCCAGTGCTGGCCAACTCCTCAATGCCGGTAAAAATTGAGGGTGAAATAATATATCAGGATGGCCGATATTTACTCTCCGTCAAGAAGATGGTTGTCCTTTCAGAGGCGTGTGACGAGATTAAAGGATCTCTGTATCGAAGGCCCTACGACCTGGCACCCGAGGATGTTCACCTTACAGTGACTTTTGAGGGCAGGGCCCTGAAGACCCTGGACAAATGTCGACTGGAGAAAAATCCGGTGGATAAATAGCACGCCTTCAGCGCAAAAAAAGATTCATGGCTTACATCAAGGGCATCAGGATCGTCCACGACAGATACCCGACCCGCGACCGCTATCCCTTCAACCTTCCGGTCCTGGGAGGAACATCCACCCTGACATTCCCCTCACAGGTGACCTTTTTCGCCGGTGAGAATGGCTCAGGAAAATCCACCCTCCTGCGCGCCATCTGCCGCAGTGGCGGTATTCATATCTGGGAAGAGGAGAGGCGCCGGCGCCTCAAGCCGAATCCCTTTGAGAAGAGATTTCATGAGGCGGTTGACATCGATTGGGTTAACGGTCCTGCCCCGGGATCCTTTTTTTCCTCGGAAATCTTCACATCCTACGCTCAGGCAGTGGAAGAGTTCGCGGCGGCAGACCCCGGGAGTCTGCGATTTTATGGCGGCTCCTCCCTGGTGACCCAATCCCACGGACAGTCACTCATGTCCTTTTTCAGGGCCAGATCCAGTTTCAAGGGTCTGTTTCTGATGGATGAACCGGAGACCGCCCTGTCGCCGCGCACCCAGATCGAATTCCTCCGG
>JBFFDD010000156.1:0-6664 GCA_041559575.1 bacterium
ATTAGAGATTAGAAATTGGAGATTGGAGATTGGGAAATTACAGCTCTGCTTAATGATCCAATGCTCTAATGGTCCAACTTCCTGTTATTCCAATTTCTAATTTCCAATATCCATTTTCAATAAGGACCTTTTCCGATGAAATACGTATACGCTCTGCTGATCTTCCTGTTGGCGATCACACTGGCCGCCTTCATCCAACAGAACAGCCAGTTGACCGTCCTGAAATACTTCGGCTGGCAGACTCCGGCCCTGCCCCTGTCGCTGTTCATGGTTGCAGCCTTTGCCTTCGGCTATCTCCTGGCTGTGGTACTGGGGTTTACCGGCGGAATAAGAAGGAAGGTCAGGTACACCCTCCTGGACCGGGAAAACAGAAAACTCAAGGATGAGATCGCCAGACGGGACAGCGAGGCCTCTGCTGAGTCCGGCCAGGGTACGTCGGAAGAGGAATCAGGCACTGGATATTTCGCCAAGAAGGGGAGCGAAACGGTGCTGCTGGAAAAAAATAGCCCTGAAATCGAGGATCCTCCTGATGACGGAACCGGAGAGAAGGAGATTTGATTGTCCCATCCACCGGCAATGGACCAGCTGGAAGAGCCGGTGGACCGTCATATTTATCTTCCTTTTGACAACCCTGACCCTCCCGACAGATGCCCCCTGCAGTGAACCGGATGAACTTCTTATCGTGGGCCGGGCCCATTACATGGCCGGGAACCTCTCAGAAGCCATTGACCCGCTGGAGTCGGCCGCGGTTGGTGATGACCAGGTTGCAGCGGAAGCCATATATCTTCTTGGCAGGATCTATCTCCTCAGAGGCGATTTCAGGCAGAGCAAGGAGTCCTTTGAAAGAGCGGTCGAAAAATGCGACCAGGGGTACCTCCGGACATCCTCCTGTTGGCGAGCCGCCATGGGGATAGGGGATGCCCTTTTCGGCAGCGGACAATATCAGGAGGCGATACGGAGGTATCGCCAGGCAACCCGAGGGAGAACCCAGACCGGTCCCGAGCTGGACCTTAAGCTCGCCCTGGCGGAGATGGCCCTCGGCAGGGAAAAACAGGCCCTGGAGCGCCTCCGCGAAGCCCTGGTTGGCATCCCGGTGCTCTCCGGATGGGTCGGCAGGGAGAGGGACTTCATGAATAACCTTTCCATGCAGGGATTGGCGAAAAACGCCCCGGACAGGATCAGCCGGTTCTACGTCAGCGTTGGACCCGTCGGAAGGAAGGTGACCACATTGGAAGGCATTGTGTTGAACCCTGCCCTTCACATCCAGAGGGTCAAAACGGATGGCCGTTTTTACCTCGAAGTGGGCCCTTTCGTGGATTCCATCGAGGCTGTTATGATGGCCGAGACGATCAAGTCCGGTACCTCCTTTGGTGCAGAGGTGGTCGAACGGTGAGTGTGTCCAAACATCAGAAAAGTGGCGGAACGACAACGCCCATGATGAGGCAGTACCTTTCCATCAAGCGGGAGCACCCTGATGCCATCCTTTTTTTCCGAATGGGTGATTTTTACGAGATGTTCCTGGAGGATGCCGTCAAAGCCGCTGATATCCTCAAAATCGCCCTTACCTCCCGGGACAAGGGCAAGGAGAACTCGGTCCCCATGTGCGGGGTCCCATACCATGCCGCTGAGAGCTACCTGACGAAACTGGTCCGGGCAGGCCTCAAGGTGGCCATATGCGATCAGGTTGAGGACCCTCGAAGGGCGAAGGGACTGGTGAAAAGGGAGGTCACTCGGATCGTCACACCGGGCACCGCCGTTGAGGAGGCCCTCCTCGAGGCGGACGAACCTTCCTATCTGGCGTCCATCCTGAGGGACCAAAAGGGGATCGGCCTCGCCCTCCTTGATGTCACAACCGGTGATTTCCGAGCCGTTGAGTGGAGCAATGCTTCCGCTGAACGGGAACTGGATATGGCCCTGGCCCGCTTTTCGCCCAGGGAGATCCTTCTCCCTGAGGACGACAACCTGACAAACCACGGCGGGCATGTCACGAAGGTAGAAGCTTTTCACTTCCAGGAGGACCTGGCTCAGCAGACCCTTCTTGATTTCTTCGAGGTGACCACCCTGGAGGGGTATGGCCTAATCGGCATGCCTCTGGCCGTCAGGGCGGCGGGATCGATCCTCTGGTACATCGGTGAGGTCCATGGAGGAGCGATGGGCCATATCAGGACACCCCGTCCCATCGTCAGTGACAATGTTCTCATCCTCGACAGGACCTCACTGAAGAACCTCGAGATCCTGAGGTCACAGATGGAGGGCAAGAGAGAGGGGAGCCTCCTTGACGTCATGGATCGGACGGTCACCCCCCAGGGAGCGCGGCTATTGAAGGAATATCTGGTCCACCCCCTCCGTGATCTTGCGGTCATCAACCACAGACTGGACCTGGTTGGCGAGCTGGTGCACGGCGTCCTGCTCCGGGGCCGGATCAGGACTGTTCTAAGGGGGGTTTCCGACGTCGACAGGATCCTGTCCAGATTATGCGCTGGGACCGTCAGCCCCAGGGACCTGGTAGCTCTCAGGAGGACACTGGATGAGATCCCCCTCCTCAGGGAACTTCTGGCTGACCTCGACTCCGATCTCGGTGATGATATTCTGGCGAGGATGGGCGAGATCCCTGACCTGCAGGAACTTCTCGCGAATTCCCTGGTCGAAGAACCCCCTGCCGGCATACGGCAAGGGGGGGTCATTCTCGACGGCTACAGTGACGAACTCGACGAGGTGAGGTCCCTGGCCAGAGACGGCAAGAAATTTATCTCTGACCTTGAGGTCCGGGAGAGGGAGAGGACCCGCATTCCCTCCCTCAAGGTCGGGTTCAACAAGGTCTTTGGATATTTCATCGAGGTCACCAATGCCCACAGGGACCTTGTCCCGGAGGACTATATTCGAAAGCAGACCCTGGTAAACGCCGAGAGATATGTGAACCAGGAACTCAAAGAGATGGAGGAGAGGATCCTGACCGCCGAGGAAAGGATGATAATCCTGGAGAGGGATATCTTCGAGACCATCAAATCCGGTGTCATGGACCACATATCGGGTCTCCAGCGGATCGCCAAGGGCATATCGGAGATCGACGTCTTCTCATCCCTGGCCGAACTGGCGCACACGTCCGGGTACCAGAGGCCTACCATCCTCGATGAGGATCCCATGATGAGGATATCCATCACCAACGGCCGTCATCCGGTGGTGGAGAAGGTCGATCTCGGGGAGAGCTTTGTTCCCAACGACGCCTATCTGGACGCTGGCGAAAATCGACTTCTGGTAATAACCGGCCCCAACATGGCCGGAAAATCCACCTTCATGAGGCAGGTAGCCCTGATGGTTGTCATGGCCCAGATGGGTTCGTTCGTCCCCGCTGAAGAGGCCCTTATCAGCCCGGTGGACAGGATCTTCACCAGGGTCGGGGCAGCTGATGTCCTGACAAAGGGCCTGTCCACCTTCATGGTGGAGATGGTGGAGACCGCCGACATCCTCAACAACGCCACCGGCCAGAGCCTGGTCATACTCGACGAGATCGGAAGGGGAACCAGCACCTTCGATGGGATCAGCATCGCCTGGGCGGTGGCTGAGCACCTTCTTTCCCATGAGAAGGTCGGTTGCCGGACCCTTTTCGCCACCCATTATCATGAGTTGACCGAACTCGCTCTCACCAGGGAAGGGGTGAAAAATTACAACGTCGCCATCCGGGAGTGGGGCGAAAGGCTCGTTTTCCTGCGCCGGGTTCAGGAGGGCGCCGCCGACGGAAGTTACGGGATCCAGGTGGCCGGCTTGGCCGGGCTTCCGGACGACGTTATCGAGCGAGCCAAAACCATCCTTGGAAACCTGGAGAAGAGCGCCCTGGACGCGTCAGGTCAGCCGGTTCTGGCTTCGGGGGGATCCCCCCGGGAATCGTCCGATTCGGAACCGGGGCAGGAACAGATGGGGCTGTTCAAACCCGATGGCAGAGGAAGGGACCTCCTCCGGGAGATCCGGAACATGAATCTCGAGGAGATGACACCCCTGGAGGCCATCAACATCCTCGCGGAGCTGAAAAAGAAATATGGATAATCGACCCTTTCGTTATCAGATTTTTTCCACCCTGCTTCTGGCCACGGTGATCCTTTCATTCTGGCCCGCTGAGGTTCTGTGGGCCAAGACCTACTGCGAAAGGCTTTACGAATCAGCGAGAAAGGACTATTACAACCTGCTGGACAGCGAACGCAGACAGCGCTTCCACGACAGCTGGGAAAAGGTGATCAACAGGTTCAACACCATTGTGGACAAATACCCGGGGTGCAGCCGTGCCCCGGACTCCCTCTTCAACATAGGTATGCTGTACCGTAAGCTGTACCGCAAATCCTGGGTCAAGAAGGATCTCGAGTCCGCGGTTGAGTCATTTTCAGACCTGGCGAAGAAATACCCCAAGAGCAGGCTCGCTGATGACGCCCTCCTCTCAGCCGCTCAGATCCGTGAGGAACTCGGAGACCGGACGGCCGCCTACACGACATACAGCGACCTGCTGAAAAGATATCCCAATGGAGACATGGCGGTTGAGGCAAGGAAGAAGCTGAAAATGCTGGCCGCCTATGCCCCGAAACCCAAGACGCCGCCCTCAGCGGTTAGGCGATCCGGATCCATGAGGGTCACGGACATCAAGTACTGGTCCAATCCGGATTACTCCAGGGTTGTCGTCTACGGAAAGGGCAGGATCAGCTACCGGGTCAACCAGCTGAAGAGAGACCCCCGGACAGGCAAGCCCCCCCGGCTGTACATCGACCTGAAAGGGGCGACTATCCCAAAAGAGCTGTGCGATCCGATCCCTATCGCCGACGGTCTTCTCTTAAGAGCCCGGGCTGGACAGTACGATAAAGACACTGTCCGCCTCGTTCTGGACATCGACAGCATGGTGGATCACCGCGTGTTCACCATGGAGAACCCATCGAGACTTGTGGTGGACGTTGTTGGCCAGAGCGGACAGTTCGGCGAAAAACGGGGCAAGGAAAGCCCAGATGGGGAGCCACTGCCGCTGGCCCAGCAGCTTGGCCTGGGGGTCAAGACCATCGTTATCGACCCCGGCCACGGCGGAAAGGATCCGGGGGCTATCGGTCCTAAGGGCCTCCGGGAGAAAGATGTGACTTTGGCCCTCGCCCTGCGTCTGAAACCGCTTCTCGAGGAAAAGGGCTATCAGGTTCTTCTCACCAGGGACAGGGATATCTACCTTGAACTCGATGCGCGAACAGCGTTTGCCAACAAGCAGCGAGCGGATCTCTTCCTGTCCATCCACACCAATGCCAGCCGGAGCAGAAAGGCCAGGGGTGTCGAAACCTACTTCCTGGGCGTCGCCAAAGATCGCGAATCCAGCGAAACGGCCCTGCTGGAGAACGCCATCTCCGAGCAGACCCTGGCCGACCTGGATCTCATCCTCCTCGACCTGGCCAGGACGTCGAACCTCAAGCAGTCAAGCCTGCTTGCCGAGTCCGTTCAGGACAGGCTCTTTGAGGGTCTGTCGCGAAAACACGGGAGGATAAGGAACTATGGTGTCAAACAGGCTGCTTTCTACGTCCTCATAGGCGCGCAGATGCCTGCCGTTCTGGTGGAAACCTCCTTTATCAGCAATCCGGTCGAGGAGAACCTCCTGGCGAGCAAGGAATACCGAGATCTCATCAGCGAGTCCATCCTCAAGGGGATCATCCACTACATCGACAGGCTGGCCGCTGTGAACGACAGGGACGAGGAATCATGAGCCTGCTGAACCTCGACCTCCTGCGATCGGCCCAATCCAGTCAGGAAATAGGCAAGCTCATCCAGGTTGAATATCGGAACGCCTGGAGCACCCTCAAGCTCGAACACCAAAGTGGGATGGACAGCCATGAAGTGACCCAGCAGCTCACCCGGCTTATGGATGAAGTCGTGGATTATGTGTACACCAGAACCTCGGAGCTGATGCGAAAGGAGGGCCTGGAACCGGACGACAAACTTGTGCTGATGGGGCTGGGAAGTTACGGCAGAAAGGAACTATCACCCCACTCGGATATCGATCTGCTGTTCCTGCTCCCCGACCGCCTGACGGACTGGAGCAGGATTTTTACCGAGAGGGTCCTTTATACCCTCTGGGACACGGGATTGGATGTCGGTTACAGCACGAGGACCCTCAGTGAGTGCTACACCCTCTCGGCAGACAACTATGACGTCCTGACCTCTCTTCTGGACGCCAGATACCTTCAGGGAAACCTGGCCCTTTACCAGAGATTCCGAAAGGAATTCAGGGGCAAGGTCCTGGACCGGGTCGCCAGTGATTTCGTCATGGCCAAGCTTCAAAATATGCAGGACCGGCTGGAAAAACACGGTGGGACCGTTTACGTCCTGGAGCCCAACATCAAGGAGGGGATGGGCGGGTTAAGGGATATCCATACCGCCATGTGGGTGGCCAAAGCCCTGTTCGGCATTGAGACCCTCGAGGATCTGAAGGATCTGGAGGACCTGAAGATCCTGGACGACAGTGATTTCCGCCAGCTCAACAGATCCTTCGAGTTCCTCCAGAAGGTTCGCTGTGAGCTTCACTTCGCCTCCAACGCGGCCAGGGACCTGCTGAGCATGGAAAGGCAGACCTATCTGGCTGACCGCTTCGGTTACAAGACCCGCAAGGCGGTGCCGGCTGTCGAGCGTTTCATGCAGATGTACTACTCCCACG
>JBFFDD010000157.1:0-6641 GCA_041559575.1 bacterium
GACCACCGCGACAGCCTGCCTGGTCAGGTCATCGTGAGTGGCCCCTATGCCGCCTGTGGTGATCACCCAATCGAACCGCTCCCTCATCCACCGGAGGTGCTCCACCAGAAAGGCCATATCGTCCGGCAGAACGCCGCAGTAACTCAGGTCCGCCCCCAGCCGGAACAGTTCCCCGGCGATCCAGGCCAGATTCTCATCGGCCACCTCGCCCAGCAGGACCTCATCACCGATGATTCCCAGCGCTACCGTTGGCGACATGCCTTAGACTCCTCCCTATTCGACTGCCTCGATTCCAGAAGCAAAAACACAACCCAAATTCCAAAGTCCAAAAACGGGACACGGGGTTCTTCACACCTCCGCCCTAAGTTCTTAGCTCATATCCTTAGCTCTTTGCTCTCAGTTCCCAGTACTCAGTCCTTATCCCTTACTATGCTCCCAACTCCCAAAACCTCATACCTCTTCAATCTCCATTGCTCTAATCTTCAATTTCCATTTTTTTCACCCAACTGTAAACTGCAAACTGTAAACTCAGGTTATCATACATCCGGCCCCAACTCTAAAAGCAACCGGAATCGAGACTGTTAACGGTCCCGGCCATATCCGTTTGACACCCTCAATAAATTGGGATACTTTGATTTTCGCCTTCAATTTCTTAGTATTTCGAAGTTTGAGATCCAAGGTGGCCTCCCACCTGATTTCTACTGAACACTGGAAAACCATGTCACGCCAAAGCCTGAAAAGCGACGGCGGATGGGCACTGGATCCCAAGACAATAACCTCATGAAGAAAACCCGATATTCCGATGCCGGAGTCGACATAGCCGCCGCCGACGAGGCCAAGAAAAGGATCTCCTCAGCCGTCCACTCCACCCACGGACCCTCTGTTCTCGGCGGCATCGGGGGATTCGGGGGGCTTTTCTCGACCAGGGATTTCCCCCCCGACCCGGTCCTGGTGTCGAGCATAGACGGTGTGGGCACCAAGCTCAAACTGGCCTTCCTCATGAACCGCCACAACACCGTGGGCATCGACCTGGTCAACCACTGCGTCGACGACATCCTGGTCCAGGGGGCCAAACCCCTCTTCTTCATGGATTACCTGGCCACGGGGCGCCTGGAGCCGGGGATCGTGGAAGGGGTGGTGGACGGCATCGCCGCGGCCTGCCGGCAGGCGGGCTGCGCCCTTCTGGGTGGCGAAACCGCCGAGATGCCGGGCTTTTACAGCGAGGGGGAATACGACCTGGCCGGCACCATAGTCGGTGTGGTGAGCAGGGACAGGATCATAACCGGCGACAGGATCGAAGACGGTGACGCCATCCTGGGGTTGGGATCCTCAGGGCTCCACACCAACGGGTATTCCCTGGCCAGAAAGGTCCTCCTCGAGGACAGCTCGATCCCCCTTGAAAGGACCCACCCCGACCTCGGCCGTCCCCTCGCCGACGAGCTCCTCGAGCCTCATCGCAATTACGGTTCCGCCGTCTACCCCCTCCTGGACCGTTTCGACGTACGGGGGATGGTTCACATCACGGGGGGGGGCTATGTGGGCAACATTCCCCGGGTGGTCCCGGACGGCCTCACCGCAGTCATCGACAGGGGATCCTGGCCCGTCGCCCCCATATTCGGCCTCATCGCCAGGCTGGGAAACGTTCCCGAGGACGAGATGTACCGGACCTTTAACATGGGCATCGGGTTCATCCTGATCGTCCCCCCTAAGGAAGTCAAAGAGATCCAATCGGCCCTGAAGGAGGCCGGCGAGAAGGTGTACCGCATCGGAGATGTAAGGAAGAGGGCGGAAGGCGATCCGGAAGTGATCCTGAAGTAAAGAGGTTGTAAAGTTTAAGGTTTGACGTTTGAGGTTTGAAGTTTGACGTTTGAGATTTGAAGAACTGAGAACTGAGAGCTGAAAAACGGCGCATCTCATTTTTGGATTTCCTGTCCACCGTAGCTTTAGCGAAGGTGGATGGATTTTGGACTTTAATTTACCGGGGAGAGAAGCATGAAAAAGATCGCGGTGCTCATTTCGGGGGGAGGCAGCAATCTCCAGTCTATCATCGATTCCGTCGAGGGAGGACACCTCAACCTTGAGATCTCCGTGGTGATCAGCAACAAGGACGGGGTGCACGGCCTCACCAGGGCCCGGAACCACAATATCACGGCCGTGGTTGTACCCCACGGTGATTACGCTTCCCGGGAGGAGTTCGAAAAACGCCTCATCGAGGTGATCGACGGTCACGGGGCCGAACTGGTCGTCCTGGCCGGCTTCATGAGGGTCCTGACGCCCCACTTCGTCAATTACTACCACCACCGGATCATCAACATCCATCCGGCCCTCCTCCCCTCATTTCCCGGCACCCACGGCCAGCAGCAGGCCTTCGATTACGGCGTCCGGTTCTCGGGATGCTCCACCCACTTCGTGGACGAGGGGACCGATACCGGGCCCATCATCCTCCAGGCCGTTGTCCCGGTTCTGCCCGACGACACGGTGGACACGCTGGGCGCCCGGATCCTCAAGGAGGAACACAGGATCTACCCTGAATCCCTTCGCCTCTGGTCGGAAGGGCGCCTGAGGATCGAGGGCCGCAAGGTGGTGATCCTCGACGAAGAGGATGCCTGACCCAGGCAGTAAAAGGAAACCTGATCGGACATGACTCCGGACTTCGACCTCACCCTCATCGGGGCGCGTTACCCCCAGCTGGCCCTCGGCACCCTGATGGCCAAGCGCGGCCACAGGGTTCTGATCGTCCATCTGGATTCCGGACAGGGAAAGCCGTCGTCCGGAGGTCCACCGGCGGGATATATCTTCAGAAAAAGGCCCACACCCCTGTTCGGCCTGGACGGGGACGGCCTTCTGCGCCGCTTCCTCGATGAGATCGGCATCGGCAGGATGCTCGTCCAGAGATCCTACCCCGTCAACCCGGTCAGCTACCAGGTGGTTCTCCCCCGCCACAGGATCAACGTCTATTCGAAACGGGATCGTCTCCTCGAGGAGTTACGTCGAGAGTTTCCCTCCAGCATCGATGCCTTCCGGACCTTTTTCAGCGAACTGGACGATCTGGCAGCCCTCTGGTACGAGGACATCACCGACCTGGATTCGCTGGAGAAAAGCAGGCCGGCGATGTCCCGGATCTCCTCCACCTTCCGGGGCAACAGTAAGGCAAGGGGGATGTCGCATCTCCTCGGTGATCTGGGTCGAACACCGGGAGGGGAGGCGGGATTCGCGGCTGTTCAGCATCACTTTCTCGGCAGCTATCCGCTGGA
The DNA here is from genome assembly GCA_041559575.1 of bacterium. GTDB lineage: Bacteria > BMS3Abin14 > BMS3Abin14 > BMS3Abin14 > BMS3Abin14. The sequence continues at coordinate 3,255 of JBFFDD010000157.1, forward strand.
CGCAAGCCCCGACCCCCTCGCCCTGGCCCTGATCCACAATATCGGCCGGCGGGGGACCTTCCAGGAACCTGCCGGGACCTCCTCCCTCGCTGACCTGATGAGGATCCGATTCGAGGAGTTCGGCGGCGAGATCAAAACCGGGTTCCGGGCGACAGCTGTAAAGAGCCGGGGCGGCAACGGGGTTACCCTTGTCGAGGAGGGAGGGGCCGAGGTTCACACACGCACCCTGTCAACCACAGCGGACATCGCCTCCATGATCCAGGGCCTGAACAGTGGCCGGAAGAACAACTCACATCAGTCCGCCGTCCTGCCTGTCCGTTTTTTCCTCGGCCTGGATGATTCCATCGTCCCCGTCGGCATGGAGGATAATCTTTTCTGCCTGAGGGAGGACCGCGGCGGACCGCTTGGCCTCAAGGCCCTTTATATCGCCCTCAGTCCATCAGGGTCCGAGATGGCTCCCGAGGGCAAGAGGTCCATGACCGTCACCGGGCTCGTGAGTGGAACCCAGCTGGAGGGCCTGACAGATGAGAGGGTCTCCCCGATTCACGATGACCTCATTCAAACCCTGGAAACTATGATACCCTTTTTAAATGACGGGCTGGATTTCATCCACAGCGACCTCATGGACAACCAGGGCGCCGGCCTGCCAAGACCCTTGGGAGGCGGCCTCCTCTCCTGGTTCCCCGCCCTCATCGGCCGAAGCAGGGTCCGGTCGATCAGACGGGGCCGGATCACGATCCTGTCCCTTCCCCCCAGGGCCCTGGGTATGGAGGGAGAGACCTTAATGGCCCTGGCCGCTGCCGGCTCCCTCGGCAAGATCCTCGGAAAAGGAAGGCATTGACCATGGATGGCGTGAAGCAGGGCAGCGTGCGAACACCGGCCGTGGCCGGTCAGTTCTATCCCGGCAATCCGGAGCAGCTGGAGGTTCAGGTCCGGTCCTACCTGGTGGAGACCGGGGAACAGGAGGATGTCATCGGCGCCGTCATGCCCCATGCCGGATACATCTATTCCGGAGCGGTGGCCGGGGAGACCGCATCCCACCTTAACGTCACAGACCGGGTGATCGTTCTGGGGCCGAACCACACCGGATGGGGATCGGCCGTGTCCGTCTATCCCTCGGGTGCCTGGCACCTTCCCTTTGGCGACATCCCTGTCGACGAATCACTCGCATCGCGGATCATAAAGGGCATTGACCTTGCCCAGGCTGACGATATGGCCCACATGCGGGAGCATTCCATCGAGGTCCAACTCCCCTTCCTCCATTACCGGAAGGGAGGGGCCTTCCGGTTCGTCCCCGTCACCCTGTCCATGATGAACCGTGAGAACTGCCGCCGGCTGGGTGAGGGGCTGGCGGAAGTCATCACGGCATCCGGTGGAGAAATCCTCATTGTGGCCAGTTCCGACATGACCCATTATGAGAGCCATGAATCGGCCAGCGACAAGGATTCGAAGGCCATCGAGAGGATCCTCGCCCTGGACCCCGATGGCCTCCTTGATACGGTCGCTTCCCGGGATATCTCCATGTGCGGCGTCATCCCCACCACGGTCATGCTCCATGCCGCGAAGACCCTGGGGGCCAAAGGGGCCAGGCTCATCCGCTACACCACCTCCGGGGAGACCTCCGGCGACTACAACCAGGTGGTGGGCTATGCGGGGGTGGTGGTACATAAATAGTCCCAAGTCCCATGTCCCAGGACCCAAATCGGTCAAACGTTAACTTGGGTCTTGAGTCTTGAGTCCTGGGTCTTAACAGCGACGAAACCTGAACCAAAGATCAGAAATGTCTTCAGGAAAGTAATATGAAAAATACCGTTCGAGTAAGATTCGCCCCCTCCCCCACGGGATTCCTCCATATCGGTGGGGTCCGAACGGCCCTGTACAACTGGATCTTCGCCCGCCAGCATCAGGGGAAATTCATCCTGCGCATCGAGGATACGGACCTCGAGCGGTCCACCGACGAGGCGATCGACTGGATCCTGAACGGCCTTGATTGGATGCACCTTGACTGGGACGAGGGCCCCTACCGCCAGAGCGACCGGTTCGATCTCTACCAGGAACAGACCGACCGCCTGATGGCCGAGGGCAAAGCCTACAGGTGCTACTGTTCGCCGGAAGAGCTGGAGGCCAGACGCAAGGAGTCCATCGGGAAGGGCCAGCCAGCCAAATACGATGGCAGGTGCCGGGACCTGAAAGAGGGGGAAAGAGGGGGGGAACACACCATCCGGTTCAGGGCCCCGCAGGAGGGCTCCGTCATAGTGGACGACCTCATTCGAGGGACGGTCATCTTCGACGAGACCCAGATGGACGATCTGATCATCCGGCGATCGGACGGCAGCCCCACTTACAATCTCACCGTGGTGGTGGACGACGCCCTCATGGGCATCACCCACGTTATCCGGGGCGAGGACCACCTCTCGAACACTCCGAGGCAGATCCAGCTCTACGAGGCCCTCGGTTTCGAGGTCCCGCGTTTCGCCCATATGGCCCTTATTCTGGGGCCTGACCGGGAAAAGCTCAGCAAGCGCCACGGGGCCGCCTCCGTGTCGGAGTTCCGGAACATGGGGTACCTGTGGGAGGCTCTGATCAACTACCTGATCCGCCTGGGCTGGTCCTTCGAGGACCAGGAGATCTTCGCCATGGAGGAAATCCTCGAGAAATGGTCCCTCGACGACCAGAGGAAATCCCCGTCGGTGTTCGACCACGACAAGCTGGAGTGGCTCAACGGCCAGTGGATGAAACTGCTGCCGCCGGAGGAGATCGGAGATCGGCTGCTCCCGTTCCTGGAGAGAACGGGGTTGATCGAACAGGAACCGGACCGGGACTGGCTGACCGGCATCGTCATCTCCCTGCGTGAGAGGTCCCTCACCCTGGTGGAGATGGCCGAAAAGGCCGAATTCTACTTCCGGGAGCTGGAATACGATCAGGAAGCGGCCGAAAAGTTCCTCACGGCCGATATGGCGCCACTTCTGGAAAAAACGGGTGAACTTCTCGCCAAACAGGAGAAATTCGCTCAGGAGGCCCTACACGGGGCCCTGAGGGCCTTTCTGGACGCCGAAGGGATCAAACTCAAGGTCGTCGCCCAGCCCCTGCGCGTCGCCCTGACCTTCCGCAAGGACAGCCCGGGGCTGTTCGAGGTGATGGAGGTGCTGGGGAAGGAATCCACTCTTGAAAGGATTGAAAAAGCGCTAGAGTGGATTCGTAATAGGTAATCAGGATTCAGTAGTCAGTATTCAGGATTCAGCGGAATTGCCGTGACTCGAGATTCTCCCTACATTCTCTATTCTCTATTCTCCATGTTCCCTTCGTCTTCGTCTTACTCCTTCGTCTGAAAGGCCCCACTATTTTTTCCCCGCGATCTTCGCCCACGAATCCCGCAGGGGCACGATC
>JBFFDD010000158.1:0-6450 GCA_041559575.1 bacterium
ACGGCCCAGCCGGTCCAGGTCCATGGCCAGGAATGCCGCGTCGCACAGGACATCGGCGTACCGGAAGCGTTCGTTGAACTCGATGCAGTCGTATATCTGGATGCCGTCGTCCATACAGATGTGCTGTGTGTGAAGGTCGCCGTGCCCGTCACGGATCCAGCCCTCCTCCTCGCGGTTCCGTAACACGGTCCGGTTCACCTCCAGGAAAGTTCGGGTGTAATCAACGATGAGATCATAGGTCTCACGGGACAGGGTGTCGCCGACGTAGGGTTCGATCTGCTGGAAGTCCTCCTCGGTGTTAAATATCACGGCCTCGGTGCCCCCGATACGGGTGATCTCCTCGGAGGTCTCGGCGGAGCGGTGGAACTCGGCGATCTTCACGGCGATGCGCTCTGCCATCCTCGGTGTGGCCTCACCCCGGTCCACGAGGACCGACAGGAAACAGTTCTCATCCAGCCGCCTCATGAGCACGGAATACTCCACGGGCTCGCCTTCCCCTCCGAACCTCAGCTGGCCGTCCCGCTCGACTATGGGTATGACGTCTAAATACAGCCCCGGGCTGAGCCTGCGGTTGAGCCTCAGTTCCTCGTGGCAGAAGTGGCGTCTCTTTTCCAGCGTGGTGAAATCCAGGAACCCGAAGTCCACCGGCTTTTTCACCTTGTAAACCAGCTGTCCGGCGAGGAATACGACGGAGATGTGGGTCTGGATGATGCGGACATCGTCCACCGGTTCCGGATAGGCCTCCGGGCGCGACAGCTCTTCGATTATCCGGTCGGTGGAGATATTCATTGGAGTAAGCTCCAAATTCCAGATTTAAGATTTCAAACTGTCAATCCAAAGTCCGAAGCTTGCCAGGCCGCAGCCCCCTGACGAGGAAGCTTTAGCGAATTCGGTTGGTGCAGGCGGGTCCAAAATCCAATAATAAATTTTAACATAGAGCCCACAGAGGAAAAATCAGGGGTTGGGAACAGAAACAAAAAAAGTATTCAGTAGTCAGGAGTCAGTATTCAGTTGAAAGGCCGTGATTCGAGAAGAAAGTTTTCAGTTTACAGTTTGCAGTTGGATAACCGCCGTGATTGGTGATTCGTAATTCGTGATTCGAGAAGAAAGTTTCCAGTTGGATAACCGCCGTGATTCGTGAAACCAGTTTCCAGTTTACAGTGGCCAGTTTGCAGTTTTCAGTTTCCAGTTTCCGGTTGAAGAACCACCGTGATTGGTGATTCACGACTCGTGATCAGGGAGGGGACTATTTTGTTCCCGCAGTAACTTATCTCTTTCGCCAAGTCGCTCGGTCGTTAAGTCGTGGCTACTGCGAGTCCGTCTTACGCCCACTCTCCCTTTCGCCCCCTCGCAGAACGCCCCCTCTCCGCGTCCCCGTGTCCCCGCGTCTGCTTTCCCCCGTTACTCCGATACTCCGGCACCCCGATACCTGCTTCACCGCGGGGTCACCCGACCCCGATGCACGACAGTCAGAGGAGGGTGGCGTTGAACATGGATTCGGACCACTCCCCCTGCACCACCCCGAAGTAGAGGGATAGGACGGCCACAATGACCAGCAGACCCTTGAGAAACGCGTTGAGGTACCTCACTGCTGCCCTTTCTTTTCCATCATCAGCCGCATCCTCTCCATGGCGTCCATCTTCTTTGCCTTCTCCAGGGCGAGGCCGAGATGCTCCAGTTCATCCCTGATCACCCGGTCCAGCTCCTCGGCGGCTTCCTGGTCTTTGCCCTCCTCCCTGAGGGACAAGGTTTTGGCCAGGTCCAGACCGGCGGATTCTGCGGCCGGTCCGGCTTCAACCCCGACGGCTGCTTTCTCAGACTCAGCCGCCTCCGGGCTGCCCGCCGCGGCGGGCCCCTGCCCTTCTGCCATCATACCTTGCAGCATCTCCAGGGCATCGTCAAGCCTGTTCTGGCCGACCCTGATGTGGGACAGGAGCAGGACCGGTTCGGGCCGGTCCGGGGCCAGTTTCACGGCCCGGTTGAGGGTGGTCTCGGCCTCCTCCGTCCGGCTGTCCCTGAGATAGGCAAGCCCCAGGTAGATGGGCGGGTCGGGGTAATGGCTGTCGGCCACGGACGCCTTCTCCAGCTCAGGGATCGCCTTGGACACGAAGCCCTTGCTCAGATGCCTCTTGCCCAGCCCGAAGTGCAGCATGGCCTGCCGGGTCGGCTGGTATCCGGCCTCCTTCTCTTCGTCGGCTGCCTTCTCCACGTAGAGGCCGAGGGCCTTCTGGACGGCCACTTCGATGTCGCCATAACCGCTGGTCGGGTAGCTGGACAGGTCGAACACCACGGTCCCCGACCCGTCCACCAGGGCGGTGGTCGGGGTGGCGATGACCCCCCACTCGTTGTAGGTCTTGAGCCCCCTGTCGATCAGGACGGGAAAGCTCGATCCCCGTCCCTCCAGGGCCTGCTCGATCTTCCCCATATCCTGGGTGTCCATGGTCTGGTTCTCCACGTTGATCGCCAGGATCCGCAGACCCTTCCCGGCGTACTCCCCCTCCAGCCTGGCCAGGTCCTCCATCTCCTTTAACGCCCGGTCGCTCCAGGTGGCCCAGAAGAACAGGAGGACCGCCTCGTCCTCCCTGTAGTCGGCCAGGGAGTGGAGGGCCCCTTCGAGGTCCTCCAGCTCAACCGGCAGGGCCTGGTCGCCCACCTTGATGTTTTTGAAAGCGGCCGCAGCGCCTGATACGGAGAAAAGGAAAAAACAGGCAAGCATAAGGGCGACAAAAAGCCGCGGAAGGAACCAACAGGTCCTGCTGCAGATCATTCGAGCACCTCTCAAAACAGGGGGGGTATTCGTGGGTGCCCGGGCACCCGCTCCGCCACCTTACCATCGGGCCTACCAGGAATAACCCGTGGACAGATGACTGGTTAATAATAGTCGTCCCGCGTCACATGGCGGGTTTTCGATGACACTCTCTAATGGAGATGGTAGTTCTTCGCCGAACTGTGGGGATCGTGGCACTTGGTGCACTCGGCGTTCCGTCTTTTTTCGATGTGCTCCCTGCTCAGGTTCTGGCTGTGGCAGTCCATGCACAGCTCCTTGCCAAGGCTGTTCAGGAAGAAATCGTTCTTCGATCCGTGGGGATCGTGGCAGGGACTGCACGACCCTGCGGCCACCGGGCCATGGATAAACTCATCGGTGCCCACCTCGTCATGGCACTTAAGACAGAGCTCCTCCTGGCGGGTCTCCACAGCGTATTCACCCTTTCCGGCTCCAGAATGGCAGGTGGTGCAGGACGCCGGATCCTTTTCGATGTGATACCGGTATCCGACCTGCTTGCCCCGAAAGATCTTCACATCCTGCCGGCGGACCCCGGGGGCAGTCAGGGCCACCTCATGCCTTCCCTCGGAGAGTTTCAACCTGTAGGTCATAATCCCCTTCTTGAGAGGGGCAAAACCTACCGTCTTGCTGTTGTCTAGGACCTCCACCATCTTGGCCTCGTGATACCCTTCCACCTTGGCGATCAGGAGTACGTCTTCGTCCCCCAAAAAGGCCTCCTCCGACGGGGCCAGGAGCCTGAAGGTTGCCTCCTGAGCAAAGGCCGGAGCCCAGGCGAGAAACACCGTGATGATCAGAATCGCTGTCAGTCCATTCCTCATTGGAATCCCTCTACCTGCCTTTTACCATCTTCGCCGATTTCTCCTTGGCGGACCTTCCCAGGAGCTTTTCCAGCCCCTTGCGGTAGGCCTCCATGGCCTTCTGTACATCACCTTTCTTCTCGTAGACCTGGCCCAGCTGGTAGAGGGCAGGGGCGGGATCGGGATTGAGCATCACCGCCTTCTGGAGCTCGGCCTCCGCCCCATCGAGGTCGCCTTCCGCGGCCAGCACCGAACCGATGCCCACCCGGGCTTCGTTGGATTTCGGGTTGATCTCCAGGACCTTCTCGAAATGGGCGCGGGCCGCCTGGTGGTCGCCCGCCTCCAGAAGAAGCTCGCCTGCCAGGAGCCTGGCCTCGACCATGTTCGGGTCCAGTTCCAGGGCCTTTTCGATCTTGGGCATGGCCTTGGTCCCGAACCCCCTGTCCAGCAGGACCTTGGCCATCTGCAGGCTCCTCTGGGCCTCCTTGGCTTCAGGTGAAAGTTGCTCGATCTCCTGTTTTTCCGCCGTCTTGGAGAACTCCTCCTTGGTCATCAGCCCCAGCATGACCTTTGCCTCGTCCATGACCGTCTGTTCATAGTCGCTGCCGTAGGACGAATACTCGTAGACGAACTTCCCCTCCCGATCGACGAACATGGTGGCCGGAAAGGTGAACAGGCCGAAATCGCCGTAGACCTTCGCGTCCTTGTCCACGAGGATGGGGTAGTTCAGATCCAGCTTCTCCACCAGGGCCTGAAGGGCCGCGGGGTCCTCCGACTTGCTGGCCACGGCATAGACCACCAGACCTTCCGGTTCGAGGATCCCGTATGTCCGGGTGAGGCCGTTGAGCGCCCGGATGGAGCGATCCTGATCGCCCTTGATAAAACAGAGGATAACTACCTTCCCCCTGTCGGCCGACAACGTGTGGGACGTGCCGGCGAGGTCCTCCAGGGTGAAATCCGGAACCTCGCTGCCCATCGGGACGTTCCGGAACGCCCCGCAGTCCCCTGTCGGTGACAGGAAAAACACGACAGCCGACACAATGGTGACCAGGGTCAACAACCGCATCCACTCCCTCACGAAACGCCTCCGGTACTCCCGGTTCCCTCTACCGCGTTCGCTCTTCATGTGCCCCCCTAACACTCCCCGATCGAAGGACCGGTCAGTAGGTTACCGGTTTGATCCGATTGTATTCCTTCGGCTTGTGGCATCCGACGTTGCAGGAGTCCCCGTCGCTCGTCTGGGTGAAGTTGACCGGCAGCATCCACATCTTGCCGAAGGGGACTTCTTTACGGATGTGCTTCGCCTGGTCGCCGGCGTGCACCTCGTGGCAGGCCTTGCAGGACCTTCCCTTCTCGCGGTTGACGTGCAGGAAGTGCATGTTCTGATCGCCGTTCCTGAAACCGGTCAGGGTGGTGGTGAAGCGGTCCAGGGCGATATCCCGGTTGTGGCAGTCGAAGCAGATGGCGTAGTTCTCCGTGGCGTAGGGCATGTAGAACTCGGCCGGGAAACGTTTCTTGAGGATCTTGGTGTTCGGCGAACCGTGAGGATCGTGGCAGGCATAGCAGTCGTCCTGCTGAACCGGCCCGTGGATGCTTTTGGCCTTGCGGACCCTCAGGCCGAGGTCCTTGTGGCAGGTGTAGCAGATGTCCTTGGCCGAGGCCTTCAGCTGCCTGGGGTAGTCCGAGGCATGGGCCGTATGACATACGGTGCAGACCTTCTTCTCCAGAGCGCTGTGCTTGACCTGGGCCTCCTTGAGATGCTGGTCCATCTCCTTGTGGCAGACGAAGCACAGGGCCTCGCCCTCGGCGAGGAGCATGTAGGAGTAATCCGTCGCGTGGGGGTTGTGGCACTTGGCGCAGCTCTCCGCCGCTGGTTGATGCTTGTATCTCAACTCGAACTGGGCCTGCCTGTCCAGGTGGCACAGGAAGCACAGGTCCGACCCCTCCATCTCCACCAGTCCCTTGTAGTCAGAAGAATGGGGATTGTGGCAGATGTTGCAGTCGCCGGCCGCCACCGGTCCGTGGACCACCTTTTTGGTCGTCTTGTTGTTCTCGTGGCAGGAGAAGCACAGCTGGCTGGTGGTCTCCTTTTTGAGCTGTTTCTCCGTGTTGGACTGGTGAGGGTCGTGGCAGTCGACACAGCCGCCCTTGGCAATGGGACCGTGGACGACCGCCCCAGCGTCCTTGGGTTCATGGCAGAGATAGCACAGGGCCTTGCCCTCGGCGGGAAGCTTGAAGTCCCCCTTGGCGGATTTGGTGGGATGCTTCGGGTCGCCACTAGTATGGCACACCTCGCACTGTCCCACACCCACCGGCCCATGGACGAATTTGGCCTTTCCCATACTCTGGTGGCATTCGCCCGTGACACAACCTTGGGCATCTGCAGGTCCGGCGAATGCGAAAACCAACCACAGAGCGAGCGGGACGATCAACAGGAATGTAATTCTGGGATTCATACAGTCCCTCCTCCACCTGAAACGGTGAGCGACTCTGCCCACCATTGAGGCATCAAGCAGCTCTCCCCACCAATTAAATATTTCACAATTAGGCCTAAAAACGTTGCCATCTTAATGTAGTTTAATCCTCACTGTCAACAGTGGTCTGTACTACGGCAGACTATTCGAGGAAAGGAACGGATCGCCTGACGGCTGAGGATGAACCGACCCGGGCATCGGGAATCCGCGTTTCCTGTCGCTTTAATACAGGGGATGAAGGGGTAAGGTTACAGGGGGAAGGATAGTCCCAAGTCCCATGACCCAGGGCCCAAGGGGGAGAGGGGGAGAAGCAGACACGGTGACACGGGGACGCGGAGAGTAGGCGCATGGGCGAGGAGGCGACCTTGCGACAATACGAATGCGCCGATTCTCC
>JBFFDD010000159.1:0-6357 GCA_041559575.1 bacterium
GGCGGAGGAGAGGAAATGGCCGCTCAGGGATCCCCCCATGGCTGACAGAAAGGATAGAAAAACCACGTATGGTCCGGGAAGAGCCTCCGTGGACAGAACAGTCGCCGCCGCCTGCCAGAGCACAAGCAGGGCGACTACAGCTCCCAAATATTGCCGGATGGGCAGCTCCGATAAATTCATACCGTCCTCTGGAGGGTATCCCGGATCTCCAGGCACCTCCGGTGATATTCGCCCGTCATCCGATAGGAGATCTCACCGATCCCCGGATTTTCGAAACTCCTCAGGATCCTTCCCGGGCGGGGAGAGAGGACGTGGACCCTTCGGCCCAGAAACACCGCCTCCTCGATGCTGTGGGTGACCAGCAGGAATGTAAAGCGCCTATCCTTCCAGAGGCTCAGGATGAGGTTCTGCAGTGTCTCCCTGGTCATGGCGTCCAGGGCCGAGAAGGGCTCGTCCATAAGCAGCAGATCCGGGTCTGTGGCCAGCGATCTGGCGATGGCGACCCTTTGCCTCTGGCCGCCGGACAGCTGTGCCGGATAACTGTCCTTGACGTCCCAGATCCCGAGTTTTTCCATGAGATCCCTGGCCTTCGAGGACCGGTCCGGATCGGACACCCCTCTTATGTCCAGGCCGAGGGTGGTGTTGTCGAAGGCGTTCTTCCACGGGAAAAGCCCCTGCTGCTGGAGGATGACGCTCGTCCCCCTCCGAGGACCGGCAACCGGAGCGCCGTTGATCTGGACGGAGCCGCCGGTGGGGCGCTGGAGACCAGCCAGCAGATAGAGGAGAGTGGTCTTGCCGCATCCGGTCGGCCCGATGAGGACACAGGAGTCGCCCCTTTGGATGTCCAGTGCGATGTTGGCGAGGGCCGGATGGGACCCGGCTTCGGTGGTGTAGGTGACTTTGGCGTCGGAGAGCTTGATCATTTCGACAGCGGACCTCCAGGTGAACCATATTTTATCCCGGGGCTGGTCGGTGTCAACGCACTGTCCCCTCGAGATTCCTGCTGATCAGGTTGGGACCCTCTGTCCGTACCTCCAGGGTCACCTCATGGCGCAGTCCCATGGCGTCATTCTTCAGGAGAAACGTCCTCTCTCCGACCGGTATGCCCTCCAGAGTCAATGGTGTGTAGCCGACGCTTTGACCCCTGTAAAAGACCTCTGCCCAGGGTACGGCTCCCACCCGGACCGTCGAGGTGGCGAGGGGAACGAGGGGTATGGAGATCGCCCTCGGATGGGTCCCGGACCGGTAAAGGACTTCCCCCTTCTGGAAACCGTAAAGATGTGCGGTGAGGCGGATGTCCTCCCCCGGGGCCGGCTTTTTCACGACCGCCGGTGATCGTCCTATATTTAGGCCGTTGGCGGTCAGGACCGCTCCGGCCGGGTCCGTGGTGATCGTCAGAACAGCTGCCTCCTCTGTTCCGCTCTGTCCGGTGACCGGCCCTGGCACCTGAGCCGCAAGGGGATCAGGACTTACATCTTCGGGTAAGGCTGTGCCGAGATCGCCCCTTTCCGGGACGACCGGCCTGCTCAGAAGCCATACGGCGACGAAGATCATGGCAAAAATCCCCGCGGAGACGGGTAGACGGAAACCCCTCGGCCGCGGGAGGGTCACTGCGGTGGGAAGGGGTTCCGGGCTCTCATCCGCCGACTTCACCAACCTCGAGACGCGCTCTCCCAGCTCCACCTCCGACTGGGGTGCCAGATGGGGCTCGAGGACACCGGTGACGGCGGATGCCCCAGGGGGGCGTTTGCCGGGATCCATTTCCAGCAGGGAATGAACGAGTTTCACAAGCTCATCCGGCAATCCCGATGCTGGGTCCAGGGGTTGAAAATGACCCTCCCGGATTGCCGCGAGGGTCGCCGCATCCCCGCTGCGGGTAAAGGGATGTCTGCCGGTGAACATTTGATAGGCGATGGATCCCAGGGAGAAGAGATCGGACCGGTGATCGAGGACCCCTCCCTCTACCTGTTCGGGGGACATGTAGGGCGCCTTTCCCCTGAGGGTTCCGGTCCGGGTCGAATCGGGTCGGGCGGCACGGGCGATGCCGAAGTCGGCCAGCTTGATCTCGCCTTCAGTGGATATGAGGATGTTGTGAGGGCTGAGATCGCAGTGGATGATTCCCTCGGGAGCATCCTCAGGGCTGGTCTGGCCATGAGCGAAGGCCAATGCCCTGGCCACCCGGTAAAGGATATGGAGGCAATGGGCCTCAGGGAGAGTGTCCCCCCGGGGAAGAGCCTTGAGGAGCTTGCTGAGATCGACGCCTCTGACATATTCCATGACGATGAAATCGACGTTATCCAGGCGCCCATAATCCTGGATATCGACAATGTTAGGATGGTCCAGGAGAGATGCCAGATGGGCCTCCCGTGAGAACAGCTCGCGGAAGGACTCCTCCCTGGACAGGTGAGGGAGGATCAGCTTCACGGCCACCTCCCGGGAGAATTTCCTCTGGCCGCGCCTGCGGGAGAAGAAGATCTGTCCCTCCCTCTTCGCCCGGTAGACCTCGGCCATACCCCCAGTCCCGATCCTCTCCACCAGACGGTACTGTCCGAACACCCGTTGCATGGTTAGGAAAGTAGCATATTTCGGGCCAGGAAGCATTCCGAAGGACTGATAGCTGAGAACTGGGAACTGAGACCGGAGACCGGAGACCGGAGACCGGATCCTGGAATACTATAGGCTGGCAAAAGCAAAGCCTTCCCGTTGACAATCCTTGAACTGATAGGTAGGGTTACGCCCTTGAACCATTGAATTTACCCTAGATCAAGAGGCGTATCAGAGTGCGGTAGATGCAAGGCCGTCACGCCATAGGCGTGATCGAGGATTTCCGAGAGCCGAGAACGCAGCAGATGCCGTGCTATGATAGCCGCATAAAACAATCCATGATCGATCTCCATACACACAGCACCGCCTCCGACGGCACCCTGACCCCGACAGACCTGGTCCGCTACGCGAAGCAAAAAGGGATCGAGGTCCTGGCTCTGACCGATCACGACACCCTGTCCGGGTTGGAGGAGGCCATCGAGGAGGCCCGGCGGATCGATCTCGATTTTATCCCCGGGGTCGAGATCAGCGCCGAGTTTGAACCGGGAACCCTCCATATTCTGGGGTACTTTGTGGACCACGACGACTCCGGTCTGGAGGAGCGCCTCTCCTGGCTGCGTGAGGGGAGGGACAGCAGAAATGTGGTCATCCTCAGGAAACTGGCGGAACTCGGATATCCCCTGAAGATGGAAGAGGTCCTTCATTTCGCAAAGGGGCAAAGCGCCGGCAGACCTCACATCGCCGACGCCATGGTGAGAAGGGGATACGTCTCCGGACGGGACGAGGCCTTCGATCGTTTTCTGGCCAAGGGAGCCCCTGCCTACGCTGACAAGGAGAGGATGACGCCCGAGGCGGCCATCGGCATGATAATGGGGTCGGGAGGGCTTGCTGTGCTGGCCCATCCCCAGTGGCTCCTGCTGGATGATGACGCCCTGGTAAAGATGGTGGCTGATCTGAAGGAAAAGGGGCTGGCGGGCCTGGAGACCTTCTATTACAGCCATTCCCGGGAGGAATCCGCCTTTTACGAGAGGATAGCCCGCGAAAACGGTCTGTTGATCACGGGAGGATCGGATTATCATGGCCCAGGGGGTCTGAAAGGAACGGAGATCGGAGTCGGCGATGGGGGTATGAGATTGCCCCGGGAGATGGCCGACCGGCTGTTCGAGGTTCATGGAAAGGGGTAATTAAGTGTTTGAAGTTTGACGTTTGAGGTTTGAAGTTTGACGTTGGATGTGTAAGGTGAAAGGAATGATAGTGTTTCTCCTGAGACCTGGGGGAAGGCCTGGACAAAGGTCGATGGTTAAAAATGGCCGGCATCCTGAATACTGGTTCCTGACTGCCGATCGAAAGTTGACAATGTGGCAAAACATGCCTAGATTCCACTCACAGCGGTTCAGGCTGAAGATTATCCAAAAGTTAGAGGAGTAAGCTATGCCCACCTACGAATATCGATGCGACAAGTGCGGGCGTGAATTTGAAGTATCCCAGAGGATTACCGACGATCCCATTGAGACCTGCGCCGAATGCGGTGGCCACGTCCAGCGTCTGATCGCTGCCACCAATTTCATCCTGAAGGGCGGCGGCTGGCACAAGTCCGATTATGCCGTCGTGCCGGAAGCCAAGGAGGCCAAGGCAGGCCCGGGCTGCTCGGCGGAAAAGGCCAGCCCCCAATGCAAAACCTGTCCTGCCAACACCGAATGACCTGACCGGGAAGCCGCGTGTCTGCCAGAGACCGAAGATCAAGGCAGGAAAGAGATGGTTTCGGGGCTTCCTACGATCCGGCAGGTCTCAGGAATAACCTTAAACTGGCTCTGATCATTCTGATCATGGCCCTGACCTGGGGCACCGTGGGATATATGGTGCTCGAGGGATGGGGAGCCCTGGATTCCTTCTACATGACGATCCTTACCCTCTCCACCGTGGGTTACGGAGAGGTTCATCCCCTGTCACCAAGCGGCAGGCTGTTCAGCGTCGCCCTGATCGTCATGGGTGTGGGGACGGTGGCCTATGCCGTGAGAACGGGGGCCCAGATCATGCTCGACGAACGGATCAGGACCGTTCTCGGGAGGAGAACCATGAAAACGATCCAGAAGATTAAGAACCACTACATCATCTGCGGCTACGGCAGAATGGGCCGTGTCATATGCCAGGAGCTTCGGGACAGGGGATTTCCTTTCGTTGTGGTGGACAATAACGTGGAAGCTATCAGTGAACTGGAACGTCAGGGCTATCTCTTCATCCGGGGAGACGCCACCTTGGATGAGGTTCTCCTCGAGGCCGGGATCGAGCGGGCCAAGGGTATCGTTTCGGTGGTCACCCACGATACCGAGAATGTCTTCATCACTCTCACGGCCAGAGGGCTGAACCCGAGGCTCAACATCGTCGTCCGGGCGGGTCACGAGGAGTCGGTCCAGAAGCTTGTTCGCGCGGGGGCCAACAAGGTCATCTCCCCCCATGACCTGGGAGGGTTCCGGATCGCTCAGGCCCTTCTCCGGCCCACCGTCCTTGATTTTCTGGAGAGGATCATCGATGACCGGACTTTGGACCTGGTCCTGGAGGAGGTGGAGATCGTCCCCGGGTCACGCCTAGATGGAGTGATGGTCGCTGATTCGGGGCTGCGGAAGGAACTGAATCTGATCATCCTGGCCATCAAGGATGCCAAAGGCGGCATGACCTTTAACCCCTCTCATAAAATTGAGATCAAGGCCGGGGACACCCTGGTGGTCCTCGGACGCGGGCCCGACCTCGAAGGCCTGAACAGGATCGTTTGACAAAATGTCTTCTGCGGAGCTGTTTGGAAGAGCTTCACTGGTCCATCTGGAGGAGGACCTGGAATTCCTGATGGAGAACGGGCTTCAGCCCGAGGTCTACCTGCCAGCCTCCGCCCTGGATGATCCTGACAAGTCCCGCCTGGACCCCTTGATCAGGTTCAGGGAAACAGGAGGCGATGTCTCTCTTCACGCCCCATTTATGGACCTCTCACCAGGTGGGCTCGATCCCCGGGTCCTGGATGTTACCCGGTATCGGTTCTCGCAGGTCAGGAAGATCGTGGAAGTCATTCAACCCAGGCATGTGGTCTTCCATCCGGGGTACGACCGATGGCGGTACGGCTATCAGGCCGGTCTTTGGCTTGAGAACAGTCTCAAGATCTGGTCGGAGGTGGTGGATTGGGGAAGCCGGAACGGAGTGAGGATCGTCCTGGAGAACGTCTTCGACCCGGAGCCTGACCACCTGCTGAATCTCCATGAACGTCTGGACGGATCCTTCGGTTTCTGTTTCGACACCGGACACTTTCTTCTCTTCTCGGAGATCTCCCTTGATGAATGGCTTTCCTTGCTCGGGGATTCTCTGTCGGAGATCCACCTCCACGACAATCGGGGTGACCGGGATTCCCATCTCCCCTTGGGTGAGGGTGTTTTCGATTTCCGGTATCTTTTCGATCACATCAACAAAAACGATCTGTCTCCCCTCATGGTCCTCGAACACCATACCCGGGAGGAAACCCTGCAGTCGTTGACCAACATAGGACCTATCCTCAAGGAATCGGGCTATGGCAGTGGTTCGTCTCGATGATCTTCTCCCCCAGGTCGAGAGGCCCTCGCAATATCTCGGCCTGGAGCTGAACTCGATCCACAGGGACCCTGCAGAGGTCCGGTTCCGGGTGGTTCTCGCCTTCCCGGACCGCTATGAGGTAGGGATGTCCCACCTCGGGTTGCAGATCCTGTACGGATTGGGAAACCGGGTTGAGGGTGTCCAGGTGGAGAGGGCGTTTCTGCCTCAATCGGATATGCTCGCTCTGCTTAAAGGCGGGAA
>JBFFDD010000160.1:0-6338 GCA_041559575.1 bacterium
AGGTCCATGAAATCCCCCTGACCATGAGGCCGGAATTTACCGTCCACATAGACCCCCTGGAGCCGGAGATGCTCACCCGGCTGGCCGCGGCGGTTAAGGGCCTGAACGGAGAACCCCGCACCGGGTCCGCGGACACAAGAGATGCCGAGGTTCTGGTCACCCAGTGGAGTCGGTTTTCAACTCTGGAGAACTATAAAAAGAGCCTTCTGGAGTCCCCCAGCGTTGTCCTGTATCTCGAGAAGGATCCTGGACCGGTCAACGATCTTCTCCGAAGCCGTGTGTTCGGTGTTTTCGACGATGATATCGGCGAGGAGGATCTGAAGGAACTCCTCAGAGCCGCCCTGGAGGATTACCGATACAGACAGGACCTTGTGAAGAAGCAGGAGGATGTCAGGGATCGCTACATCGAGTTGGTCACTGTTGTCCGGCTCAACCTTGAGCTGGGGCTCGAGCTGGATGTGGAGAAGGTCCTGGAGCGGATCGTTCGCCAGATCTCGACTGAACTGGGTTTCGCCATCGTGTCGATCATGCTCCTGGACCAGTCGGGCCGGAACCTCAGGATCAGAGCGTCCAAAGGGCTCAGCGATCGGATACGCAACTCAACCGAGGTTCCCATAGGTAAGGGTGTGGCCGGTTGGGTGGCCGAATCCGGAGAGCCCCTTCTGGTCCGGGATATCGAGACCCATCCCCAGCTGAAAAAACTCCGCAGCCACGGCCGTTACTCCTCCAAATCCCTCATAAGTGTCCCGCTCAAGGTAGGCGAGCGGATTATCGGGGTGCTCAATGCCAACAACAGGGAGGGCAGGGCGGAGCTGACGGAACACGATCTGAGACTTCTGAGTCTATACGCTTCCCAGGCATCGGTGAAAATCGAAAGGGCTCGTCTGTACCGGGATGTGGAGAAACAGGCCGACGAACTCAAAAAGGCCTATGAGAAACTCCAGGCCCTGGACACCATCAAGTCCGATTTCATCACCAATGTCTCCCATGAATTCAGGACCCCCATAACGGTGATCCTGGGTTATCTGGAGCTTCTTAAGGCGGGTCTGTCCGATGACGGACAGATCAAAAAGGTGGATATCGCCATGAGCTCCTCCTACAGGCTGGCCCGCCTCGTCGATGACAGCACCGATATCCTGCGGCTGGAATCGGACACGATGCCCTTTGTCTTCAAAACGGTTAAAATAAACACCTTTGTCGAGAAGGTCGTTCAAAAGTACTCGAGCCGTTTTGCCGACAAAGGGGTGGTCCTTTCGGTCAATGTCCCCGATGACATCCCTCCTGTTTTTATGGATGCGGGCAGGATGAGCAAGGTCTTTGACAAGCTGCTGGACAATTCCCTCAAGTTCACCCCCCCCGGCGGCCACGCGGCCATCTCCTGTTCGGTCCTTTCCGAGGGCGAGGTAACGATCTCCATGGAGGACACAGGGCCGGGGATCCCATTCGGTGAGAAGGAGAGGGTCTTCGAGAGGTTCGAACAGGGTGGGGACATCATGACATCCAAACCCGAAGGAACGGGTCTGGGGCTTCCGATAGCCCGGGCGATCATAGAGCGGCACGGTGGGCGGCTCTGGCTTGACGAGGATTACCGGGATGGATGCCGCATCCTGTTCACACTCCCCAGGGGGACCCAGGGGGCTCCGGCCGGAGAGGGCTCCGGCGAATGAAATACAATCCCTATGTGGCGATCCCCGTCGGCTTCGCTTCCGTCATCCTGCTAGGAGTTTTTACCCTCCTCCTGCCATGGTCCACGGCAGACGGTCACGGGCTCCCCTTTTTCGATGCCCTGTTCACCGCCACCTCAGCCACCTGCGTCACGGGACTGTCCACAATCGGCGTTGGACGGGATCTGACCCCCCTGGGTCAGGCCGCTGTGCTGATCATGGTTCAGATCGGCGGTCTCGGATTGATGACCCTGTCCACCTTTTTCGGCCTCCTCCTCGGCGTCCGTCCACAGCTCAGGGACAGGCTTGTGCTCAGGGAGGCCCTCAACCAGGTGGACGAATCCCATTCCGTAAACCTTATATGGCGGATCATCATCTTCACCGCGGTTATGGAGATTGCCGGCGCAGGTCTTCTGTATCACGGTTTTGCCGATGGAGCATCCTTTGGAAAACGGCTCTACCTTTCCCTGTTCCACAGCATCTCAGCATTCTGCAATGCGGGTTTCACCCTTTTCGATGACAGCCTGATTTCTTTCGCGGGCGATCCGGTCCTCGTCCTCACGGTCATAATCCTGGTCGTGGTTGGCGGGCTCGGTTTCTGGGTGGTCAACGATCTGCTGGAGTATCTCAGATCCAGGATCAGACGGGGCCCGCTGCACCCCCTGGCCCTTCACACCAGGGTCGTGGGAGTGATGACCCTAATCCTCGTCTTGGGCGGGGCGCTGATGTTCATGCTCGTGGAGGGATCCTCTTCCCCTCAGGGCTCTGCCGGATCCAGGGGTTTTCTCATGTCCCTCTTCCAGTCGGTCACGACCAGGACGGCCGGTTTCAACACGGTGGATGTCGGGGCGCTGGCGCTGCCGACCCTCATATGGATGATGATCTGGATGTTCATCGGCGCATCGCCGGGATCAACGGGCGGAGGGATCAAGACCACCACCTTCGCCGTGATGCTGGCGTCCTTCCGTTCTGTTCTGTCGGGAAGGGAACGGGTCGAATTGGGCCAGTTTTCGCTCCCGGAAACCGTTGTGAGGAGGGCTCACGCCGTTTTTCTGGCCTCCCTCCTCTGGGTTGTTTCGGCGATTTTCCTCATGTCCATAGCCGGTGTTCAACGGGGCGCTACCTCCTTTCTCCAGGTCCTGTTCGAGACGATCTCCGCATTTGGGACGGTCGGTCTGAGCATGGGGATAACAGGTGAACTCACATCGGTGGGCAAGGTGATCCTGGTAATCACCATGTTCGCTGGCAGGATCGGACCATTGAGCCTCATCCTGGCCATGGCCCAGAGAACCGGCAGGCCCCAGGTGACCTATCCCGAACAGGTTATCCCCATCGGATAGCCCTTTTCGGGCCGCTGTTGACCATCCTGAGTTGTTGACATTGTCAGATTTGTTGTGATACATATTCCGTTAATTTTTGGAGCTTTAACCGAGACGGAGCTTTGGTCACGCTGAAAGCCTCAGATTCAAGCCAACTCCCGCAGAGGGACACCTGGGCCTTCGAGGCCCTCAAGGACCTGTTGATCAGGGAGAAGGGATTCGATCTTGAGGCCTACAAAGAGAGGTGCATTCTCCGCCGGATCTACCTCAAGGTCCGTTCCTGCGGACACGGCAGCCTCGGCCAATATTTCAGGGTTCTGAGACGTGACACGGATGCTCTCGAGGAGCTCTTCCAATATCTGACCATCCACGTCACGGAGTTCTTTCGCAACCCCTCGGCCTTTCAGTATCTCCAGAACAACATCATTCCCCGGCTGTTGTCGGAAGGGAGCGGTTCGGAGAGGCTGAATATCTGGAGTGCCGGCTGTTCAAGCGGCGAAGAGCCCTACAGCCTGGCGATCCTGATGCATAAAGCATTGAAAGGGTCGTCTTCTGCGAAACCCTTTCATGTCCTGGCCACCGATGTCGACACGGCTGTCATACGGAAGGCCCGAAAAGGATGGTACAAGCAGGACGCTCTTAAGAACATGCCCGGTGAGGAGCGGGAGGCCTTCTTTCTCCCCGACGAGGAGGGTTTCCGGGTTACGGATGAGATCAGAAGATCGGTCACTTTCAGGGTTGCCAATGTGCTGACGGACCGCCCTGATGGCCATCTGGACCTTATCGTCTGCAGAAATCTCCTGATCTATCTGTCCCGGGAAAAACAGGAAAAGGTGATCACAAACTTCTCCAGATACATGAAAAAGGGCGGGTACCTGATGCTGGGAAAGGCTGAGACGCTCATCGGAAGGAACCGCATGTACTTCCAGAACATCTCACCTATTGAGAGGATCTATAAAAAGCGGGACGTTCCCCTCGAGGAGGACCCACTCGTCCCGAGATTCTGAAATTTCATACTGAGGAAAACGATGATGAGGGAAAGGAGTTCCCCGTTATGAGAATGGAGATGCGATACAAACTGATCCTGGCGTTCCTGATCGTGGTCGCGGTGGTTGTGTTCGTCCCCTATTTTTTCGACCTCTTTGGCGTCAAGGGAGGATGGAGTGAATTCGGTTCCACCTCCGCGGCCATCGCGGTGGGCCTGATCCTGGGCAGTGTCTTCGCCACCAATATCACCCGCGATATCCGGGAGATGAGGGATATTGCAAATGCGGTCAGCAAGGGGGATCTGACCGTAGACCTCTCCCCTGTAAAAAAGAACTTCGAAGATGAGCTGACGGACCTCAGGGAGACCTTCCGGGTCATGGTCCAGAGGCTGTCCCTGATGGCCAAGAGCCTCAAGGCATCCTCGGACGATGTCCACGAGGCGGCCCAGACGCTGTCAGCCACTGCCGAGGAGATGAACGCATCAACGGAGGAGATCGCCGCCTCCATTGATGGGATCAGCAAGGGGGCTGAGAGCCAGGTGGATCAGGTGGAGCGGATGTCCAACGCCATCCATCAGATTGCCTCGAGCCTCGAGGCCATGGCTGAAAAGGGAAAGGAGTCTGCCAGGGTCTCCACCGAGGCCGGGTATACGGCTGAAGCGGGAAACAAGCACACGGAGACGGCCGTCAACAAGATCCGCCAGGTGTTCGATTCCGTTTCCCGTGCCGGGGATATGGTGACCTCCTTCGGTGAGAGCAGCAAGGAGATCGGAGAGATCGTCGATATCATCACCGGGGTCGCCCAGCAGACCACCCTTCTTGCCCTCAATGCGACCATTGAGGCCGCCAGGGCAGGGGACTATGGACGGGGGTTTGCCGTGGTTGCCGAGGAGATCAGAAAGCTGGCAGAGAACACCGGACAGTTTGCCGACAAGATCGCCGACATTGTCGGGCGCATCCAGAACCAGAGTGAACAGGTCCTGGTGTCCATGAAGGAGGTCGGAAGCGTTCTCGATGAGGGGCAGGACATCGTGCAGAGCATGGGCGGAGCCCTCGAGGATATCGTCAAGGCAGTGCTCGAATCGACCAGCAACGCTCAGGAGATCTCCCAGTTGACAGAGAGGCAGAGCAAAGCAGCCGCTGACCTGACGAAGGCCTCGGATGAGATCTCCCGGGTTGCGGAGGACAATGCGGCTTCCACCGAGGAAGTTTCAGCCGCCACTGAGGAACAGACGGCCTC
The DNA here is from genome assembly GCA_041559575.1 of bacterium. Taxonomy (GTDB): domain Bacteria; phylum BMS3Abin14; class BMS3Abin14; order BMS3Abin14; family BMS3Abin14. The sequence goes on from JBFFDD010000160.1 coordinate 5,210, forward strand.
CATGGAGGAACTGGCTGCATCCGCCCAGGATCTGACGGTCCTTTCGGATAAATTGAAGAAGCTTTCGGAGGAGTTCAAGGTTTGACCGAGGATGTTTTTGAACTCGTCGAGTTTGGAGCGGAACTGGGAGAGAGCCCCGATGAGAGCGGGCACGGCACCATCCTCTTCACAGTGGGGAACGAGTATCTGGCGATCCCCCTTGAGGATATTGCCGAGATCCATCAGGCTGAGGATATCACACCCCTCCCGCTGGCCCCGGATTTTCTCCTCGGAGTCATCAACGTCCACGGTATCCTGTCCTCTGTGATCAGCCTGGCCAGGATCATGAATATCTCCGAAGGGGAGGACGACGACCTCCTGATCCGCCTGATACCGGAACGGGGAGGCATCTCACTGGTTGTGGGGGCGACTTTGGGAATGGCCAGGTACTCATTCCTGGAGGAGGTCACCAGGGAGATCAGCGACAGGACGGGGCAGGTATCCTTCGTGGAGGGTGTCTTCCGCAGCGGGGAAAGACTTGTTTCATTAATCAACCCCGACAAACTTCGGGTCTGGATAGACGGGACTTTCTTGAAAGGGGATAAATGATGGCCATTAAAGTCATGATCGTCGACGATGCCATGTTCATGAGGAACATGATCGGCGACATCTTCCAGGGGAAAAAGTTCGGCGACGATGAGTACGAGATCGTCGCCGAGGCGGAAAATGGCCTCGAGGCGGTGGATAAGTTCAAGGAGCATCAGCCGGATATCGTCACCATGGACATCGTGATGCCCGAGATGACCGGAATTGAGGCGCTGCGGGAGATCATGGAGTACGACAGCAAGGCGAACATCATCATGTGCAGCGCCCTGGGTCAGGACAGCCTGGTTATGGAGGCCCTGGATTCCGGAGCCAAGGATTTCATCGTTAAACCCTTTCAGCCAGAGAAGGTCCTGGATGTCGTAGTCCGGATCCTCAAGGAGACCAGGGGCGGCTGACGCTGCGATCCGACAACCCGCGGATCCGGGGTATTGACCCAGGCCGACATCCGGACCGGATCCGGCATCGTCCCACCTGATTCCCTTCGCGCCCGGGAGGTTCATTACCGATCATGGATATGTCCAAATACAAGGATCTGTTTATCTCC
>JBFFDD010000161.1:0-6328 GCA_041559575.1 bacterium
ATAATGGAAAATGGAAATTGGAAAATAGAGAAACAGGCCGTCCGATGGGCGGCTGTTGTTTTTTAGATCATTAGAGATTAGAGATTGGAGATTGGACATTAGAGATTGGACATTGGAGATTAGAGATTGGACATTAGAGATTGGAGATTGGAGATTGGAGATTAGAGATTGGAGATTAGAGATTGGAGATTGGAGAATTTTAGGATTTTTCCAATGCTCTAATAGTCCAATGATCTATTGTTCTAATTTCCAATTTTCCAATGCTCTAATTCTCTGTTGTTCCAAAGGACTTTCATGAAAAAGAACAACAAGACCGTTATGGTCGCCATGAGCGGGGGGGTCGACTCCTCCGTGGCGGCCGCGCTTCTCAAAGACCAGGGATATCGGGTGGTTGGGGCCACCATGCTGCTGTGGGACGGGGAAGCCGTTGGTGTGGAATCGGGATGCTGCGGGACCCAGGATCTCATCGATGCCAGGGCTGTCTGCGCCCGGCTCGACATCAGGCACTATGGAATCGATCTGAGGAAGGAGTTCGATCGGGAAGTGATCCAGCCCTTTGCCAGGACCTACCTCGATGGCAGGACGCCCAATCCGTGTATTCTGTGCAACGAAAGACTGAAATTCAGATATCTGCTTCGCAAGGCGAGGAGTGTGGGGGCCGATCGGTTGGCTACCGGTCACTATGCCCGGATCGCAGGTGATGGACCCTATACGCTGAACCGCGGCGCTGACAGAGGCAAGGACCAGACCTATTTCCTGTTCCCGGTCGATCAGGAGATCCTCTCCCACCTGATCTTTCCCCTGGCCGACATGACCAAGGAGGAGGTGCGGACCAGGGCCCGGGAGCAGGGACTGCCCGTTCACGAAAAGGCTGAAAGCCAGGAGATCTGTTTCATCCCCCCTGGCGGTCTGAAGGGTTTTCTTGAGCAAAACTCCCGGGGGGAGGTCGCGCCAGGGCCCGTGGTGGACATGTCCGGCAGGGTCATTGGATCCCATGACGGCTTCTGTCACTACACCATCGGTCAGAGAAAAGGCCTGGGGGTTGCCGCCGGAGAACCCCTATACGTGGTGCGCATCGATCCGCCAACCAATACCATCGTGCTGGGATCGAGGGAGGAAGCATCCTCCAGGGGGCTGGTGGCGAACGGGGTGACCTGGGTTGGGGGACCCCCCGCGGCCGCGGGGTTCAGGGCCCAGGTTCAGATCAGGCACCGCCACAGTCCAGCCGATTGCGAGGTGGAGGTCCTCGACGGTGACTCGTTTCGGGTGACCTTCGACGATCCGCAGCACGGAATCGCACCCGGCCAGGCGGCGGTGGTTTATGATGGGGACCTGGTCCTCGGCGGCGGGTGGATTACAAAAGGTGTCGGAGTATCGGAGTAACGGCGTATCGGGGGGAATTAAAAACGGTGTCGGAGTAACGGCGTGTCGGGGCGTCGGAGAATAGTACGACGGCAAACCGGGATCTCGCTTTTGCGAATCACGAGTAACGAATCACAAATCACGGCGGTTCTCAACTGTAAACTGGAAGCTGGAAACTTCAGTTTGCGAATCACCCGCCTTCGCTTTTATTAGCTTCCGCCGTCGCTCTTCGAGCTTTGGCGAGACAAGTCGGCGCGGCAAGCGAGTCACGAATCACAAATCACCAATTACGGAATTTGCCTTTCCACTTGTCACTTTCCACCTTCCACTTTCAACTTTATTCCTTAATTAAACCTTTCCCCTTTCTCCTTTTCCCTTTAAACTTTTTTCCAATACCCGTGTCTATTCCAATACACAGGAATGCCGTCACATATGGAGCGCATGAGGGAGACAGACCGTGAACAGGATCTGGTTCAAAAGGCCCGGGACGGCGACGACGGCGCGTTCGAGGAGCTGGTGCGGTCCCACCAGAGGCGCCTTTACGCTTTTATCTACCGTATGTCAGGAAACACGGAGGTAACGGCGGAGGTGACGCAGTCCGCTTTCGTCAAGGCCTATTCAGGCATTGGCCGGTTTCGCGGCGAGGCCTCCTTCAGGACCTGGCTTTACAGGATTGCGGTCAATACCCTCAGGAATTACATGCGCGACGAAGCCAGGCGGCGGCACCTTAGTATCGATAATGACATTCCTTCCTCCGAGGAGGGGGCCTTCGAGATCCTCGCCTCCCGGCAGCAGAGAGAGCTTCTCTGGGAAGCGGTCCAGGATATTCCGGCCAGGCAGAGGGAGGCCCTGGTCCTCAGGGTCCAGGAGGGGTATCAGTTCAAGGAGGTCGCCGAGATCATGGAATGCACCATCGGCGCCGCCAAAGCGAACTACCATCAGGCGGTCAGCAGGCTGAAGAGGATTCTAGAGGAAGAGTCGCAATGAAGTGCCGGGATAGTTGGGTCAAGGAGCATCTGGCCGGCTTCGCCTCAGGGGGCCTGAAACAGGAGGCCGCCGGGAGGGTTGCCGCGCATCTGGGCAGCTGTTCGGAGTGCTCCCTCGAGCTGGAGATCCTCCGGGACCTGGTTTCGTTGGAGGTGCCCGATCCGGGGGAGGAATTCTGGGCCGAGCTCCCCCGAAGGATCATGGCAGAGGTGAAAACCTCCAGGGCGCGTACCATAAATGATAAGGCGGTCCGGCCCAGGATAGTGACATTCAGTCGCCGGTGGGCGTGGGGCGGGGGAGTGGCCGCGGCCTGTGCGGCGGCCCTGATCCTGCTCTTCCTGCGGCCGTTCGGGGGAGCCGTCGATAATGCCGGAAACGGATCTCTGCTTCCCTATACGTCAGGACATGGACAGATGGTCAGTCTCGGAACGGAAACGGAACTCCTGTCCGAAGGACCTATGGAGGTGGCCCTTCTCGAACGCGCCCTGGAAGTCGACGATGAGATCCCGGAGAAGGACCGCATCATTCTGGAGGAGGGTTCTGTCCTGGAAGGTCTGAGGATCGAGGATCTCGATGACGAGACGCTCAGAATCCTGGAGAAGATCCTGGATGAAATGATGCCGAACGGTGTCGAAAGAGGATAGGAATATGAAGACCAAAAGCATCCCGATAATTTTCCATGTTGTGATCGCCGCGCTTCTCCTGATGGGGACGCCGGGTCTGGCCGATGACCGGGACAGTTCCTTCAGCGAAAGGGATCTTAAGCGCATCCGCAAGAAGGTCGAGGCTTTAAGGGCCTGGAAGCTTACCGAGGAGCTGGATCTGGATGAGGCTACCAGTTCCCGGCTCTTTCCCGCCATGAGGGAGATGGACGAGTCAAGGCAGCGGATCGAGGCGGAGAACCGCCGTCTGGTGAGGAGAATGGCCCGGGAGGTTCGAGAAAACAGGTTTGACCGGTCCTGGATCTCGGAAGCCCTGAACAGGCTGCAGGAGAACCGCATGGAGATGGCCAGGATCGAGCACCAGCACTTCAGGAGGGTACGGTCCATTCTGTCTCCCGAGGACACAGCCCGATACCTCCTCTTCCAGATACGGTTCCAACAGGAGATCAGAGACAGGGTAAGAAGATCGGTACGCGAGCGGCGGGACACCAGGGACCGTTACCGGTTTGACGACGATGACTATGATCGCAGTGATGACCGTGGAGGCTCCGGCGAAGGACACTCCGGTGAAGGTGGAGGCGGCGGGAGAGGGAGGTGAGAACTTTCGTGTCGGGGAGCCGGAGTAACGGCGTATCGGAGAAAATTCTCCTTATCGGTTCAAGCAAACCACCATGTTTCCGGACCGAAGGAGGGACAGGGGAATGGCACTGGGAATTTAGAGTGTGCATTCCCTTTGCCCTTTTCATGTTTTTGATTTTCCAACTCCTTTTCCAATCTCAAATTTCCATTCCCTGATTTCGAAAAAGTTCAACAGCGAATCGATGCATGGGTGGATTCGGTGTTGAACTTTTTTTTCCTTCCATTACATTAACCCCATGGCCGATTCCGGGATCACCGCTGAAAAGCAATTAAATACCTACGCTTTTATCACCCTGGGGTGCAAGAGCAACCAGTACGACACAGCGGCCATGGCGGCCAGCCTGAGGGCCGCCGGCATGACCTCGGCCGGTGCGGACGAGGCAGATGTGGTCATCATCAACACCTGTATGGTGACAGGGCCCACGGAATCCCAGTGCCGGCAGGCCATACGCCGGGCTAAAAGGGACAACCGCAGAGCCCGTATCGTGGTGGCCGGTTGTCTGTCCAAGGGCGATCCGGATCAGATCACTGCCATGAAAGAGGTCGACGTAATGCTCGAGCCCACCGAAAAGGGGCGGCTTCCGGAGCACCTGGGTCTGAAAGGGAACGGCATGTGGACCGACTGGCCGGAGGACCCGGCAGCCGCCTCGGAGGGAAGGGACAGGGGATTTCTCAAAGTTCAGGATGGCTGTAATCACAGCTGCTCCTACTGCATCGTACCGTCGGTGAGAGGCCCGGCCCGGAGCCTGGGCCCGGAAAGGACTCTCTCGGCTGTCAAATCCCTCATGGAGAAAGGGCGCGCCGAGGTCGTTCTCACCGGTGTCCACCTGGGGTTATATGGGAGTGATCTGTCGCCAGTGACATCTCTGGAGGACCTGCTCGAGCAGTTGGTGGAAGAGGACCTGCCGGGGAGGATTCGGCTCAGTTCCTTAGAGCCCCTGGAGATCGGTGACCGCCTTCTGACCCTGATGGGTGATTCTCAGGCGCGGATCTGCCGCCACCTCCACATTCCTCTGCAGAGCGGCAGCGACCGCATTTTAGAGCTCATGAACCGGCCCTACAGGAACTCCGATTTCACAGATGCTGTCCAGGAGGCGCGGCAGTATGTCCCGGGGATCGGCATCGGGTGCGATGTCATCTGTGGATTTCCCGGTGAGACCGAGGAGGATTTCTCCAGGACGGTGGAGACCATCAGCGGGCTTGAGATCCCCTTCCTGCACGCCTTTCCGTACTCGGCGAGACCGGGAACCAGGGCGGCACGGATGAAGGACGATGTATCGCCTCAGGTAAAGAAGTCCAGGGTCAGGCGGGTGATGGAAGCGGCCGCCTTGAACCGGTCACGGTTTCTGGACGATCGGGTAGGGCAGGTGGTTGAGGTTGTTGTTCATGGCCGGGGATCAGGGAACGGGACTCCCGCCCTCGCTGATGATTATTCGAGGGTCATCCTCGAAAGTGCTTTGGATACTTCTCCCGGCGGCCTGTATCGGGTTCTCATCAGACGCCGGGAGGGCGATATCCTCCTGGCCGGCGGACCAGAGGAGGCGTAAGACAATGAGCGACTTCGCAGTCACACCCGTTGGTGTCGTGAGGTCTTCCGTCAAGACCCGGGCAGACGCCCCCAGGCAGGGCAGGGACACGGCTGTGGAAGTGACCGTCAAGATCCGGCCCGAGTACGCTGACTGTGTGAAAGGAGTTCAGCCCGGGGGACTGGTCCAGGTGATCTGTTTCATGCACCTGGCAAGGCGTGATATCAAGGTGGTCCATCCCAAGGACGACCGGGGCAATCCCCTGACCGGTGTGTTCGGCACCAGAAGCCCGGCCCGGCCCAACCCTCTGGCCGTCTACACCGCTGAGTTGCTCGAGGTCGACGGTCTGCACCTGAGGCTGCGGGGGATCGATGCCGTGGACGGGACTCCGGTCCTGGACATAAAACCGCACATCCACCGGCTGGACGACTAGGGTTGAACCACAGAGAACACAGAGGGAGGACTTATGGGGGCCCTGGGAAAAGAAAAAAAGTTGAGAAAATACAGCATGAATAATAGGCTTATCCATAAATCGAATAACTGCTTTAAAAATGGAAGACCTAATTTAAAGGTTTGGGCCGAAAATCTAACCTCTTATCTTATCTGGGTTTTCTCAGAGATCTCTGTGTCCTCTGTGGTTAAATCTTCGTCCTTTTTGGAGGTTCTTCAATGAGTGACATTCGCAGGGTCCGCATGATCGTCTACGGAAGGGTGCAGGGAGTGTTCTTCCGGGACAGCACATGCCGGACCGCCAATGAACTGGGCATCGAGGGGATGGTCCGCAACCGCATGGACGGAACGGTCGAGATCGTCGCCGAGGGCACCAAGGATCTTCTCGAGAAACTGGTTCGATGGGCCCACCAGGGTCCGCCTTCGTCCATCGTCGAGAACGTGGACGTCAACTACGAGGAACCCACCGGTGAGTTCATCTCCTTTAACATTTACTACACCAATTAAAGGTGTTTCCAGAATCACTTTGACTTCCGTAAGGTCCTGTTCTAACCTCTTTATAATAATATTAAAATCTTATCACAGCTATAAGACCGCGAAACCGCAGGTGACCACATGAAATACGTAACTGCCCTCCGGGATGATATCAGGAGCCGGGTTGAACTCATCGAACGGGTGGACCTCGTCGTCGGTCTGCCCTCA
>JBFFDD010000162.1:0-6252 GCA_041559575.1 bacterium
CAGCCCAACAACCAAACCGCCGCGCCGGCGGGAAGGTCCTCGAGCGCCCCGTCGTCCGTGATCTCCACGCTTCCCGGTCCCGTCCGTGACAGGAAATTTGCCAGGGAGCGATAGGACTCGAGGAGATCCTGCGTGGCCTCCGCCGGCAGGACGATAACCGCCCTCTCGGCCCCGAAGGCCTGGGTGAGGGCCGGCGGGATCTCCCGCCGGTCAAGCCTCCGGAAGAGATCGAACTCGGGGTCCACGTCCACCCGAAGGGGCTTTGCCGGAACAGACAGATCGAAGGTGTGCTCCCTGCCGGTCATCTCCAGATCGACCTGCAGGGCCTCCCTTTGCCCCACGAGGGTCACGGCCAAGGGGATCCTCATCCGATAGGCATCGCCGGGCTGGACCTGCCTGAGGCCCACCGACAGCCGATATCCTCCTCCATCAATCGGCCCGGTGGTAACGTCCCCCAGTTCGAGGCGCGGGGACCCGGTCCGCTCGATCCACTGATCGAAGAACCAGCCGAGTTCCTGACCGGTGACCTGTTCGAAGGATTTTTCCAGGTCCTGCCAGTCGGCCGTGCGATACAGGTTGTCCGCGTAGAAGGTCCGGAGACCTTCGCGGAACAGGTCATCACCGATGACAATGCGCAGCATGTGGAAGACCATCAGGGTCTTACCGTAACCCACCGCCTCGGTCACTGAACCGTGCCGGGAACGGAAGGCCGTGAGAGGAATGTCCCGGCCCTGGAGGACATAATCGGCGTATTTCTGGAGGGTCTCCTGGCGGTGGGAGGCCCCCTGGCCCTTCTGCTCCTTGAGGAGGTGGTCCGAGAGGTAGGCCGTCAGTCCCTCCCCCCAGTTCCCCGACCCGTAGTCGATGTACACGCTGTTACCCCACCAGTTGTGAAGGATCTCGTGGGGGTAGGACGATTCGATAATGAAGGGGAAGCGGATAATGCGGGGACCCAGGAGGGTGAAGGACGGCATACCGTAACCGGTCTCCCAGAAGTTCTCCACCAGGGCGAACTTGCCGTAGGGGTATTCCCCCACCAGGCGTTCGTACATCCCGATGTACTCCCCGGTAGCCTCCAGATATTTATTGGCCAGCTCGTCATCCGGCTCCCGGAAAAAGACCATGGCCGTGGCGTCCCCGACCTGTTTCGAGTACTCCCTGAAGCGGCCGGCCAGCAGCCAGATGGCGCTCTGCGGCGTGTCACAAACCCACCGGACAATGGTCCCGTCACCGGTTGCCTCGTGCCGGGTCCTCGTCCCCTGGCTCACCGCGTCCCAACCACCGGGAAGCCTCACTGTGAGGTCGAAGGTGATTCTCTCATCCCCCGGCAACAGGGGGTACCAGCCGGAACCGCCATCCAGGTAGACACCCTCTGGACGGATGCTTCCCGCCGTGTCCTGCTGCCCCCTGGCGTACTCCTCGCCGACCGCCCGGAGAGGATGATTGATGACGCCCCCGTACCGGATGGCGAATCCGGTCTCATCGCCGGGCAACTCGATGGCATAGGATCCCGGACCCTGTCCCGCTGTCATCACCTCAACCGGCACTAATGATTCTGCCCTGCGGGGGTCGAGGTCCGGGTGGAGCCGGAATCGAATATCCTTCGGACCTTTCAGGTCCGGAAAGGACACCAGGTCGGTGGCCTCAAAACGGTTCTCATCGGGGAAGAGGGTGACATCGATCCGGTGGTGGACAATGGCCGAAGCCGGGGATACTGACAGAAGGATGACAATACAGAATGCAGGTAAGAGCTTTGTCGGCATGCTCACTCCAGCGTAATCGGGAAGGCTCGATTATTCCAAATTCCACATCCTAAAGAAACCCTTTACCGCGGGGTTGCGCAGAGGTAGATCAATGAAAGGGGCGATCAAATCCTGCTACTGGTATCCTTTTTTTCCTGCGGTCCCCTGCGGAGCAGCCTGGAAGGGGTGCGCCGCGGTCAAAAAGCCTTTGGTCTTATCTCCCTCTCTCCTGTCTGTTTTCCCGGTCTCCTCTGCCCGCCCCGAGCCTTGTCGAGGGGCGTCCTCTGTGGTTAAAGCCTTTCCACTTTTCACTGACTCAATCCACCCAATCCGCGATGAAGATATTGAACTCGTGCGGCTCCCTCGCGTTCCGGGTCGAGCTCCACACCAGTTTTTTGCCGTCCTTCGAGAACATGGGGAATGCGTCGAAATCGGCCTCGAATGTCACCCTTTCGATCCCTGTTCCGTCGAGGTTGACCATGTACAGGGAGAAGCTGCGCCCATTCGGGGCGTCCCGGTTGGAGGAGTAGATGACCCGACGATTGTCAGGATGCATAAAGGGAGCCCAGTTGGCCGCCCCGTCCCTGGTGACCTGGGTCTGTTCCGATCCGTCGGCGTTCATGAAGAAGATCTCGGCCCTCGCCGGTCGCATCAGGTCGGCGGCCAGAAGGGTGAGGTAATCGGCCAGTTCCTCCTCCGTATCGGGGTAATGGCTGCGGTAGACGATGTGTCGGCCGTCCCACGAGAAGAAGGGCCCTCCGTCGAAGCCCTCGCGAAAGGTAAGCCGCTTTTTGCTCGATCCATCGGCGTCCATGGTGTAAAGCTCCAGGTCCCCGTCCCGGACCGAGGTGAAGACAATCCTGCTTCCGTCAGGGGAGATGGCTCCCTCGGCGTCGTAGCCCGGGACATCGGTGAGCCGCACCAGATTCTTTCCATCCAGATCGGCCGCGAAGATGTCGAAGGTCGAGTACAGGGGCCACACATAACCCTGGGACCGGTCCGGTTCCGGCGGACATGCCTCACCACCGAGGTGGGTCGAAGCGTAAATGAACCGTTCCCCTTCCGGGGAGAGGAAGGCGCAGGTGGTTCTTCCCCTGCCGGTGGACAGCAGTCTGACATCGCTGCCATCGACATTCATCAGGAAGATCTGGTCGCATCCAAAGGGGGGTCTGGTTGACTGGAAGATCAGCCTCTTCCCGTCATGGGAGAAGTAGGCCTCGGCGTTCTGCCCGCCGAAAGTCAACTGCCTGACATTCTCGAGGTGGACCTCCTTCGGGTCCTTGAGGCCCCCCCCGGCCTGGGACAGAGCCGGGGTGAAAATCATGACCATCAGCAAAAAACCGAGACATGGGACACGTACGATTCTCATGGTTCCGGCCTTTCTGAGGACTCAGCTAAAGAAATCCAAAGTCCAAAACTTTGGGTCATCACAAAAACGCGTATCTAAAAGCTGTCTCTCGCAAAGCCGCAAAGCTCGCCAAGAAACCCCATTCTTATGAAGGTTTTTAAATCCTGATGTTTCATGTTTCCTTGGCGTCTTAGCGTCTTAAGCGAATCGCGCTCCAGGCGTGATGAGCGGGCGAGAGGGGATTGCTGTTTCACCTGAAGTCGCATATCAGGTACTCATTTCTGCGAAGAGCCAAAACTTTTAACTCTGAGGTCCTCCGTGGAATGTGCGGCTTACCAGCGAGCCCCTCTGTGGCCCCCTGTGGTAAACCCCATGAATTGAGGTCAAAAGACGGAACACAGAGAACACAGAGAGGGCCATTGAGCCCTCATCACAGAGAGCCACAGAGAAAAAACTGGATCCAATATCTGGGGTAAAATCTGATTTTTATACCTGAAACTCGTGCTCAAAACCCTGAGGCCCTCCACGTTCCCTGTGTAACCCGCGGCAGAGATTAACTTTGGAATTCGAAATCTGAAATTTGGAATATCCTCTGCGGTCAAGATTAACTTTTTACGTTATGACCTTCAACATTGGAGATGGCGCTGGATTCAATTGTTATAACAGCCAACGAAAAGAGGACCCGGCCGGGTCCTCAAGAAATAATTGTATAAAGGGTTTACCCGGGATCCCGGACCCTGGACTCCAGACACCGCCTCTACTCCTCCTCCACAATGAAAGACCTCAACTCCTTCTGCAGGGAATCCATCCTCTCCGAGAGGTCGGAGAGGACTCCCTGCAGGCCGTGGACGGCCTGCTTGTTGCTCTCGATGATCCCCGTCAGATCCGTCGTCATGCTGTGCACCCTGTTGCCGTTCTCCACCTGGACATCCGTGGATTCGCTGATGCCACGGACGGTTTCGGTGATGCGGGTCAGATCGTTGTTGATCTGCTGGCTGGTGGATGACTGTTCCTCGGTGCTCGTCTTGACCTTCTGGGCCACCTGCTGGATTCGGCGGGACATCTCCAATAGCTTCTCGCTGCTCTGGGACTGGCTCTGGCCGGCCTCCCGGATGGCGTTGATGGAATTGGACAGCTGCTCGGTGGTCTCCATCACGCTCTGGCTGGTATTGGCCTGTTCGTTGGTGGTACGGGCAATCTCCTCAACCCTCTGGGACACAAGGCTGGTGCTGTCGGTGATCTTAACCAGGGCCTCGGTGACCCGCTCGGAGAGCTGAACACCGTTTTCAACCCGTGAGTTGGCCTCCTCCACCGCCTCGCCGGTCCTGACAACCTCCTCCCGGATACCCTGTATCACATTGGCGATCCGGTTGGTCTGGGCCTTGGTGTTCTGGGCCAGTTCGTTGATCTCGTCGGCAACCACCCCAAATCCTTTGCCCTGCGCGCCGGCCTGAGCGGCGATGATGGCCGCGTTAAGGGCCAGCAGGTTGGTCTTCCCAGTGATATCTGTTATGAAACTGAGGATCTCGTCGATCTCCTCGATCCGCTCGGTGACCAGGGATATGAGCTGACTCACCTGGGAGGAGCTCTCCCTGATGGCCAGGGTTCCTTCCATGGCCTTCTTGGAGACCCCCACCCCGTCCTCGGCGATCTGGGTCATCCGGACGGCATCTTCGGAGGTGCTCTCCGCATTCTCCCGCACCTGTTGAATGCTCACCCCCATTTCACCCATGGAACTGGCCATCTCTTCGGCGGCCTTCGAGAGGTTAAGCAATGTCTGGGAGATCTCATGGATGGAGGTGGACATGGTCTCGATGGACTCGTTGGATTCGTTGACGGATCGAAAGAGGGAATCGGCCATGGAGGAAACCTCCTCGATAGAGGCGCCCATCTCCATGACGCTGCTGAAACTGTCGTTGGCCGAATTCTCCAGAACGTGGATGCCCTGGGTGACCTCGTCTATCATCTCTTTGTTATGGGTCACCGACTGCATGGTCTCGGCGGCCAGGTTCGCCTGCTGATCGGTCCCCTCGAGGACGTCGTTGTAGACCCTGGTGAAGCTCTCGTTGGCCTGGTTGATGCTCCGGAAGGCCTGGCGAACCCGGATGATCATAAGGCCGAGACCTCCAAAGGTCGTGTTCAGCTGATCGCCGAGATCCCTGAACTCATCCCGCGTTGGGACATCCACCCTGGCCGCCAGGTCCCCCTTCCCGACCCTTTGGAGCACGGCCAGTATCGTGGACAGATGCCTGAGCAGGTACTGGACAACCAGGTGAAGGAGGATCACCCCGAGGAGGGACGCTATGGCGAACTGGACGATAAGCTGTGAGGTGATTTGCCTCACCTCCTCGATGATAATGCCCCTGTCCATGCCCACGTGGGCGGTACCCGCGGCGCCATAGAGGATGGGAACCGCCACATCCATCACCCGGCCAACCGATCTCAGATCGAGCTCGGCGATCCGGAAGGCTTCCTCACCTTCAACCGGGTTGGTTCCAGCCAGGTCGGCGGGAAAATCATCACCAAAACTGTGGGCGACCACTTCTCCCTTCCTGTCAACAACAAAGATGTACCTGATGCCGTAGATCTCACTGGAACCGTCCACCAGGTCCTGAACGACGTCCAGGTAACCGCTGTAGAGCTTATCCTCGCTGGAGGTGGCCAGGGATGAGGCAACGGTTTTTCCCTTGCTCTTGAACTCCTCCTCCATGACTGTGGTGAACCTGTTACGGGTAAAGATAATATTGAAGACCGCCAGAACGAACATGACCAGGATGACGACACCGGTGATCTTCCAGGCGATGGTGACCCTCGACTTCCCCGGGGAGCGGCCATCGCCCTGTAAATCGGGGCCGGACGGCGGGATAATCTCCCCAACCCGGCCTCCCCTCTCAGGGGCACTCCCCGCTGCCTCTTCGCCTTTCACCCTCTGTTCCATCGCACGCGCTCCTCGATAATCTGGAGATTTCAGGTCGAAATTATCGTTAATCTGTTGCCGGATTAATTTATCAGAATTGTTTAATAATAACTATTTATTACCACAGTACCGGCGATTTTTTAAAGATAATTTCAATATTGTTATCTTGGGGAAGGGCCGCACCAGGTTCGTGGGCGTCTCCCACCCCAACCCGCTCGCGTGGTAGACGCTGAACGCGTTGGCGA
>JBFFDD010000163.1:0-6232 GCA_041559575.1 bacterium
ACCCTTTCAACCGATTTTAGTTCAACAATCACAGCATTTTCCACTAGAAGGTCTACCCGGTACCCGATATTCAGCCTTAAATCATCGTAAACAACAGGCAATTCCACTTGTGATTGAACCTGAATTTTCCTCCTTTGAAGCTCGTGCACAAGACACGCTTCGTAGGTGCTTTCCAGCAAGCCAGGCCCTAGTTTTCGATGCACTTCTATTGCGGCACTGATTATTTTACTGCTGATTGAATTCAATTCCATATTTATAATCCTGGCAAAGAATTTTTCCGGGAATAATGCAATATTCCTACCGATTACTTGGCCTTGTTGAATATATTTTGTCCCGGAAACCAATACCCCAATATTTATCCCCTGTGTCCTCTGTGTTTATGCCGAAAATCTCTGTGGTCTCTGTGGTTAAGGCCTTTTTGCGGATTGACTTCCCGGGTCCTTTGCGTGTACACACCCCATCAGTATGGCTCCGGATGACAACCAGAGACCGGGCCCTCCCGGCAAGATCAAGGATTGGCTCCTGTTTGCCGCCAAGGTGGCCGTCAGCGCCACCGTCCTGTGGTTTCTCCTCCGGCGGATGGACCTCGGACAGGCCTTCGGTCTTCTGGCCGGCAGCGATAAGGTCCGGTGGGCCGCGGCCCTCGGCCTGGTGATCCTGTCCCAGGTCATCTCCTCCGCGCGGTGGCAGGTGCTGCTCAAGCCCCTCGGCTACCACCTGGAGTGGTTCCGGGTCCTGAAGATCTACTACGTCGGCATGTTCTTCAGCCTGTTTCTGCCCTCGGTGATCGGCGGCGACGGCATCAAGACCTTCTACATCGCCGGCAGCTGGCGGAGGGTCCCGACAGCCCTTTACACCCTGGTGGCCGACAGGGCCATCGGTATGACGGCCCTGATCCTGTACAGCCTGGTGGGGGCTGTCTCCGTGTGGCCCGAAATCCCGGCCTGGATGGCTGTGGCGCTCCTCGCGGCCGTTCCCGGTATCTATCTCCTGCTCATCCTGCTTCCCCGTTTCTCTCATCCGGTCCTTGCCCTGAGCCGCCGGCTCAGGGAGCTTCCCCGCGACCGATTGTTCGTTTACTGGACCGATCCCCGGCCGGCAATAACGGGCTGGGGCATCTCCCTGGTGGTCCACCTCCTGATCGTCCTGGCCCACCTGCTCATGGCATCCTCCCTCGGCCTCGGGGTCCCCGCGGGGGCCTGGTTCCTGATCTATCCCCTGGCCGGTTTCGTGTCCGTCATCCCGGTGAGCCTCAACGGCATCGGCCTCCGGGAGGCGTCCTACGTCTACCTCCTCGGCCTGTTCGGCATCGGACCGGAACAGGCGTTCTCCCTCGGCGTCATGTGGTTCTCCCTCGTCCTGACCAACGGAATGCTGGGGGGGCTGCCCTACCTGTTCGGCGGCGAGTTGAAAGTCAAGGACAGTTTAACCGCAGAGGACGCAGGGTAACGCAGAGTTGAGATAAAAGTTTAAGGTCTTTGATTCAACTCTCCAGATGCTAGAACCTTGACCCCATACGCAAGAACCTGAATTCCCTCTCTGTGTTCTCTGTGGTAAAATTCCGTTGTTGAGAACTGAGAACTGATTCCCCTATGCCCAAGACCCGACCGCACTGGAACGCCGAGGTGGAGACCATGCCCAGGGAGGACCTCGAGGCCCTTCAGACGGACATGCTCCGCGACGTGGTGGACCGGGCCTACCGCAAGAGCCCCTTCTACCGGGACCTGTACCGCAAGGCCGGCGTAACCCCCCGGGACATCCGGTCCTTAGAGGACGTCCGCAGGCTCCCCTTCGTGGACAAGGAGCTGGCCGACCGGGCCTACCCCTTCGGCATGCTCATGTGCGACCGGTCCCGCCTGCGGCAGGTCCACGCGGCCACCACCCCCAGCCGCCAGATCCTGCCCATCTGGGCCACCGAGGGAGACCTGGACCAGTGGGCCGAGCGGTGCGCCCGCATCCTGTGGATGGTCGGCCTCCGGCCGGGGGAGAGGCTCCAGAGCGCCTTCCGCTTCGGCCTGTCCACCGGGGGCTTCGGCTTCCACCTCGGGGCCCAGAGGATGGGCATGACCAGCATCCCGGCCAGCATCGGGGGCACCGACCGGCAGATCGATCTCCTGGTCGACCTCGGCGTGGAGGGGATCGCCATGATGCCCTCCTACGGGCTGTTTCTGGGGATGAGGGCCTTAGAGAGGGGTATCGACCTGGCCCATTCGAACCTGAGGGTGGGCCTGTTCGGAGCCGAACCCACCAGCACCCGGATGAAATCCAGGCTGGCCCAGCTCATGGGCATCAGGGCCTACGGCGAGTACGGCATGAACGAGTTCCTCGGTCCGGGGATGGCCTGCCACTGCCCCTACAAGAAGGGGATGCACGCCTGGGCGGACCAGTTCCTCCTCGAGTGCATCGATCCTGAGACCGGCGAGCCGGTCCCCGAGGGCAACATCGGCGAGCTGGTGTGGACGTGGCTGAACGCCGAGGCCACGGCGGTCATCCGCTTCCGCAGCCACGACCTGTCCCGGGTGATCTGGAAGAGGTGCCGGTGCGGCCGGACCCATCCCCGCGTGCGGCGCATCCTGGGCCGGACCGACGGGGCCCTGTCCATCGGCGGGTTCGTGGTCTACCCCTCCAGGCTTCAGGACGTCATGTCCCTGTTCCCCGAGGTGGGGCCGTTCCAGGTGATCCTCGACTCGGTCAGGGGTCTGGACGGCTTCTCGGTGAGCGTGGAGCTGAGGAAGGGGGTCAGGACGGATGAGGAGGCCCTGTCCGACCGGATCCGCAGCGCCGTCTGCTCCTACCTGGTGTGCACGCCGGACGTCCAGGTGGTCCCCGGGGGGACCCTGGGGCTGGAGGGGGAGGATCCCCCCTTCCGGATCATCGATTACCGTCGGTTCAGCGGACGCTACGGAGCCGAGGAGTAGAGCTTTTCAGGACGGACGCGGAGACACGGGGACACGGAGAAAGATCAGGTATCGGAGTAACGGAGTATCGGGGTATCGGTGAAAAGGAACTAAACTGCTGGATAAAAAGGAATTTACTGCAGTGGGCGCAGTGTAACACGGGAAAAAGAAAGTTTTCATTCTGAATCCAGAATACTAATAAGGAATACTGACTCCTAAATACTGGATGCCTGTTATAATCCAACCTCAAACTTCAAACCTCAAACTTCAAACCTCAAACCTCAAACCATTATTTCTCTCCAACCGTGAACCGTGATTCGACACTCAACGGTACGGTCGGGAATCACCCCGCCGTAAAGCCGTTTTGACCGAAGTGCCGGTTTAACTCCATAGGATTATGGGGATTTGTATTCCCCTCTGTTGCCGGTCCTGGGTCATTTCCGAGGTCAGTAAAATACCATTTTACTCTTGCAAACCACGGGGGTTGGAGTTATACTCCAGAACTGGTAATGATGACGAAAATGGAATTACGGCGGACCCCGGGGGGGCGTTAGCACCTTAAAAAACAACAAGAATCGG
Organism: bacterium; assembly: GCA_041559575.1. Classification (GTDB taxonomy): domain Bacteria; phylum BMS3Abin14; class BMS3Abin14; order BMS3Abin14; family BMS3Abin14. Next base: position 3,477 of record JBFFDD010000163.1, read on the forward strand.
CTTGACATGGATATTGTGAAGTGCTAATTTTCCACAAAATCGCACCTCACAGACTGTATCCGGGCTGTCACCTCCCAACGTGGGAAGGGTAAAGGGTCGTGACGGCGTTGCCCGGTTGACCAAAAGATCAAAAGAGAAAGGAAACCAGAGGAAAGGAGGGGATACGGGGTTCCCGAGGAACAGTTCATTACGATCATTTGAGTGCAATCGACCACCTGTTTACGTATGTTTAAACCTCATATTTTCAAGGAGGGAGAAATGAAGAGACTTTCAATTTTTCTGCTGGCCCTGGCATTCGCGGTGACCTTCGCCGTGCCCGCCATGGCCGTCCACGAGGGTTCCCTCGACACCGGTCCGCCCCCCCCAGGCATGGAAGAGGGATGGGCCATGTACGGTGACTACACCATCGATGGTGAGATCTACGATCAGGGGGCATCGGAGTCCAAGTGGTACGACGACGAGTTCCAGTTCGTCATCAAGGTGGACCGGGGACCGGTCACCGCCACCGTCGACTTCGAGATCTCCGACGACGAGTTCTTCGAGGGAAGCACCATCAATCCTGGCAGCAACGCGAGTTACGTCCTTGATGAGACGATCAGCGGCGTTGACCACAATGCTGATGGCGATACTGCTGACAAAATTACTGTGAATACCTACGACCACCTCCTCGACAACTACTTCATCGAGTACGACGCCGGCGCCCGCGTCGAGGGCCTGGGCGTCAAGATAGGTGAGTACGGCAACTCCTTCGGCCGCAAGGTGGCCATCTACTCCGAGGGCGGCCACCCGGGTTTCTCTGGTGGACACCTTCAACGACGAGAAGTTCGAGTCGCTGGCCGTGGCCGAGGCCCTGGGACAGGACCTGAACGCCGTCCGTCTGGACACCGCCTCATCGCGGCGCGGGGATTTTCTCAGGATCTTTCAGGAGGTTCGGTGGGAGCTGGACCTGAAGGGTCATACTCACGTGAAGCTGTTTGCCAGCGGCGGACTCAACGAGGGTAGCATCGTGAAGCTCAACACGGCGGTGGACGCTTACGGCGTGGGCACCGCTATCTCGGGGGCGCCCACGGTGGATTACTCCCTCGATATCGTGGAGGTGGACGGTGCGCCCGTGGCCAAGCGGGGCAAGATGTCGGGGAGCAAGGATCTCTACCGCTGCCCGGTGTGCCGCCGTGACACAACGGTTCCCCGAGGATCAGGTCCCCCACCCTGCGGAGAGTGCGGTGGAAAGGGGGTCCCGCTTTTAGAGACGGTCATGGAGGACGGCCGGAGAACCCATCCCCCTGCCAAGCCCGAGGAGATCCGCCAGCGGGTGATCGACACCATGGAAGGCCTTGAGGTTGAGCCGATCTGAGCCGCCCGCCGACCCCCTGAAGGCCCCCGTCCGGTCAAGGATCGCCGCCAGCGGCAGGAAGGGCCTTGCGACGGGCTTTTCCACTGCCTGGATCATGGTCAGGATCATGGTGCCCACCATCATCGTCGTCCAGATCCTCAAGGCCGCCGGTATCCTCCAGGCTCTATCGGGAGCGGCGGCTCCCTTGATGAAGTATTTCGGCCTTCCCGGCGAGGCCGCCCTCGCGCTGATCACCGGGGCCCTGGTGAACATCTACGCCTGCATCGCCGTGGCCGTGAACATCCCCCTGACGGCTAAATCCATGACCATCCTGGCCGTCATGGTCCTCATCGCCCACAACCTCATCGTGGAGACAGCGGTCCAGAGCAAGGCGGGGACGCCGGCTGCCATCATGCTGCCGGTCCGGCTTTCGGCCTCCTGGATCGCTGGACTCCTGTTCGCGGCCGTCATCGCTGACGGAGGTGGGATCCTTGAGAACGCGGCTTCCGGTCCGGCGTCCATGGATCCCGGTCAGGTGATCCTGTCCAACGCCTTTTCCCTGGTCAAGATCGTACTCATAATAGTGACCCTCCTGGTGTCGGTGGAGATCCTCCGGGAGTTCGGTTTAATGAACCGGCTCATGGCAGCACTGGACCGTCCCATGAGGATCCTGGGCATGAGCAGCAAGACTTCCTTCGTCACCGCGGTGGGCCTGGTCCTCGGTCTGGCCTACGGGGCAGGTCTGATCATCGACGAGGCGAAGAAGAACACCTTCACCAGGCGGGAGATCCTGGCCACCAACGTCTTCCTGGGGACCAACCACGCCCTTATCGAGGACTCCCTGCTCTTCGTGGCCGTGGGGGCCAGCCTGCCCTGGGTGGTCCTGGGCCGGCTCGCCTTTGGGGCCGTATACCTGAGAGCGGTGATGCCCCTGGTGAAGGGATGGGTTAAAGACAGTCCCAAGTCCCACGACCCAGGTCCCAAGGGGGGCGAGGGCGGACGCGGGGACACGGGGGCGCGGAGAGGGAGATAGGGCGAGGGGGCGTTCTGCGAGAGGGCGTTCTGCGAGGTAGAGGAGGGGCGACGGGGCGAGGTTACGACTATACGACAAGGCGCACGCGCCGATTATTCGTTGGATCGGTCAGTCGATAAGTCGTAAATTCGAGAGAATCAGTTCCCAGTTCTTTGTTCCTGGAACTCAGGGCAGGTGAGAGGGCGACTGAACGAGGTTACAACTATCCGACAAGGCGCACGCGCCGATTCTTCGTTGGATCGGTCAGTCGATAAGTCGTAAATTCGAGAGAATCAGTTCCCAGTTCTCTGTTCCTAAAACTCAGGGCAGGTGAGAGGGCGACTGAACGAGGTTACGACTATCCGACAAGGCGAACGGGCCGATTCTTCGTTGAATCGGTCAGTCGATAAG
>JBFFDD010000164.1:0-6208 GCA_041559575.1 bacterium
CAGGGAAAGACGGTGGCCGAATATGAGGTGCTGGTGGGAGGGGCCGGGGCCTGGGCGGTGAAGGTGCTGTCCCTGGGGGATGCCTATCACTCCTGGTGGTTCCGGTTCCTGCTCCTCCTTCTGGCCGCCAACATGATCTCATGCATGGTCTCCCGCATCCCGGCCATGCTGTCGAGCCTGCGGGGTGAGGCCGCCCTGCGCCGATCACCCGTGTGGCAGGGGGCAATGGACGAGGACCTCGAGGAACGCCTGGTTGGTGTGTTGAGGTCGAGGCGGTTCAGCGAAAAAACCAGGGAGGGCCGCCGGATCCTGTCCAAGGGGAGGGTAGGTTTTGTCTTCACCCTCGCCGGGCACTTGAGCATTCTGATCATCATGTTCTTTTCGGCCCTCGGGTCGGGCCTGGGTTTCATCGGCACCCAGAGGGTGTACGTGGGCGACGGCACCGAGACCTATTTCAACTGGAAGACCATGTCCGACACCAGGCTGCCCTTTACTCTGATGGCCGAGGGTCTCACCTCTGTGCCTCATCCCATTGCGCTGAAGATCGGCATCAAGGATCTCGCATCGGATCGCAAGGTCAAACTGATCACCACCCACGTGGGAGATGACTTTACCGTGCCCGGTCTTCCCGGTCGGGTGGTGATCACCGGTTTCGACACCGAACAGAAACGTTTTGAGGGATACTGGGCCAATCCGGAGGGACAGAGGATCGGGATCGGTCCGAACGAGGAGATCGCCGGCAGCGGCCTGGTCCTCGTCCCGGTGGCGTTTGCGGTTTTTCCCGAAAAGCAGGTCCTGGCCCGCACGTCCCTGGTGAGGGACGATATGGTGCTGGCATCGGCGGAGATCGCGGTCAACCATCCCCTGCACTACCAGGGGCTGGACATCTTTCTCACCGATTACGGGGCCGATCCGTATGGCCTTCCCTATGTAGGGTACCAGATCGTTAAGGACCCGGGCAAACCGGGCCTGTGGACCGGCTGTGTCCTCTTCCTCCTGTTCATCACCGGGGCTCTGTTCGTCAGGCACCAATGCCTTGTCCTGGTCAGGGAGGGGGGCGCCCTGAGCATCCACCTGTCCGCGAGAGGGGTCAGAGCGGCGGCCGTTGAGGAGGTCCTCGAGGCGGTCAGGGTCACCCTGGAGGGGATCGGCGATGGCGATTAAACTCAACTGGCCCCGAAAGATCCTCCTCTACTCGGTAACCCTGACCAGTTTCGCGGTCCTGCTGACCTCCTTTATCACCGTTCGGACGGCGGCCCATCTCTGGGAGAAGGAATTCACCGACAGGAACCTCGCCTACTCCAGGTACACCTCCCTGGACGTCCTGCGCACTTTCGGGGGGGCTTTCACCGGCGAGGTCGGCCCCGAAATGACCGAGGCCATGGAGTTTCTCAGAGGCTACAACCAGGACCTGGTCGGGATCATGATCCTCACCGAGAGCGGCCGGGTCCTGTTCTCCACCGTGGCCCCCGAGATCAACGAAAGCCTGAACCGGGCGTGGGGAGACGCGCTGCCTGATGCCGTCGGGGAGGTTATCCGGTCCGACAAATCGAGGATAAGAGATGTCCGGATGCCGGGCGGCCGGGTTCAGGACATCATCGCCCCCGTTTCCAACCGGGGAAGCAGCCGGCCCATCGCCGTCCGATACGTCTACAGTTACGGTTCCCTGGAGCAGAGGACGAGGGACCATATCCGGGCTGCGGCGATCGCCGCGGTGGTCCTCCTGTTTGTCGGCGGACTTTTGTCGGTCCTCCTGTCCAGGATCCTGGTCAAACCGGTCAGGGTTCTATCCCAGAGCGCCGGTCGGATAGCCAGCGGCGACCGCGGTCACCGCATCCATCTCGAAACGGGGGATGAGATGGAGAATCTGGCCGTTCAGTTCAACAGGATGGTCGACTCCCTCAGTTCCCAGCAGAACGACCTGGAGGCGGCCAACCGGGAACTCAGAGAGGCGAATACCCAGCTCAGGGAGCTTCAGGCCCAGCTCATCAGATCCGAGCGGCTGGCCGCCCTCGGACAGCTGTCGGCGGGTGTGTCCCACGAGCTTGACAACCCGGTTGGGGTCATCCTGGGATACGCTGAGCTCCTCCGGGAGGAGCGAGACGATGGTCCGGTAAGTGAATACGCCTCCATCATCCTCGAGGAGGCCAAGAGGTGCAAGCGGATCATTGCCGGTCTGCTGGATTTTTCCCGCCCCAGTATCGGTGTCAGGGAGGTCCTCGATCTCAGGACACTGATCCAGGACCTGGTAGCCCAGCTTGGCGATCAGAGGGCCTTCCGGGACACCTCCTGGAAACTTGACCTCGGCAGCGGTCAGACCCCTGTCTACGCCGATCCGGACAACCTGCGTCAGATCCTGGTGAACCTGGGCCTCAACGCCGTGCACGCCGCGGGGGATTCCGGAGAGGTCACCATTGAGATATCGGAAGGCGTGGATCAGGGCAGGCAAGGGTACCTGGTGAGGGTGACCGATAACGGGCCGGGGCTTGACGCTGATGTCGTGGAGAGGGTCTTCGATCCCTTCTACACCACCAAGAGAAAGGGCGAGGGCACCGGTCTGGGGCTGTCGATCTGCCGGAAGCTGGCCGAGGAGGCCGGAGGCTGGCTCCGGGCGGTGGCCGGACCGAAGGGCGTCTTCGAGCTGTGGCTGCCGAAAGGCGGACGCGGGGAGGGATAGTCCCTAGTCCCAAGTTCCAGGACCCAAGGTGAGAAGCGGACGCGGAGAGGGGGCGAGGGGGCGAGGGGGCGAAGAGAAGACGAAGGAGCAAGACGAAGACGAAGGAAAGATCGGACACGGGGACGCGGAGAGGGGGCGATAGGGCGAGGTTACGACCTTCCGACAATGCGAATGATCCGATCCTTCGTTAAATCGGTTAGTCGGTCAGTCGTAATTCGAGCGTATAAGCTCTCCGTTCCCAGTTCTCAGTTCTGTCCAAACAAGGAGCAGAAGCAATGAGCGACAAGATCCTCATAGTCGATGACGAACCCGGGATGCGCAGTCTCTTGAGCCGGGTCATGGAGAGGGAGGGTTATCTGGCGACGGCCGTTGCCGGGGCCCAGGAGGCCCTGGACCTCCTCGAGGCCGATGAGTGGAGTCTGTTGATCGCCGATATCGATATGCCGGGGATGGACGGTATCGAGCTTCTCAAGAGGGTCCGGTCGAGCGGCATTGAGGTCCCGGTGATCATGATAACGGCGTACGCGACGGTGGAATCGGCCGTCGAGGCGATGAAGCTCGGGGCCCTGGACTATATCACCAAACCCTTCCAGGTGGACGAACTGAAGATCGTTGTGGGCAATGTCTTCGAGCGGCAGCGTCTGATCAGCGAAAAGAGGATCCTCCTCGATGAGATCAGGGGGTGGTACGACCCGAAGGGCATCGTCGGGGTGTCTCAGAGGATGAAGGACGTCATGGATCTCGCCCTGAGCGTCGCCCCATCGAGGGCCAGTGTCCTCCTCGAAGGTGAAAGCGGTACCGGAAAGGAGCTGGTGGCACGGGCCATCCACGACCAGAGCGACCGGCGGGATCGGCCCTTCGTGGTGGTCAACTGCGGCGCCCTGGCGGAGGGTGTCCTGGAGAGCGAACTGTTCGGTCACGAACGCGGTGCCTTCTCAGGTGCGGTGGCCTCCCGAAAAGGACGGTTCGAGCTGGCCGACAAGGGAACCCTGTTCATCGATGAGGTCGGGGAGCTGACGCTGCCGGCGCAGGTCAAACTCCTCCGTTTCCTCCAGGAGCACGAGTTCGAGCGGGTCGGGGGCAGCAGGGTTATGAAGAGCGACGCCAGGATCATCGCCGCTACGAACCGCAACCTTAAGGACCTGATCCGGGAGGGAAAGTTCCGGGAGGATCTCTATTATCGGCTCAATGTCGTCCACATCAGGATCCCCCCTCTGCGGGATCGGATGGAGGACGTGGAGGCCCTGGCGGAGTTCTTCCTCGAGAAATACAGTTCTGACATGAACAAGAAGCTCACCGGGATCGCTCAGGAGGCGATCGTAGCCCTGAGGGCCTACGAATGGGAGGGCAACGTACGGGAACTGGAGAATGTTATCGAAAGGGCGGTGGTCCTGTGCAAAGGAGATACCGTAACCGTCCTGGACCTGCCCGAGGAACTGAGGGGCGACACCGGTCAGGAATACCCTCCAGCCGGGGACCGGACGCTGACGGAGATCGTGGAATCCTTCGAAAGACAGATCCTTGTCAGGGCCCTGGAGCGCAACGGGGGAAGCCAGACGAAAACGGCCCGGGAGCTGGGCATCAAGAGGACCACCCTGAGATACAAGATGGACAAATACGGCATGCTGGACCGGTAATTGTGTTGATGTTGTTCCAATTTCCAAGTTCCAGGTTCCAAATTGATCGTTTTTCACCTGAAACCTGGAACCTGAAACCTGAAACCAGCTTTTTGGTACAGACATTGCTGGAACACCGGATAATGGACAGGGAGGAAACGCCCATATTTAAACATCTCTGTGGGACCATTTTGATCAGCTTCGTGCTGATAACCGCGGGCTGCAGCGGTCCTTTCGAGGGCAGGGAGCTGGCAGCCCTGCCGGTGAATGGCACACCCACCATCGAGGATTGGGAGAGGGCTGTTCCCCTGGTGGTCCAGGCGTGGATGGGAAACGTCAACCAGCGTCCGGAGATCGTGGCCCTGGATCGGGAGACCATCCACCGGTCCACGGCCCAGTGCCACCACGGTCCGTCGGTGAGCGAACCGGTGGAGGTCCGTCTTCAGGCCCTCTACACGGACGAGGAGATCTTCATCCTGGCCCGCTGGCGGGACAGGACCCGGGACACCGACCTCGGCCGGTGGGTAAGGGCAGGTGATCAATGGGCGGCTGCTCCCGGCGAGGACGACGGGATCGCCATCCTGTGGGGACCGGAAGGGCGGTCGGATTTCAGGTGCCAGAACACCTGCCACATGGTGGATGTGGATGTCTATGACGGCGCGAGGGAGATGCGGATGGAGATGAAACTTGACGGGCCCGGCTCGGCCGATCTCTGGCGCTGGAGATCAGGATTGACGGGCGCCTTTGACCTGGCCGATGACATGATCGTAGACCGTGAGGGCAAACGGGGCGATGAGGGACAGACCCTGGCCAGGGAGAGTCGGCCGCCGGCCGATCCGGCCGGTCTTCCGGATCCTGAGGGGCCTGTCCCCTATCTGCTCATTGAAAAACCCCGAGGGGGGCAGGCCGACGTCCGGGCCCGCTGGTCGTGGGATCGGGGCTGGTGGAAGGTCATGTTTCGCCGCCGCCTGACGACCGGGGACAGCGATGACCGGGAATTCGCGGCCGGAGATCGGATCGGATTCAGCCTGGGCGTTTTCGACAACACGTTCAGTGAGCATCATGTCGTCGAGAAGGGGCTGGAACTTCGCCTGGAGGTTCCGGACAGATACAGTGCACTGGAGGAAGAGGAAGCCTATGAACCGCTGGATTTTTAACCGGGAGTCGGCCGGGTGCGGCTCGGCTGTCCGCCGGATCGTCCTGGCCCCTGTTCTCCTGGCGATCATCCTGCCGGGAGCCCTGCTTGTGGGCGGATGCCAGAAAGGAGAACAGGGCCCGTCAAAGGTGGAGGGAGTCGTGGCCGTTCCTTTGGCCGAGGCGAGGATCTACATCTACCGGGAGGGTGAAGATATCTATGGACCGTCGATGATCATTTCGGAACCCACCGGGCCGGACGGCAGGTTCTCCCTGTCCCTTGAGCCGGGGAGTTACGTCGCCGTTGTCAGAAAGAGGAAGTCGGGTGACGTGGCAGGCCCGGTGAGGATCGGTGATTACCGGGGCCAGCCCGTACCCTTTCAGGTTGTGGCCGGGCAACCGGTCACCCTCGATCTTGAGGCAACGGTCAAGGCGTCCAACGAAAAGGCCTTTCCGGACAGGATCGCGCCGGGACAGACCGCTATCTCCGGAACCGTCAGAGATGCCGACGGGACCCCTCTCCAGGGTATCAGGGTCCACGTTTACGATCACATCCAGATGTCCGAGAGACCCAAATACGTCGGTGAGAGGACGGGGCCAGACGGCAGGTATGTGGTTCCCGTCAAAAGGGGCGGGACCTACTACCTGGCGGCGCGCGATCGGTTCGGCGGGCCACCGCAGCTGGGGGATCTCTATGGCCGCTACGACGAGGGGACGGTGGACCCGTCGGGGGTGGTAGTCAGGAAGGGTGAGATCGCCGACGGGATCGACATCGTGGTTC
>JBFFDD010000165.1:0-6145 GCA_041559575.1 bacterium
ACCATCTCCACCAGGGCGGTCTCCGGCTCGATGATCACAGCGGGAAAGGAGAATCCCTCCGGATAGTAATACCGGCGCAGGTAGACCACGATGGCCGCCTCGATGTAGCCGAAGGCCACCCCCAAAACAGTCAGCCAGAAAAGCTTCCTTTTCAACGTCCCTCCCGCCCCGGGAAACACCGGCTCCCCCTACGTTAAGTTTAGCGGAAATGGGGTAGGGGGGGGTTACGCGAAGGGGCGAGGGGGCGAGTGGGCGACGGGGCGATGGGGCGAGGGAGCGAAAGAGCCAGACGAAGGAGTAAGACGAAGACGAAGTAAAAAGCGGGCGACGGGGCGAGGTTACGACTTGGCGACAAGGCGAACGCACCGACGCTTAATTGAGTCGGTCAGTCGAAAAGTCGTAAATTCGAGCGTACCAGTTCCCAGCACTCAGTTCCCAGTTCTTTGTCCTATTCCTCGGACCCTGGATCGAAAGTCCCCCTTAGACTCAAAATCCAACACCCCTTACTCATCACCCTGGACTGCCGACCCCGGCCACCAGCCACTGCCTTCCCCCATTCCCGCACCCGTTGTCCGGTTATCCCCCAAGGTGTATAATTTAATATTTATTTCCCGGGTGGGAAATTTTAATGAAACGGGAAAACAGGGTTCAGGGGCAAAACCGGGGTCTTGAAACTGGAACCCGGTGTCTGGACCCGATCTCCAAATTGCCTCCGGAAGGTATCGCCGATGGAATTGGATGGGCGGACGATATTCGGCACATTGATCCTGCTGCTCTGCCTGGCGGCCCTTTATTTCCTGAGTGCCACCAACTACCTGCTTTTCCACAGCCTCGTCGAGCTCTTCAGCATCCTAATCGCCTTCTCCATTTTCCTCGTCGCATGGAACGCCCGCCGCTTTCTGGAAAATCACTACCTGATGTTCCTGGGCCTCATCTACCCCTTCGTGGGGGCCCTGGACCTCATCCACACTCTGGCCTACAAGGGGATGGGGGTCTTTCCCGGTAATGGGGCCAACCTGCCCACCCAGCTCTGGATACAGGCCCGCTACCTCGAGAGCGTCTCCCTGCTCATAGCCCCATTCCTCATGCACCGGAAGGTCAGGGAGAAGCTGGTCCTGGCCGTCTACACCGGGCTGACCGGCTTTCTCCTGGCGTCGATCTTCGTCCTCGGGATCTTCCCCGACTGCTATGTCGAGCCCCAGGGCCTCACCCCCTTCAAGGTGACCAGCGAATACGCCATCGTCCTGATCCTTGCCCTCAGCCTGACCCTCGTGGTCCACAATCGAGGCTACTTCAGCCGCCGCATGTTCGTCTTCATCACCATGTCCATACTCTCCACGATGGTGTCGGAGATCGCCTTCACCTTCTATGTCAGTGTCTACGGAATTTCCAACATGGTGGGGCATCTTTTCAAGGTCCTGTCCTTCTTCCTCATCTACAGGGGGCTCATCGAGACGGGTCTTAAGGATCCTTACCGGAACCTGTTCATGGATTTAAAGAGGAGCGAGGAGAGCCTTCTCCGGACACAGGCGGAACTCTTCCAAAAAAACAAAGATCTTCAGGCTTTCGTGCACACCGCCGGTCACGACCTGAGCACCCCGGTCACCAGCGCGCAGGCCTACGCCCAGCTGCTCCAGAAGCGACTGGATGGAAAATTGAATGACCAGGAAACCCATATGATGGGCCGCCTGCTGTTCAGCCTGAACCGTCTGCAGGCTTTTCTGAAGGACCTTCTCGATTTCGCTCGCCTGGAGTTGGATTCAGAGAGGGTCGTCACCATCGACACAACCCACCTCCTCCGGTCCGTCGTCGAGGACAAGAGAAGGGATATCCACCGCCTGGGAGCCGAGGTCACCCTGGCCGATGATCTGCCGAATCTGAGGATGTCGGAGACGAGGGCCTACCAGCTGTTCATGAACCTGATCTCCAACGGACTGAAGTTCACCCGAGACGGGGTGGTTCCCCGCATCGAGGTCGGGATTCAGGGGGTGGATGGGGGCCCCGGCGATCCGCCCCACAGGACCTTCTATGTCCGGGATAACGGCAGGGGGATCGAGCAGGACCAGCAGGAGAGGGTCTTCGAGCTCTTCTACTCCACGGACAAGGATTCGGGTATGAGCTCGGGAGCCGGCCTGGCCATCGTCAAGAAGATCATCGAACGTGAGGGAGAAGGCCTGAGGATGGATTCCACCCCCGGTGAGGGGACCACGTTCTACCTGGACCTGCCGGTGGAGGAGGAAGGCCTTTCGCGATAGGGCGAGGGGGCGAAAGAGCCAGACGAAGGAGTAAGACGAAGACGAAGGGGGAAGGTCCAGACGAAGGAGTAAGTCGAAGACGAAGTAAAAAGCGGGCGACTGGGCGAGAGGGCGAAGGGGCGCAGGGCGAGGGGGCGAAGGGGCGAGGGGGCGCAGGGCGAATGGGCGAGGGGGCGAGGGGGCGACTGGGCGACAGCGCGAATGTGCCGGTTCTTCGCTGAGTCGGTTAGTCGACAAGTCTTAAATTCGAGCGTCCCAGCCGCAAGTTCAAAGCCCCTGGGTCAGTTCTCGCCTTTCGCACAAAGAATTGAGAGTTGAGGACTGAGATCTAAGTTCAAACTTCAAACTTCAAACTTCTGATCTTTGCTCTCAGATCCCAGCCCCTGCCCTATTTCGTGCTTCCCGTCGACCCATCGGCGTTGGAACCCCCGTTCCGGCCGGAAGATTCCTCGATCGACGTTTCGAGCGAATCCAGCCCGCCGCCGGTGCTGGTGACTTCGTTACTGATCTCCCTGGTGTTGACGTCGTCGGTCTTAACAGGATCGATGGTTGCCGGAGCGACTGTGACGTTCCCCACCGGCGCCTTGGTTCCCTGATGCGGTTTCAGGTGGGGCCTGCGCCCCCTGTCCCACCCCTTCCAGTCATTGTCACGCTTGAACTTCTCCACGGTCCCGAAGCCCCGGCCGTCCTGCACGGTCACCGCCCGGCCTTTCCCGACCTCGGTGCGGCTCGACTCGCTGCCCTCCCGATCGGTTACCTCCACCTGTCCCCGGTAAACGGCCACCCGGGTGCTCTTTTCGTCGGTGGTTACGCCGAAGGTGGTCCCCTTGACCCCGGCGATGAGGTGACGGGTGCGCACCTCGAACCGCCCCAGGAATTTCTTCCGGTGGAGCCTGAACAGGCCGGTGCCCCTGTCCATATCCACCTCCCGGACCTCTTTTCCCCGGCCCTCGCTGAAGATTGACGGCACGGTGATGAGGGTGTTCTCGAACAGGCGGATGGTCCCGCTGGCGTGGCTGATCTCCGCCCGGGATCCGGGCCCGGTCCAAACCGTGTCTCCGGACTCCAGCACCATGGAATCCTCCGCATCTGTCCATGATCCGTCCCCGTGCGCCCGGATTTTGACCTCCCCAACCACCCTGCTGAGCACGGGGACGGTCACCCCATCCTGGGCCCACAAAGGTGGAGCGGCGGTCAGCCGGGCCGCGACCACGATGGCCAGCACAAATACAGAGATCGGTCTGCTGATATTCATTTCGACACCTCCGTCGTTATCAGATCACGGAAAGGAAGATCCGCACCAGTTCTGGATCGAAGTACGTCCCGGCGCACCGCTCCATCTCCCGCCTGGCTTCAGGAAGGTCCATGGGCCTCTTGTAAGGGCGCTCGGAGACCAGGGCCTCAAAAACATCCACGATGGAGAAAACCCGGACCACCAGGGGGATCTGATCCCCGGCCAGCCCGTCCGGGTATCCGGTCCCGTCGAAGCGCTCGTGATGGCTGCGGACGATATCCTTGACGTCCTCCGGCAGGGGAAGGTCCTCGATGATGGCGGACCCGGATTCGGGGTGGCGGCGCATGATCCCGATCTCCTCCTCGGTCAGCCGCCCCTCCTTGAGGAGGATCCGGTCGGGTATGGCGATCTTGCCGATGTCGTGGAGCAGGGCCCCGATGTGGACGGCCTCGACCTGTTCCTCGGTCAGACCGCATGCGCGGCCGAACCGCCTCAGGTACTCCACCGATTTCTCGGCATGGGCGCCGGTGTAGTGGTCCCGGGAGTCGAGGGCCTTGCTGATGGCTTTGATGGTGTTCAGATACAGGTTCCTGACCTCCCGGTTCAGGTCGTCGGCCTCCAGGAAATACCCGGTCTGGGTGGCGAAAGACAGGAGCACCCTCAGGTCCTCCTCCCCCGGTCGGCCCCTCTCCCTGGACACGTACAGGACCCCCGCCGGCCGCCGCACCGTCCGGAGCGGGATGTAGAAGGACCATCCGTCCTCCCCCTCCCGGACCCTGATGACGTCGTTGCGATCCATGGCCTCCTGGAGGAGATCCTCCCTCACCGGCTTCGCCCCCTCGCCGGCCGCCTGTTCCCTGACCCACCCGCCGCCTTCACAGCCCGCCCGGAAGAGGGCGATCCGGTCCATGCCCAGGACCTGACGGAGCAGAACCAGCGGCACCACGTAGGGGGCCCGCCCCGTCCTCTCGGCTTCCTCCAGTTCACCCAGCTTCAGGATCGCCTCCGCCTTGCGCCTCTCCAGGCCCAAAGCCTGTTCCGCTCCCCGGGTGGAGGCTGCCAGGCGGATCGGCAGGTGGATCAGGCCGACCAGCAGGAGGGGCACGACCTCGAGCATGATCCCGAGGGATAAAACCAGCCACCCGGCCGCGATCACCGAGGCGAGATAGACAGCCTGAACCAGGATACCCGCCCGCCAACTCAGCCGGTCCAGGAGCCATCCCGTTACCAGAGAGGCCGCCAGCACGAGCAGGATCGCCCACCCCCTTGCGGGCCGAATAAGCCAGGAGCGGTTCAGGGCGGTCTGGGCCACCGCGGCGTGGATGTAGACACCCGGGATGATCCCCACCGGGGTCTTCCAGATGTCACGGAGTTCCTGTGAGGTGGCACCGATCAGGACCAGTTTGCCGGCGAAAAAGCCGTCCGGCACCCCGCCGTCGAGGACCTGATAGAAAGGGGTCCGGCTGACGGTGCCCAGGGCGGCCGGCGAGAACCGGATCAGGGCGCCGTCGGGGGTGGTGACCGGCACGGACGGGTCCAGGATCCGGGCTCCGAGAACACCGAGGGGCGGATAGAGACCGTCGCCGAAGGGACGGACGCCGGGGGCCCGGCGGACCGTGTCGTCCCTGTCCACCGTGAACACGATACCGCCCGTCCCCGCCGCCGCCTCGGCGAAGGCGGGCAGGGGAAGCCCCAGATTCTGGATCCTGAACCCCTCGGGGGTGACCGTCTCCTGGGAGTGGGCGGCCAGGACGACCAGCTTCGACCGGCGGATGGCCTCGGCCAGAGCCCTGTCCTCGGTTGGGTCGGCCGAGGGCGTGGAAAGGTCGATGTCCATCAGGATAGCCCGCGCCCCGTCTTTGGTGACCCTGCTGATAACGCGGCCGTACAGGGATCGCGGCCAGGGCCAGGTTCCGGCGCTCTTGATGGAGTCCTGGTCCAGGGCGATCACCGCCAGCGGGGCCGGCGCACCGGCGGGGATCAGGCGGTATCGCGCGTCCATGGTGACGAGCTCCACCTTCTCCAGCCAGCCGGTCAGCATGGCCCCCGACACGAGAACCGCCACGGCCAGGGAAAAGAGGGGCACCCCGGCAGCCGATCCCCATTTACGTCTGCTGTCCGCCATCGGACCGTGGCCTTTCATCATCCCTGGTTGATTCCTCCTCCCTTCCTCGCTCGCCGTCAGGCATTCCGGTTCGCCCCTGACGGCACGGATCCCCCCGATGAACGCAAGATGGAGGCCAGTTCCGGACCCCAGGCCTTGGTGCTAACATGTTGAAAATAAAGAACTTACTGTAAGTTGGCTGCCGCCCCGTTGAGCTTTGAGGCTACCGCTGGCAGGGTTTGGTGACGGAAATTGTCAGTTTCCGGGGGAAACCCTGGGTCAGTTCTCGCTTTTCACACAAATAATAGAGAACTGAGAGCTGAGAAAGGGGAACCAAGAGCTAAGAACGGAGAACTGGGTACTGGGACCTGATATCTATGCCTGGACCCCGTACGTGACATCCAGCTACGGTATTCGATAGGCCGTAAAGTCCTGGCCGGTGACGTCGTTGTTCCGGACGGTGACCGACCTCTGGGACGGCGTGAAGGAGTAACCCTCCAGGGAGGGCGTCACCTGGTAGGTGTAGTGTCCCAGGTCCGGGAAAAAATACCG
>JBFFDD010000166.1:0-6101 GCA_041559575.1 bacterium
GGTGGCCGGCGACCATTAATCAGTGATCGGTTGTCAGAAAAATCCTGCAGCTTTTGTTGATCCTGTCTAAATTCCGAATCCACTGAGGCAGCTGCCGATTCGACAGGATTTACAGGATAAGGTTTATATTCACCAAAACCCGTTTATCCCATTTATAAAATTACTTCTTCCCTCAGCGTTGCTCGGCATACTTTTCGGATAATATTATCTGAGATTGCCGCATCGCTTTTCCTCCCAGTCCCCAGTATTTTCTCTGCGGCCCTCTGTGGGACGTGCGGCCTACCAGCGAGCCGCCTCTGTTATCTCTGTGGTTTATTCTCTTAAGAATCCGGATCGGGTTCGTTAACGGGTCCGCCCACGTTCACGGGCGGCGATAAAGCCTACCTCACCAACGGCACCTCCGCCGCCAGTTCCATCATGATGATGGCGTCCATCTTGTTCTCGATCTGGTAAAGCTGGACCAGTTTCTTCGGCGTCAGCACCTTTTTAAACTTTTTGACGTGCTTTTTCTTAATGGCAATTTTTCTCTTCTGGATATCCAGGTATTTATCCAGCATTGAAAGGGCCTTATCGTCGGAGAGGTCCTCGAAATTGGCCGCGTAATCGAGGATCAGGTCGGCCAGCCTCGTGTTCTCCTGGTTCATCTCCTCCCAGTAGTCGAGGTAGACTGGCGAGAACGCCTCGATCTGTTCCTCGCTCAGTCCCAGGGTATTTAAGACGATCTGGGTCCGATTGGCCTGAATGATCGCCCGGGTGAACAGGACTTCCTTCTCTACATCGACAGCCTGAGCCGGGCCGGCGGTTGTGAGAAGAAGGCAAACTGCAGTTACTATTACGATCCTCGAGATTTTCATCATTACCTCCTCGGGAATAATACCTTTGACAGGATTTCCAGGATAGAGTTGTTAGGTTTTGGGGATTCGAATACCCGTAGATCTTTTTCCAAAAACCAGACACCCGACACCGGACACCCCAAACCCGACATCCTTATTTATTTCCCCAACTGTCTTTCAACAAATTCCATCATCTCTCTGGCCACGCGGTTCGCCGGATCGATTTCCAGCATCCTCACGACGATGACCCTTGCCTCGAGAAGCATTCCCCGTTTGAGGTAATGTTCCGCCAGGGCGTAGAGGAACTCCATGTTTGTTGGTTCCCGGTCGATCGCTGTTCGGAGGGACGTCTCCGCCTCATCCAACCTGCCCATGGACTGGAGGAGAAGCCCCAGGTTGTAGCGGATCCGGGGGCGCTCCGGGATGCCGTCGGCCGCTTTCTTCAAGTAGGCAGCCGCCTCGATGGGCCGGTTCATCTCGGCGTAAAGGAGTCCAAGGGAATAGGACACTTCGTACATGTCCGGTTGAGAGTCCATAACCTGCCTCAGGAGTTTCTCCGCCTCGTCGTTCCTTCCCTGCTGGTTCATCAGCATGGCCAGGTTGACCTTGGCCGGGAAGAACAGATCGTCGATCTGGATAGCCGTCCTGTAGAACCTCTCTGACTCTTCCGGCTTGTTCAAAGCGGAATAGAGGTTGCCCAGGTTAAAGCCGGCGAAGGAGAAGTCCAGGGAATAGGACATGGCTTGAACGTATTCGTCCAGGACCTCGGGAAGCTTCTTTACCTGGTCGGGCTTGAGCACGTCAGCGGGGATCCCTGCCAAGCTGCGGGCGGCTTCGATCCGCACCGCCCGGACCGGGTCCCAGAGCAGAGGCCCGATCAAGTCCGCCCTCTCTTTATCTTGAAAAAAATCGGCGTTGGAAGCAGCTGTCTGGCGGACGAGAGGTTCTTCATCGATGAAGGCCCTCCTTAAAGCCCCAAGGACGGTTTCGTCCCGGTACATTCTTAGAAGCTGGAGTGCCGTCGCCCGGACGATGGCGGGATAGAGCCGGTCCTCGGCCAGCCGGACCAGGTCTTCCAGTGCCTCCGGTTTCCCCTCCCGGCCGGCGGCAATCACCGTCCCGAAGTGGGGTTTGCGGGAGATGCCGTACCATTTCGTATAGGCGTCCGCGGACCACTGGACAGGCTTGTCATCGTGGCACCCTTTCATACTGCAGGAATCAGGGACACCGAAGGCCAGCTTCAGATCGGGCCGGGGAATGCGGATACTGTGGTCGGCCCTGTTGTCGATGCCCATGTAGTCGGTACCCGGCATATGGCAGAACACGCACGACCAGCCCGGGCTCGGCTTACCCTCATGTGTCTCTTTGTGAAAATGGTGATCCGAGGTGTTATACGTGTCGGCCCGGTGGCAGGAAAGGCACAGGTCGTTACCCTCCCTGAGGAGTTTTGTGCTGTGTGAGTCGTGACAGTCGGCACACCGGACCCCCATGCGATACATCCTGCTCTGGAGGAACGATCCGTAGACATAGACCTCGTCCTGGATCTGGCCGTCGGCGTAGTACAGCCCCTCGTTGAGAAGTTCAGGGATGAAGGTGTCAAGCTGCTCCGTGCCCGTGTGGTCGTAGTCCCCCAGGATGGTGCGGCGGGAGTGGCAGGGTGAGCACAGCTCCACCATCTGTCGTGATTCCAAGTTGGAGGTCGTCACCGCCAGCTCGTAATCATCCGACTCGGGCCGGGCCATGGGATCGATCTCGGCCCAGGCGACGTGCAGGGAGCCGGGCCCGTGGCAGGCCTCGCAGGAAACGTCGATCTCCGACCAGGTTGTGCCATAGGTGTTCGTCTCAGGAACGTAGTTTTTCTTAAGATCCGTGGAATGGCACTCGGCGCACATGCCGTTCCAGTTCTGGGCGTTCCTGGTCCAGTGAAGCCAGTCGTCCGGACCAGGGGTGTTCTCGGGATAGAGGTGATACCACCGTCCCCTCTCAACGTCCCAGGCGACAGTCAGGCACTGCAGACGTCCGCCCGGGAAGGGGATCAGATACTGCTGAAGGGGATCGTAGCCGAAGACGTGGGTAATTTCGAACTCGCCTATCTCTCCGCCGGGGCCCTCGGTAAAAACGTAGAACCGGCCTTCCCTTCGATAGAACCTTGACGTAACGCCGTTGTGGGTGAAGGTGGAATCGTCAAAATCGCCGAGAACAGTCTCATCGGTGGCCACGTCCATAGCCCGGTCGTGATCCGAACCCAGCCATTTCTCGTAGGCATCCTTATGGCAGTCGACGCACTTGTCCCGGCCAACGAATGTGGCAACGGGAGCTTCCGGCTCCGACGCCCTCGCCCGTACGTATCGTTCCTTGAAAACGTATCCCGGAAAGGACAGGACGATGACCAGGGTGGCTGTGAGACCTGCGATACGCCATGTGTACAGGCTGTCTGGTGCAGGTTTGGTAAAGTTGTTTTTCAGGTTTGTTGTCATCTTTTATTTATTCAGACCAATGAGTGTCGGTTAAAAGTCGGTGTTGGGTGTCGGGGACTGGGTGTTGGGAAAACCGTTTTCCTCCGAACCCCCAAAACCTGATCCCTAAAACCCGACACCCAGATTCTCCTGATTCCCGAAACCCAATCCCCAAAACCCTTAATACACATTCACGACCTGTTCTCTTTTAAACCTTTTCCTTTCTACCGCCTTGCTCACATCCACTTTCACCATGTTGTTCTCGATGGTGACAGGATAGAGATCCAGTGCCCTCGGGGCGGGAGGATTGATCACATCGCCCCGGATGTCGAACATGGACGCGTGGCAGGGGCAAACGAAACGGTTCTCTTCCTCAACCCACGGAACTGTGCACCCGAGATGGGTGCACTCCCGTGACAGGGCAAGGAATCCGCCGTTCTCCAGCCGGGTCAGGTAAAACCTTCCCCTGGGAAAAGCCGTGACAGAACCGGGGTCAAAGCTGTCCACCGTACCGGCGGTGATGACGCGGGTAGCCTCAGCCGTGTCTTTCCTCTTCCTCGGCTTGAGGAAAGAGATCCCTACCCAGATTAGCTCAGCGAAAGCAACGAGACCGAGGAGGAGCCAGAACCGGGTGAGGAAACTCCTACGAGACATTTTTTCAGTATCGGAAGTATTAATTTGGTTCGTTTCATTCATCGGTGTTCGGTGTCCGGGATTGGGGGTTGGGTTTTGGAACCAATGAACGTTTTAAACCATTAATCATCTTTCCAACTCTTTCTGTCATATCAAAGGCATCTTCCAATTGATCCTCATGGAGATATTTCAGTCTTTTTGCAATCTAAAGATGTGTCTCGAGTTCCGCTAGTGACCCATGAGCTATAGAAAGGTGCTGCATAAATTCCTTTCTGTGCTGTCGTTGTCTACCTTCAGCAATGTTTGCCGGAACTGAGATCGCAGCTCGTCTCAGTTGGCTAGTCAATCCGTACATCTCTGTTTTTGGTAACATTTCTGTTAAGCGGTAGCATCTTACAACAAGATCCATCGATTTTTGCCAGACTTCCAAATCTTTATAATTTCTGATCATTAGTGTAATTCCCGATTTATCTGGTTTACCCGAACCCCAACCCCCAACACCTGACACCCTAGTTACTCCCCAGCAAAACCAATGCCATGCCTTCCCCCCTGAACCAAACCCCAATCACCGTCAAAACAACGAAAGCAACAAGAAACAATACAAATAAAGCTTGGACGGCTTCGGATTTGGAGGCTTCAAACCTTCTTTTCATAAACACATAAAATCCTGTCACACCGGCCAGCACGATGCCGAAAGGAATCAATCCATTGCTTATCTCATCCGGTATTCCGGGCAGCCAGGACTGAAAATCGATCACGTATTCGTCCAACACCACTGCTACCGGGGTCAATATCAGGGCCGCCGTCATGGAAATCAGGGCCATTCTTTTTCCCTTGGCGGATACGAACCAGACACCAGCGTTCTCCTCTCCATATTTCAGGTAGGGAACCAGGATCAGGGCCAAGCCTGCCAGGACCGGGATCACCAATACGGCGAACAGGGGATGGAAGTGCATCAGCAGTTCCTGAATACCGAGGAAGTACCACGGCGCCTTGGCCGGGTTGGGACTCATCCCGGGGTTGGCCATCTCCTGCAATGGAGCGTTGACGAAGATGGAGAAAACGAACAGTGAGGCGATGAGTGTCAGTGCGACGGCCAGTTCCCTGGTGACCAGGTGAGGAATGGTGTGGGCCCGTTCAGGATTATCCGTTGGCTCCTCGTTCTCTAAAAGAGGATAAACAACTCCGCCCGCCTTTCTCACTCGCCAGAAGTGCCAGGGCATGAAGATCACAAACAGGATGGGAAGGACTGTCGTGTGCAGTGTGTAGAAGTTGACAAGTGTCACCGGTCCTATCTCGCTGCCGCCTCTCAGGGTCTTCTGGAGCCAGATCCCGGCTACAGGTATGTAGGCCAGCATGCCGGTCATGATGGTGACAGCCCAGTAGGCAAGCTGATCCCAGGGCAGAAGATAACCGGTGAAGTTGGAGAAAAGGATGAACAGAAACAGGCACAGGCCGATCACCCAGTTGAACTGGCGCGCACCTCGGAATCCACCTGTAAAGAAGACCCTCAGGAGATGGAGGAGAGCAACAATGACGAGGGCGTTGGCGCTCCAGTGGTGGATGTTGCGGATAAATTGCCCGAACAGGATATCGCTTCTCAGGGAGAGGATGGACTGGTAGGCCTGCCCGGGAACCGGATCGTAGGAGAACATGAGGAGCAAGCCTGTCAGAGCCTGAAGGAGAAACAGGACCAGCCCCATCCCGCCCAGTCCCCAGGTGTGGGTGTACCGGATCGTTTCAGAGGGAACGGTAGGGGGATGGATGTGCAGGATCAGGGTATCGAGGACAGTCCGCTTACGCTCACGGTCGTCGCGGGGAATTATCGGGCCAATCTGAAAGGAACGCCAGATCCGGGCAAACAGGTGTTTCGGCTCCTTCCCCGACATGTCCCCTGATTTTTGTTCCCCTCTTTCCCCGACCATGGAGGATCATCTTAGCGTATCTGTAGTTGGGAGGAAAGGGTGATGGGGGTTGGGGATCGGGTTTCAGAGTCCGGTTTTGGGGGTTGGGTTTCGGGGGTTGGGTTTTGGGGATTCGGGAAAGAGCGATTATCCCGTTCCCCGGCCCCCGACACCGGCTTTACCCCAACACCCAGTCCCTAACACCCAACACCGTGTTTGTAATCCCCAAACCTAATTCCCAACACCGGTCTTTCCCCCATTCCCAGACACCCAAC
>JBFFDD010000167.1:0-5985 GCA_041559575.1 bacterium
CTCGGAGGGCCGGGTCAGGTGAACGTGTCGGCTCAATTGCTGGTCGACAGGAATGGTGCGATCTACCGTCTCATGCCGGAGACCTGGATGGCCAGACACGTCATCGGGCTCAACCTGTCGGCGATCGGCATCGAGAACGTCGGTGGTGGCGACGGCGTCGACAACATGACCACTCGGCAGATCAGAGCCAACATTCGACTGGTGCGTTACTTGAAAAGAGAGTATCCCTCGATCGAGTATCTGATTGGCCACTCGGAGTATCGCGAGTTCGAAGGACACCCGTTGTGGCGCGAGATTGATGAGAGCTACCGAACGGAGAAGATCGATCCGGGTGACCGCATGATGTCGACGGTGCGCAGTGCCGTTTCCGACCTCGGGCTCAAAGGCGTCGAGGAGATCCGGGCGGAGCGTCGAGAGGATGCTGCTCTGACCGAGTAGCGCCGTGACAGGGAACGAGCGAGCGCCCGTATAATGATGTGGACACTGCTCGGAGGGTACATGCCGCAGAGCGCTCGCCCATCGACTCTTCTTCTTTCTACCGTTCTGGTGGTGATCGGGGCAAGTGTGACCTGTGGGCCGGCAGCGGATTCCTCGCGCGCCCTCGAGGAGGGCAGCCAAGCTGATGGTGACCATCCACGACGTGGGTATCGGCGATCCGGTCCCCGAGACGCTCGCCCCGTTCGTCAACAGCCACCAGCCAGACCTCGATGATCAGCAGGGGAAGGCCGACGATGACCAGGAGGATCCAACCGAGGACCGGTATAGCGGCGAAGAGGAAGAAGAGAATAAACGGGAGATTGCGGTAAAGGGAGGCTTTCAGATCGCAGGGGAGGCCGTCTTTTTTGATCACATCGAGGCCGAAAACCATCTTTCCGAGGCTCTGGCCCCTCTGGAGACCATCCGCCACGGCCAGATAGACCAAACCGAGCATAATTCCGACAGGGGGAAGAAAAAGGGCCAGGGCCCAGGCGACCAGAAGATCGACGATCCTGGCCATCACACGTTTCAGAACACTGGCTTTTTCCGGTTGGGGGTCAGCTGCCATTTCCTTCATCCTCCCGAGGGATCGTATTCTCTCTGACAAAAAGCAAAAAAGCCATGCCCGGCCTTCGGCTGGCCTCACTCATAGCGAATCTGATGCTGTCCAGGATCCATCCCTCCCCGGTCCATTGGTTGATAATCGATTCAAGTTTCTCATCGGTGACCGTCTGGGTCTCAACGACCTTGTAGGTAATGCTCAAATGGTCTCCTCCTTGGGGGACCGGGTCATCAGCTTTCTTAAAGCCTCCGTGGGCCCCCGGGAGCGATACAGCACGCTGAATATCTCCTCGGTAACGGGCATCTCCACATTCTCCCTCCTGGCAAGGCCCCTGGCCGATTTTGTGGTCCGAACCCCCTCAGCGACCATGGGGCTGGATGCAAGGATCTGTTTCAGAGATTCCCCGCGCCCAAGTTTAAGACCCACCGATCTGTTGCGGGACAGATCTCCGGTACAGGTCAGAACGAGATCCCCGACCCCCGCCAGTCCCTGAAAGGTCAGAGGGTCGGCGCCCAGTGCCACACCGAGCCTTGCCATCTCGGCCAGCCCCCTTGTTATGAGGGCCGCTCTGGCATTGAAACCCAGTTCCAGACCGTCACAGATGCCAACGGCGATAGCCATGACGTTCTTCAGGGACCCGGCGATCTCCACGCCGATATAATCCCTGTTGGTGTATAGCCTGAACACCTCCGAGTTGAGGGTGTTTTGAACGACGAGTGCCGCATCGTGATTCTTTCCGGCCACCACAGCTGCCGCCGGCAGTCCTCTGGCCACCTCCCTGGCGAAGGTTGGGCCGGACAGGGTCACCTTTCGGTGAAGGATCTCCTCTCCGATGGTCTCCATCAGGATACCAGTGGTGGTCAGAAATGTCCTCTCCTCAATTCCCTTGGTGGCGTTGACGAATACGGCATCTACCGGAAGATATACCCTGGCCTGATCCCAAACCTGGCGGACAACATGGGAAGGAACCACGGACAGGACGAGTTCAGCGCCGGTAAGACATCTCTCGAAGCTGTTGGTAGGGGTGATGTTGTCCGTCAATTCGGCATCCGGGAGATAGACATCGTTGGTCCTCGTCTCGGCCATCCTGGATGCCAGCTCCTCCTCGAAAACCCACAGGCCAACGTCCAGCCCCAGGCGTCCGCAGTGGATAGCCAGGGCCGTCCCCCAACTGCCCCCTCCGACAACGGCCACCCTTGATACATTTCCGGTTATCAGAATTTTCCCCCTATCCGAAGAAGATCTCCGCGATCCGGTAAAGGTCCATATCCACCGTCTTGAGCTCCCGGACGGCCTCCTCGAGGGAAACGGCTTCGATCCTGCCGCACACCATGGCCGCCATAGAACCGAACCGTCCCTCCCGGACAAGATCGTGTGCCTTGACACCGAACTGGGTGGCGAGGATGCGGTCGTGCGCCGTCGGCGAACCGCCCCGCTGAACGTGCCCCAGGACGGTCACCCTGGTCTCGAAACCGGTCCTCATTTCCAGCTCCCTGCCCAGGAACTGGCCGATACCTCCCAGGCGGACGTGCCCGAATTCATCCACCTGCTCACTCTGTTTCAGCAACCCCTCTTCACCGCCCTCCGCCATCCGGGCCCCCTCGGCGGCGACAACGATGGAGAAGTTCTTTCCCCTGGCGTGACGCGTCCGGATCACTTCGGCCACCTCTTCGAGGTCGAAGGGCTTCTCGGGAATCAGGATCACGTCCGCCCCTCCCGCCAGGCCTGAACAGGTGGCGATCCAGCCGGCGTGACGCCCCATGACCTCAAGCACCATGACCCTGTCGTGTGACTCTGCCGTTGTGTGGAGCCTGTCGATAGCCTCCGTGGCGATCATGACAGCGGTATCGAAGCCAAAGGTCACATCGGTTCCGGAAAGATCGTTATCGATGGTCTTCGGGACCCCGACAACGGGCATTCCCATGCCGTAGAGCTTGCTGGCAACCCCCAGAGTGTCCTCCCCGCCGATGGCGATGAGGGCATCCAGCCCAAGGCGCTTGAAGGTAGCCATGACCTGTTCTCCGCCCCCTTCCTCCTTGAACGGGTTGGTCCGGGAGGTGTGCAGAATGGTGCCTCCCTTGTGGATCAGGCCGGTCACAGCACGCTGGGTCAGTTCCTCGTGCTGCCCGGTCATCATCCCCTTCCAGCCGTGGAGGATGCCGAGGATCACATCGCCCTCGCTGATGCCCTTTCGGGTGATTGCCCGGATCACAGCGTTTAGTCCGGGGCAGTCCCCTCCGCCGGTGAGAATTCCGATCCTCATGGGTCAACCCTCCTTGGATCCAGGATTCATCCGCCTTCGCCAACCACCCGCTCATCCGTCTCCCCGGGGAAAAGGCCAAGGCGGACAGGGGATCCGGGATTCCTGAACGTCAAGCACCCTCACCGTTCCGTTTCCCGCTTTCCGGTGACCGCTGAATCCCCGTGAACCCGCCTAGAAAAAGTAGCAGAAGATTTCGGGCCATGTCAAACCGGACTGTCAGAATTTCTATTGAAAAATAACACTTTTCGGCATCGGGGATTTGGGTTGGCGAATGGGATTCCGGATCTTCCTGACCGGTCATTGCCCTTCGAAATACCGTGATTCGTGATTCGTGATCAGTGCCAAGTTTACAGTTTCCGGTTTACAGTTTACAGTTTAAGGTGGTTGTCTGGAGAACTGGAATTTAAGGACCAGGGAATAGAGAATAGAAAATAGAGAATAGAGAATAGGAGATTTTAAATGATCGGACGAAGGAGTAAGACCCGCCGTCGCTCTTTGAGCTATGGCGTGGCGGGCGAAGACTTAGTGAGGAAAGATATCCTTGCAAAGTACAGAACTGAATCCTGAATACTGACTACTGAAAGATGATACGGCCTTCCGACCATGCGAATGTGCCGATTCTTCGTTGAATCGGTTAGTCGAGAAGTCGTAAATTAGAGCGTACAAGTTCTCAGTCCTCAGTTCTTCGCTCTCAGGCCTTTGTCCTTCGCTCTGCTTCCTTCAAACCTGAAACTTGAAAAATGAAACCTGGAACCCTTTATATAGTGGCCACACCTGTCGGAAACCTGGGTGACCTCACCTGCCGGGCGAAGGAGACCCTGTCCACGGTGGATTTCATCGCCGCCGAGAACATGGGACGGACCAAAACCCTTCTCAGCCATCTCGGGTTGTCCAAGCCCCTGGTCAGCTATCGGGAGGAGAACCGAAGAAGATCAGCGAACAGTATCACGAAAAAACTGCACAGCGGCCAATCCGCCGCCCTGGTCACCGATGCCGGGACACCGGGCATCTCGGATCCGGGCCACTATCTGGTAAGCGTCTGTGTCGAAGAAGGGCTGCCGGTTGTACCCATCCCCGGCGTCAGCGCCGTCACGGCAGCGCTGAGCGCTTCGGGACTGCCCCTGGAACGATTTGTCTTCGAGGGATTTCTGCCCACAAAGGGATCTGCCAGGAAGGGACGTTTGAGGGATATGGCTGTCACAGGTTACCCCCTTGTAATCTTCGAATCGCCGCGCAGGATCGTGCCCGCCCTGAAAGATATCCTGGAGATCCTCGGCGACAGGGATGCCGTTCTGGGCAGGGAAATAACCAAGGTCCACGAGGAGTTCGTGCGGGGGACCGTATCCACGATACTCGAGGAGATGGAAGGTAAGGAGATCAAGGGGGAGGTGACCCTGCTGATCGCCGGGGGAGAGGCGCCTTCCGAACCGCCGGAAGTCAGCGAGGCCGTGACGGCACTACGTGCCGAGGGCCTCCCCGCTTCCCGGATCGCCTCGATCCTGGCCAACCTGACGGGTGTGAACCGGAGGGAGATCTACCGTTCGGCAGCTGACATTGAACCGGGTAAGGTCAGACGAAGGAGTAAGACGAAGACGAAGTGAAGACCAGACGCGGGGACGATGCCAAAAACCTCCTCGAGGGGGCGAGGCGACGACTTTCCGACAATGCTAATGCGCCGATCCTTCGTTGTATCGATTAGTCGATAAGTCGTGAATTCGAGCGTTCCAGCTATCAGTTCCCAGTTCTTTAACGGAGGTACCCTATGGACGAAAAAGAGATCAGGGAGATCATCGAGAAGAAGCTGGAGGACGGGGCTCTGTCCTGCGGGGCGGCCCACCAGATCGCCGAGGCCATCGGCGTCCACCTGACCACCATCGGGAAGATCTGCAATGAAGGGGAGGAGAAGATCAAGATCACGAAATGCATGCTGGGGTGTTTTTAGTTCGAGTATTCAGTAGTCAGGATTCAGTAGTCAGGATTCAGGATTCAGGAGTGATTGCTATTAACTCGATTAGAACCGGTGAATCTCCTGAAACGTATACGTCCTGATATTTCAGATACTCTTTTCATATCCCAGGCTGAATCCTTCTGCACACCTGCCAGGATTTCCTTTTTCGAACACCTCATGAATGCTTATTGCTTCGATGGCGATATCAAAAGAGTTGATTCAAAAGCGCCCGCTGCGGTTCAGATTTTATTCTGAATACTGAATCCTGAATCCTGACTACTGAATACTTTACTAAATCAAACCGCCTCAACCTAGATCGCCGCCCTCAATCTCTCCTCGACCATCCTCAGCTCTTCCTCCCTCCGGGCGGTGTCCCACCCCAGCTCGTTGGCCATGAGTTCCACAACCCTCGGTGCAGCGTCCTCCGCCGCCACCGTATCCAGAAGGGCCAGCGGCGTGCGGCGCGCCAGAATATCCAGGGCGTGCTCAGCCAATTCGTAACGCGCCCCATAGATCACCTCGGCCTCGAGGAAGGGATGATTCCGTGCCAGTGGATCACTGTACCCCTCAGCGGCGACCTGGGCGACGACACCGGCCCTGTCGCCGTAGGCCTGGTTGAGATGCTGAGCTACAATGGTCGAAAACCCGAACCTTTCGGCCAACTTCGGACCCCCTTCCAGATCGAAGGTCTTCCCCCCCACCAGGGGGATACGATCGGTCCGGCAGCTCCCGGCC
>JBFFDD010000168.1:0-5972 GCA_041559575.1 bacterium
CATGATCCTGCGGCAGTTCTTTGGCAGAACCCTGACCGGCAAGGCCATGCTGGCCAGTTCCGTACAGTCTCGAGCGGCCCGGTTGGTGGGAATCGATGTCCGGTACATGGTGCTCCTCTCCTTCGGACTCTCGGGGTCGGTCGGGGCGGCAGCGGGTATTGTTATTGCTCCGATCAGCATGGTGCAGTACGACATGGGGGTCATGATCGGGCTCAAGGGGTTTTGCGCTGCCATCATCGGGGGAATGGGGCACCCGTGGGGGGTCGTTTTCGGCGGGATCTCCCTGGGTATCCTCGAGTCCCTGGGAGCGGGACTCATCTCCAGCGGCTATAAGGACGCCATCGCCTTCCTTATTCTCCTACTGATGCTCTTCTTTCGGCCTCAGGGGATCCTGGGAAAGACCAAAGGAGAGAGGGTGTGAGATACCTGCACCTGATGAAGTCATCCTACTTCGGATTCCTGATCTTCGGGATCACCGCCCTGGCTCTGCCTTCCATTATCACCAATGACTACTACCTGAACGTTCTCATCATCATCGGGATCCACTCCATCATCGCCATCGGCCTTGACATGCTCCTCGGTTACGCGGGGCAGATATCCTTGGGTCACGCGGCCTTTTACGGTCTGGGGGCCTACATCTCAGGGATCTTCTCGGCACATCTGCACTGGCCACCGCTGGCGGGGCTTGTTCTGTCCCTGTTCTCCGTCGCCATCCTCGCCTTCATTATCGGGATCCCGACATTGAAGCTGGAAGGGCACTACCTGGCCATGGCGACCCTGGGTATGGGTATCATCGTCTTCATCTTCTTCCAGGAGCTGGATTTCCTCACCGGAGGTCCTTCCGGCCTGGTGGGGATCGATTCCATGTCCCTCCTCGGGTACGCGTTTGACAGCGATATGAGCTATTACTACCTGGTATTGGGGTTTCTCCTCGCGACCCTTCTCCTGTCCATCAACGTCATCAACTCCAGGGTGGGCAGGGCCTTAAGGGCCATCCACGGTTCCGAGGTCGCCGCCTCGGTCCTTGGCGTAAACATCTCCCGCTACAAGGTGGGCGTGTTTGTCCTTTCCGCCCTCTACGCCGCGACCGCCGGCTGGCTGTACACCCACTACATCACCTTTATCAGCCCCAGCTCCTTCGGATTCATGTTCTCGGTCAAGCTGGTCATAATGGTGGTCATCGGCAGTCTGGGAAGCCTGTGGGGAGCGATCTTCGGGGCCGCCCTGCTAACCAGCCTGCCGGAGATCCTCGTCGTCTTCGAGAACTACGAGACGACCGTTTTCGGCCTGATCCTCATGCTGGTGATGATCTTCATGCCCAGGGGTTTCCTCAGGGGATTGGAGGACCTCCTTGGCAAATTATTCCGTTCCATGAAACAGGACGCCCAGAGTGAGGTTCCGGGACCGTGAGTATCCTCCTGAAGACGGTGGGTCTTTCCAAGCATTTCGGTGGCGTCCGAGCCCTCGACGTCCTGGACATGGATGTCATACCGGGGGCCATACAGTCGGTCATCGGTCCTAACGGTGCCGGTAAAACGACCCTGTTTAACGTCATATCCGGGGTTCTTGCCGCATCGGACGGAGACGTGCTGTTCAAAGGGCAATCCATTCTCGGCCGATCCCCCGACCGGATCGCCTCCCTCGGCCTGACCAGGACCTTTCAGAACCTGCAGCTCTTCTCGGAGATGACCGTTCTGGAAAATGTCATGGTGGGGATGCACCTTCGTTCCACCGGAGGTTTTTTCGCCTCCGCCATGAAGCTGCCCTGGGTTTTGAGAGAGGAAAAAAGGATCAGGACCAGGGCCCATGAATTGCTGGAGTTCGTCGGGCTGGAAGACAACGATAACAACATCGCGGGAAGTCTCCCCTTCGGCAGGCAGCGGATCCTGGAACTGGCCAGGTCTTTGGCCACCGAGCCGACACTTCTCATGCTGGACGAACCGGCGGCCGGCCTGAACAGCAGGGAGACGCAGGACCTTGCAGACCTCATCGGCAGGATCAGGGAACTGGACATCACAGTCCTCCTTGTCGAACACGACATGGATCTGGTCATGGAGATATCAGACAGGGTGACGGTCATCGACCAGGGGAAAAAGATCGCCGAGGGCGACCCGGAAGAGGTCAGGAACGATGAAAGGGTCCTGAAGGCGTACCTGGGAGAGGAATAGAGGGAACTTCGATGGTACGACAATGAGACAAAGCGATGCAGCGAAATGAAACATTTTTCCGTTTCTCGCCAAGTCGCTCAGTCGCTCAGCCTCCTCATCGGGGAATAAGTTAATGCTCAAGGTTCGCAACATAACAACTCATTACGGCCGCATCAGGATCCTCAAGGGCGTGTCGGTCCATGTGGCTCCCGGGGAGATCGTGGCCCTCATTGGGGCCAACGGGGCCGGCAAGACGACCCTGATCAACGCCATCAGCGGCCTGCTGAAGGTCCAGAACGGCACCATTGAACTGGAAGGGAGGCCGATCCAAAACAGGTCGCCCGAAAGGATCGTCCGGGCCGGCCTTTCCCAGGTACCGGAAGGCCGCCTGGTCTTCGCGCCCCTGTCCGTCGAGGACAACCTCAAGCTGGGGGCCTACCTTCGATACCGGGGAAAGGAAAAGGAGGTGGCGGAAGAGACCCTCGAGGAGGTATACACCACATTCCCGGTCCTCAAGGAGAGATCGTCACAGATGGCCGGCACCCTGAGCGGCGGAGAACAGCAGATGCTCTCCCTCGGACGGGCCCTGATGGCCAGGCCCAAACTGCTCCTCCTCGACGAGCCCTCCCTGGGCCTGGCCCCACTGATCGCATCGGAGATCTTTCGAACCATCGCCAACCTGAGGGATCAGGGCGTCACCATCCTCCTGGTGGAGCAGAATGCCCGGGCCGCCCTGGCCCTGGCCGACCGCGGCTACGTCCTGGAAACGGGAACCGTTGTTCTCCAGGACAAGGCTGACCGGCTCCTCCAGAACAGGGAAGTTCAGCGGGCCTACCTGGGGAAGGGGAAGAAGGAGATATGGGATGCTTGATTTCATGGGAAAATCAAGCATCCAGTTTCGGGTTTCGAGTTTCGGGTTTCGAGTAAAACCATAATCCAATGGAAATACCCAATCATGAGTCACTTATCACGGCGGTCGTTCGACTGGAAACTGGAAATTGGAAATTGTAAACTGTTTTCGAGGGTGTAAATCATGAGCGATCACAGAATCTGGGACGAAAATCGGGAAATGATGCCCCGGGATGAGCTGGAACAGCTCCAGCTCGAAAGGCTTCAATCGACTGTCAACCGGATGTACCGGAACGTCAAGTTCTACCGGAACCGGTTCGATGAGGCCGGCATCATGCCCGGGGACATCCTTAGCCATGCTGATCTCGGCAAGGTTCCTTTCACCACCAAGGAGGACCTCAGGGAGAACTACCCCTACGGGATGTTCGGCGTCCCTCTCAGGGAAGTGGTCAGGATCCACTCCTCAACGGGCACAACGGGCAAACCCACCGTGGTCGGTTACACCCAAAACGACATCGACACCTGGAGTGAGCTGGTGGCGCGCTTCATGACCGCCGGCGGGGTTACCAGGGATGACGTCGTCCAGATCGCCTTCGGTTATGGATTGTTCACCGGTGGTTTCGGGCTTCACTACGGCGCTGAGAGGATCGGCGCCTCCGTCATCCCGATTTCCAGCGGAAACACTCGAAGACAGCTGATGATCATGGAGGATTACCGGACCACCGTTCTGGTGTGCACCCCTTCCTATGCCCTTTACCTGGCTGAGGCACTCGAGGAGAACGGCATCAACGGGGACCGCCTCAGCCTGAAGTACGGGCTTTTCGGTTCAGAGCCCTGGTCTGAGAGAATGAGGGATGAGATCGAGGAACGTATGGGTATCATTGCCACGGACAACTATGGGCTTTCAGAGGTCATGGGTCCCGGGGTGGCCGGGGAATGCCTGGAGAAATCAGGCCTGCACATCAACGAGGACCACCTCATCCCGGAGATCATCGATCCCGACTCGGAAGAGGTGCTTCCCATGGGTGAGAGGGGGGAACTGGTGATCACCACCATCACCAGGGAAGCCATGCCCCTGATCCGTTACCGGACGAGGGATCTGACACGTCTCTACCTCGATGACTGTGAATGCGGCAGAACCCTGGTCAAGATGGAAAAGGTGTCGGGCAGGACCGACGACATGTTCATCGTCCGGGGGGTGAACGTCTACCCCAGCCAGGTGGAGAAGGTCCTTTTCGGCTTCGAGGGGATCACACCCCACTATCAGATCCTCCTCACCAGGGAGGGGGCCCTGGATAAGATGGAGGTCCTGGTGGAGGTCAACGAATCCCTCTTCTTCGACGAGATGAAAAAACAGAGGGCATTCGTCGAGGAGATCAAGGAGGGCCTGAGAGGCGAACTGGGGATCAAAGTCTCTTTGAAACTCGTCGAACCGCGCACCCTGGAGAGGTTCAAGGGTAAGGCCGAAAGGGTTCTTGACAATAGGGAGGAGTAGGGGCCGGCCCCGGACTCTGATCCTCAGGCACGGGCGGCGGCCACCGAGGAGGCGGTCCTTGAACCGGGCAAGGTTCCTGTGAGATAAAAGGGATAGAAATTAGATAATTAGAGATTAGAAATTAGAAACCGGGAACTTGTAGATTCCAGAGTCTAATTTCCAATCTCCAATTTCCAATCCTCTTAATTTGGAGATCCTTCTTTTGAAAAAAGCACTGATCACCGGGATCACCGGCCAGGACGGATCCTACCTCGCCGAACTTCTCCTTCACAAGGGCTACGAGGTCCACGGGATCATCCGGCGGGCCAGCACCTTCAACACCGGCAGGATCGACCACCTGTATGTCGACCCCCACGTCAACAACGTCCGCTTCTTTCTTCATTATGGTGACCTTTCCGATCCCAGTCAGATCGACAACCTCATCTACAACATCAAACCTGACGAGGTCTACCATCTCGGCGCCCAGAGCCACGTCAGGGTCAGTTTCGACATCCCTGAATACACCGGGGACGTCACCGGCCTGGGAACGATCCGGCTCCTCGAGGGCCTGAGGAGGAGCCGGATCAGCTGCCGTTACTACCAGGCGTCCAGCAGCGAGATGTTTGGAAATTCCCCTCCGCCCCAGGGTGAGGGTACCCCTTTTTATCCCCGGAGCCCTTACGCGGCAGCAAAGGTCTACGCCCACTGGATGACGATCAACTACAGAGAGGCCTACGATCTGTACGCCTGCAGCGGTATTCTGTTCAACCATGAGAGTCCCCGCAGGGGAGAGACCTTCGTCACCAGAAAGATCACCCGGGCCGTAGCCGCCATCCTGGCCGGCCGACAGGAAAAACTCTACCTGGGAAACCTCAAGGCGAAAAGGGACTGGGGTTTCGCGCCCGAATACGTTGAGGCGATGTGGATGATGCTCCAGCAGGATCGGGCCGATGATTACGTCATCGCCACCGGACACACCTATTCTGTGGAGGAGTTTCTGGAGGAGGCGTTCTCCTACGCGGGGCTGGACCATCAGAAGTATGTGGAGATCGACCCCCGGTACTTCAGGCCAACGGAGGTGGACGTCCTCATCGGAGACGCGTCCAAGGCCTCTGAAAAGCTGGGGTGGAAGCCAAGGGTCTCCTTTAAGGAACTGGTGAGGATCATGATGGACGCCGACATGGAGGAAGCCGGCCTGAAACCGGTGGGAGAGGGGATACAGATCCTGTCGGAGAAGGGCTTTGACTGGTTGAGGAAACCTTGAAAAAAGTTTCCAGTTTTAAGTTTACGGTTTCCAGTTAAACATAATATGAAGGTTGAAACGATCTTCGTTCAGATCTTAATTTAAAAAGGTTTTAATCCTCAGATTTCTAACTGCGAACTTTAAACTGTAAACTGCAAACTATTACTATGGATCTCAAAGAAAAAAAAATTCTCGTAACCGGCGGAGAGGGTTTCCTCGGCGGTTTTCTTCTTAAAAAGCTTGCCGAGGAGGGCGTCCG
>JBFFDD010000169.1:0-5963 GCA_041559575.1 bacterium
AGCTTGACGGGTGTTCCATTGATTCCTCCGGCCGCGTTGAGTTCCTCCACCAGCATCTCGGCCGTGTTCTTCTCGGGCAGTCCCAAAGTGGATGCCGGTCCCGTCGATGCGAAGATGGCCCCGATCTTGTACTCCGCGTGAGACACAGCGGGCACCGTCAGAGAAAGTGCGAAACACAGGCTCGCAACCGTGATAAGGCACAGACTTCTGCTTAACAACGTTCCTCTCATCGTCCTTTCCTCCTCCCCCTCCGAGTTATACCGGATTTTCGAAATTCCCTTATGGATTTATCGAAAAAACATATCACGCCCCCTATTCACAAATCAAAGGGCGTAAAGCTCATCCCCCGTCAGAATATTGAAATTCGCCTCAGGCAAAACACTCCTCGCCTTCTGAATATCGTCAAAGCGGAAGATCAGGACGGCGTGGCCTGATTTCCGATAGGCGTACATGTATTCGATGTTGATCTCGTTCACGCCGAGGATCTCCAGGAATTCCGCCAGACCGCCGGGCTTGTCCGGGACCTCCACGGCCATGACCTCGTTTCTTCCCACGGTGAATCCGGCTGCCTTCAGGGCCCCTTCCGCCTTGGCGTTGTCGGAGACGAGGAGCCTGAGGATCCCGAAATCCGCCGTGTCGGCCAGGGAAAGAGTCAGGATGTTGACACCGGCATCACCGAGGACCCGGGTGATCTGGGCCATCCTCCCGGCTTTGTTCTCCATAAAAATGCTTATCTGTTCGACTTTTTCAGGCATGGCCTTAACCCCCCTGCAAACAGGTTTTTTAGTTTACAGTATCCAGCTTCCAGTTGTAAGCATAAATAAATACGATAAATTACTTTAATTAAAAACGATAATCATTTGATATCGTTGCACATATCCTACACATGAATGTGTTATTGAAACTGTAAACTGCAAACTGTAAACTTCAAACTGATCCTTTTACATCTTCCTTTCGTCGATGACCCTCTGCGCCTTACCCTCGAACCGCTGGAGGGTCTTCGGCTCAACGAGCTTAATGGTCGCGGTCACACCAAGGCTGTCCTTGCACTCCCTCTCCACTCGCTTCTCGATGGCCGCCAGTTTCCTGATCTCATCCGAGAAAACCGATTCGTTTACCTCTATCATGATCTCGAGGGTATCCATCGTACCCTCTCTTCTGACGACGATCTGGTAATGGGGTTCAAGACCATCGATCTCCATGAGAAGGCTCTCGATCTGACTCGGGAAGAGGTTCACCCCCCTGATGATGAGCATATCGTCCGAACGCCCTGTGATCCGGTCCATCCTGACGTGGGTTCGACCGCATTTGCACGGTTCCATATGCAGGCGTGTGATGTCCCTCGTCCGATATCTGATGACCGGAAAAGCTTCCTTGGTGATCGAGGTGAAGACCAGTTCCCCTTCCTCACCGTAGGGCAGAGACTCCTGGGTATCGGGATCGATGATCTCGGGGATGAAGTGATCCTCGAAGATGTGAAGGCCGCTCTTGGCTTCGATGCATTCAACGGAAACGCCGGGTCCGATAACCTCGGAAAGCCCGTAAATGTCCACCGCGTCGATGCCGAGTTTGTTCTCGATCTGCAGCCGCATGTTCTGTGACCACGGCTCAGCACCGAAGATACCGACACGAAGTTTGAGACGGTCCTTGTCGATCCCCAGTTCTTCCATGGCCTCGGCGATCGTCAGGGCGTAGGACGGCGTGCAGGTGAGCACGGTGCTGCCGAAATCCTCCATCAGCATGATCTGTCTCTTCGTGTTGCCGCCCGATATGGGGATGACCGTAGCGCCCATTTTCTCGGACCCGTAATGAAAGCCGAGTCCGCCGGTAAAAAGACCGTAACCGTAGGCATTCTGAACCACATCACCTTTGCGCACCCCGGCGCATGACAGGGTCCTGGCCATCAGGGTCGACCAGGTATCGATATCCCTCTTGGTGTAACCGACCACGGTCGGTTTTCCCGTCGTCCCCGACGAAGCGTGGATCCTGACCACCTCATGGAGAGGAAGGGTGAAAAGCTTGAAGGGGTAATTGTCCCTGAGGTCGGTCTTGTTGGTGAAGGGCAGGCGCTGAAGATCAGCAAGAGATGTGATATCGGAGGGATGGACCTTGGCCTTTTCGAGAACTTCCCTGTAGAAGGGAACCGTCGCGTAGACCCTTTCCACGGTCTTCCTGAGCCGGTAGACCTGGAGGGACTCCAGGGCCTCGCGGGGCATGGTTTCGAATTCTTCGTCCCAGATCATCTTTCTCCCCTGAAATTTGGATCAATAGTTAAGGGATCATGTTGAAATAAAACAGGAATCACCTTTTTAGACGAATCACTGTACGGTGTCAACCAGCCATCGGCTGAAGTCCTGAGTTCCGGGTTCTGGGTTCAGGAGATAAATTCAAAATCCAAAGTCCAAAAGGTAATACTCTATACCCCTCCAGTGAAAGCTCTGTGATCTCTGTGGTTAAAGATCTTGCATACTTACTCCCATACCCCGTTACTCCGATACGATCTATCTTCCCCTTTCCCCCTGGTGTTCATATCCCATCCTGAATGCCTTGAGGTTCGTCTCCACGAACTTCTCAGGCATGTTGTCGCTGATTCCCCTCTCCCAGTGGTCTCGTTTCACAGGCAGCAGCCTGGCCAGGGCCCCTATCAGGACGATGTTGGCCGTTCTGGCATCCCCGGCCTCACCGGCCATTCTTTCGCCTTCAACAACGATCAGATCGTGGCCCCTCTCCCTGATCTTTTCGACAGCATCAAAGGGATAGGGTGCTTCGCCCACCTGGCTGGTGTACGGGAGGACGGCCTTTGTGTCGGTGATCACCTTGCCCTGGGCGTCGATCCAGTCCAGGCTTCTCAAGGTCTCACCCAACTCGAACCCCACAAGGTAATCAACCTCGCCTCTCACTATAAGGGGGGAATAGACCTTCTGGCCGAACCTGACGTGGGATTCCACCCTTCCTCCCCTCTGTGACATCCCGTGGACCTCGCTCTTCTTGACATCGTACCCAGTGGTCATAAGCACGTGAGCCAGCAGTTCGCTGGCCAGGATGGTCCCCTGCCCCCCCACTCCGACGATCAGGATGTTTATCGGTCGTTCCAGCCCCACCACTATTCGATCCCCTCAATGGCATCGAAGCGGCAGACCTGAAAACAGAGCTCACATCCCGTGCACTGGGTCGCGTCGATAACCGGCTTTTCGCCTTCGAGGGCGTCCTTTCGGGAGATGGCCGGGCAGCCAAGGTTCAGGCACACACCGCAGTTTGAGCATATATCCGCATGGATCTGAAACGGGTTTCCCGTTTTGACCGGGCGGTTTCTGACCAGCATGCAAACACCCCTGACGACGATAACCGACGGGGCATCCCGCCTGATCTCCTCGTCGAGGGCCTCTGTCATCTGTTTCATGTCATAGGCATCGACAAGCCTGACGTGCTCCACTCCCAGTCCTTTCAGAAGGACCTCCCAGTCGACCTGCCGGGTGCGGTTTCCCTGGATGTCGAAACCGCTCCCCGGATGGTCCTGTCTGCCGGTCATGGCAGTGGTCAGGTTGTCAAGGATCAACACCGTTGCCGGTATCCTGTTAAACGCCATGTTCAGGACACCGCCCATGCCGCTGTGCAGGAAGGTCGAGTCACCGATAACGGCCACTACGCTGCCATGTTCCTGCTCGTGAACCGCCTCTATTCCGGCGGCGTGATTGATACCCGCTCCCATACAGACCGTTGTATGGATGGCATTGAGTGGCGGGGCGACGGCAAGTGTGTAGCACCCGATGTCACCGGCGACAAAGATCTTCTTCATCGACAGCAGGTGAAAGATCCCGCGGTGAGGACACCCGATGCACATGATGGGGGGACGCTGGGGGACATCGCCGGAGACGGCTGTCTCCCTCGGGGTTATATCCTTATTTGAGCTGGGTACCAGGGCGCTTCTTACCGTTCCGGTGTCGATCTCTCCGAACCGCGGGATGAGGGATTTTCCCTCTACCTTCAGCCCTATAAACGCCAGCCACTCCTCGAGGTAGGGCTCCAGCTCCTCGACAATGACGATCCGCCTGCAGAGGGAGGCGAACCGATGGATCAGGTCGGTGGGAAGTGGAAAAACGAGACCGAGCTTTAAAACCGAGGCATCGGGAAGCGCCTCCTTAACGTAGTTGTAGCTGATGCCTGAAGTCACCACCCCCAGGTCGGGGTCGGCCATCTCCATCCGGTTGAATCGGCATGTTTCGGCGAATTCGGCGATCACCGATATCCGCCTTTCGAGGTCGGCGTGTTTGAGCCGGGCGTGGGCCGGGACCATGACATACTTCCTGGGATCCTTCTCCAGACCGGGGCGGACCGGCATCGAGGTCTCCTCCCACGGGGCTTGCCGGACGATCGATTTTCCGTGGGAGATGCGCGTTGTCGTCCGGAGAAAGAACGGAATGTCGAACCGCTCGCTCAGCCCGAAGGCTTCCCGGGTGAAATCAAGGGTTTCCTGGCTGTCCGAGGGTTCCAGCATGGGAATGCGGGCGAACGCGGCGTACCTTCGGTTATCCTGCTCGTTCTGGGAGCTGTGAAGTTCCGGATCGTCGGCTGTGACGACGACCAGACCCCCCTTGACCCCCGTGTACGCCAGGGTGAACAGAGGGTCCGCCGCGACATTTACGCCGACGTGCTTCATGGCCGCAAGAGCCCTGTAACCGGAGAACGAAGCACCGCTGGCAAACTCAACCGCGATCTTCTCGTTGGGAGCCCACATGGGTTTCGAGCCGCCCAGGCGGGAGATGTTTTCCAGGATCTCGGTGCTGGGTGTGCCGGGATACCCGGTCGCCAGCGCCACTCCGGCATCCAGAGAGCCGCGGGCGATGGCCTCGTTTCCTGACAGGAGGACCTTTTTCAAAGTGATGGGTCGGCCCGTACGCCGAGAATGGCCAGTTTGGTGTCAGCCCGGACGCTGAAACCGGTCTCTTCAAATTCTTTTACTACGGCCCTGTAAAGATCCACCGCCCGGTCGCGGTCGCCGGAGAGTTCATAGCACCGTGCCGCGTCCATCATCAGGGTGGCCTTCAGGTCTCCCTGGTTTTTGGCCACGTTCCGGTTGTAGATCTCCGCGGCCTCCGGATACTGCTCCGTTGCCTCCAGGATGCGGGCCAGCAGGATGCCGCCATTGACCCGGTCGGCAAATTCGGGATCCATGACGATAAAGGATCTGGCGGCCTCGGCCGCCTCCTGGAGCCGACCCATCCGGAAAAGGAGGTTGACGGTGTAGAACCTGGCCGCCTTTCCCTGGGAGGTTCCCTCATATTCGGCCGCCACCTCCTGGAAGGACTCCAAGGCCATCGTGAGGTCGGGGTCTTTAATCTCCTCGCCCTCCGAGGGCTCCTCAGTCTGAAGGGACAGGTTGTAGAGGTTGACGGCGTTGGAGAGGGCCGCCTGGGCAGCGGCTTCCCTGTTTCCCTTCATCCACATCATGCCGAAGGCGATAACGGCAACAAAAAGGATGGCTCCCCCGGCATAGATGATCATGTTGACATGTTCCCTGGCTGAATCCAGCAGTCTCTGGGAATAGGATATCAATTCATCGGGGTCACTGGTCTTCTTCTTGGGAATTCTCTTCCTGATGTAGCTCATTTGCCGTCCTCCGGACGATGGATGACCATGCGGGGGTTTAACCCAGGATCTTGTCCAAAAAGTTTTGAGCGTTCTTGACAGCCCGTTTCGCTTCCTCGGCATGGAGACCCGCCGCGGCAAGAACGGTCCTGGCCCACTCGGCATCCATGAGATCGCCAGGGGCGTGGGCGTCGGTATTGATAAGGAGTGCCGCACCCGATCTCAGCGCCACGGATGCCACATGTCCATTAGCAGCGGAGTGGCCCTTACGGGTGGTGATCTCCAGAAATACGGAATTGTCGGCAGCCGCCTTCGCGTCAGCCTCCGTGATAAGGCCAGGGTGGGCGAGGATGTCTACTTCCGGACAGGCCACGGCG
>JBFFDD010000170.1:0-5840 GCA_041559575.1 bacterium
CTACATTCTTTTTGTCAATTTGCCCGCCACGAATATAACATTCCACTATGCGACCATTCAGTACCAAGAGTCACTGAACTAAACCACGACTCAAATAAACAAAAAGGGGAGTTCCACCACCAATGATGGGACTCCCCTTTTGTCATCGAATGACCCTACTTTCTAAAAACAACCGCACAATGAAATCTATGGGTTTCCTGTACTCTTATTGACTTTAATAACTGAGAACTGGGAAAAAAGTTGCTGTTTTTCGGCACAAAATTGCCGGAATTGTGAACCGTGTTTCCGTTTCAAGGGTAAAACCATTTCGGTTGAGCCGTGCCTTTTACAGGGCTATAAGCGGTGTTTAACCCTTCCTGATTGCAGCACTTCGGGGGATGGAAAAAGGTCGAACAGGTCTGATCTGAGGGATTTCCGTTTAGGGGGCTTATTCCAGGGGGCCGACGAAGTTGCCGTAATGGTCGAAATGGCCGTAGCCGAAATAGCTGCACCCGAAACTGCAGTTGCAGCATCTGGGGCACTGCATGAAGGCGTTGTGGAGGTGCGGGTCGGCTGCTGAAGCTCTTTCCGCCGGGATGGACAGGGCTTCGTCGTCGGAAAGGAGGGTCCCGATCGGCTGCCCGGCATCCGGGGTATGGCCCATTCGATGGCTGGAGGTATATTCGTCGATGAAGTCTGTTTTGCGCGATCTGTTGATAGCCATAAAGGGAATTCCTCGTACTTCCCGGGTTGAGCGGTCGCGCGGAATGGCAGCTCAGCGCTTTCAGGCTCCGGGATTTAAATCCGCCAATTGTTAACTTTGCTTTATTCAATCACTGTGCCAAACGGCCCTTGGCAGAGTGATTAACTTTACTAGAAAGCTGTGTCAAGGGAAAACTGGAATTGCTGGAGGACTACGGCACTGTTTTTCTTGCCTGAGATGCCCCGCGGTGTCGTTCGCCGCTGGACGGGTGTTACGGCAAATCGGGTCGGAAAAATAGGGGAGGAGAAGGAAGCCGCCAGGCGTTGATCATCTCAGGGGTGCTGGAATGCAGCCCGTCGGCCGCAGAGGGCTCATCGTCTGCGCGAACCAATAATATGCCGGACTCCCTGTTGGTGGAAGACCTTTTCCCGTAAACCCTGAATTTAAGGGTTGGGATCGCGGATAACGAGAAGGCGGATCTCCATCATATCCTCCATGGCCCAGTGGATCCCTTCCCGGCCGATGCCGCTGTCCTTGATCCCGCCGTAGGGCATGTGGTCCACGCGCCAGGATGGGACCTCCCCTATCATGACACCGCCCACCTCCAGCCTGTCCCAGGCCTTCTGGACCTTGTAGATGTCACGGGTGAAGATCCCGGCCTGGAGTCCGTAAACGCTGTCGTTCACCATTTCCAGGGCGTCGTCGAAATCCCTGAAGGAGCTGAGCACGGCCAGCGGCCCGAAAACCTCCAGGCTGCACACCTTGGACTGGGCGGGGACATCCTCGAGCAGCGTGGCCTCCATCATGGCCCCTTGCCTTCGGCCTCCACAGAGGATCCTGCCGCCCGCCTTGACGGCCTCTTCGGTCCACGATTCGATCCTGGCGGCCTCGCTTTCGGAGATAACCGGCCCGATAAACGTCTCCTCGTCCTTGGGGTCCCCCATTGTCAGGGCACTGGTCCTCTCCACCAGAAGTTCTTTCAGTTCATCGTAGATCTTCTCGTGGATCAGTATCCGCTGGACGCCTATGCAGCTCTGGCCCGACTGGTAAAAGGCCCCGAACACGATCCGTTCCACGGCGTCCTTTAGGTCGGCATCCTCGTCGACTACTACAGCGGCGTTTCCTCCCAGCTCGAGGGTGACCTTCTTCTTCCCGGCCTTGGCCTTCAGGTCCCATCCCACATCGGGGGAACCGGTGAAGCTCAGGAGCTTGATACGGTCGTCGGTCGTGAACAGGTCAGCTCCATCCCTGCTGCACGGCAGAATGGAGAAGGCGCCTTCCGGCAGGTCCGTCTCGGCCAGGATCTCCCCGATGATGAGGGCTCCTATGGGGGTGCGGCTCGCCGGTTTCAGGACAAAGGGGCATCCAACGGCGAGGGCGGGAGCTACCTTGTGAGCGACAAGGTTCAACGGAAAGTTAAAGGGCGTGATAAAGGAGCAGGGTCCGACCGGAACCCTTTTGTACATGCCCGTATATCCCCTGGCCCGGGGAGAGATCTCCAGGTTCATCACCTCCCCGTGTATCCTCACCGACTCCTCGGCCGCTATCCGGAAGGTGTCCACGAGCCTTGTGACCTCTCCACGGCTGTCCCGGATCGGTTTGCCGGCCTCGATGCACAGGGCCAGAGCCAGTTCCTCCGCTCTCTCGGTGAACCGGGCAATGCAGTGGTTAAGGACTCTCTGCCGTTCGTAGGGCGGGAAGTTTTTCATCTCCCCGGCCGCTGCCGCCGCCGCACCGATACCCAGGTCGATAGCGTTGCCGTCGGCCAGGGCGACCGTCGTCGCCACCTCCCCGGTATATTTATCCATCACCGGAAGATCCTGGTTCGGGCTTTCCGGCCTGTTGGCCAGGTAGTATGGATATGTCTTCTTCAGCATGGCAGTTCCTCCCCCACGTGATCAGTCTGGTTTTTCGTTCACGTCCCTCATCCTCTGAGACAAAACCCTCCATGTACATTAATGCTTCACAGTTACATTTATCACAAACATCGCCGATATTTTAAGACATTCCTTAACCGACGGCAGCGGCTCACTGGGTGGTTCAATGTGGTGTCCGGGGGTGGTGGTATGCGGGATCATCCCTTGAAGGGGTTTTTGCTCCATTCGGTGTACAGCATCGTGTCCTGAAATCCTCGGGGCTTGACGTGCGGCTGACTTTATTCTGGCGGGTATAGAAGAAGAGGGAATGTGGATGGCCCTGATACCTGCTAAAGGCGCTGGAATCCGTTGCGTCGGCTGCCGATTCCTTCACCCTCAACAGGGGGGATGAACTGAAACACGGCGCGATCCGATTCTTTAAGTTAACGGTCAGTGCGGATAATCGCTGGGCGTTATGCCTGACGGAGTGGCGACGAAGGGGTCGTTTGCCCGATTGTTGGCGTTTACGGTAATAGTGAAACTCGTACCAGTGCTGGCATAGGAGAATGTACCGCTCTGCCACTTGGCATCCTCCTCGGCGGAGGGCAGGTTGGCGTCGGGCAGGAGGGTGTTGAACGAACTCAGGTCAAGGGTCCCCACGGGGTACCGGCTGTGGGCTGAATCAGCCGCGTATTTGGCCACAGCAGTGCGGACCACATCCAGGTTGGCTTTGGCGGTGCCCCAGATGGCCTTGTCCTTTAAATTGAGGAAATTCGGGATGGCGATGCTTGCCAGGATCCCGACGATGGCAACCACGATCATCAGTTCGATCAGGGTAAAGCCTCTCTGTCCCTTGGTACTCTTCATCGAAACCACCTCTCGCCCCCAATATATGTTTTTATTATATTTGTTGATAGTGTTTGTTAATTAGCAAGAGGTGTTCCAAAAATGGTCCCGGGGGGTAAATATAAGGCCTGTTATCTGTAACCTTTTGTAATTAAACCTTATGTTCGAAAATCATGGGGGGGGGAATTTTTTTCCACCACAAGGGAAAAAGTGACATAAGTGCTAATTTCTGCGTACCTGGAGTGACGGATTCTGTCAGATAAGCGTGGATCAACGGGTAATCTGTCGAACGTATATCCGGACCGAAGAAACCTGCCACTGCCCTTCGACGGGTGTCAATTGACGGCTTTGTTCAGGGGAACAATCTGCCCAGACCGCTCCGATAACCATTCCTTGGGACAGGATTTCTCCGTCGATCCACGGGAAAACGCCGGTCGGTGGGGATGGAGGTTTTCCCAATTCTCGGAGATGATGTCGAAAGAATCCTGTTTGGGGGACAGGAGGATACTTTGGTGCGGTTGGGAAGACCCGGCGGGCGACCCTTCCCATGCCGGGCGTCGGAAGTTATTCCTGGCTACAATTGCGATGTCCGGCAATTCCGGAAAGATCCCCCGGGGCTCGGACCAAAATTTCTCAAGTGGTCCCCGGCGGTTGCCGGCTTATCTTCGCTGGAGGGCCTTGCCTCCCCCGTGCACGGCATCCACCCTGCTGATCCCGATATCCTTCAGCATGTGATCACTCATGTCAAGCAGGGCCCGGCCCTTCTTCTGCGTCCGGTTCCAGGCCGTGACGGCCGTGATCGGTCTGACGACAGCCCTGATGAGCCATCTGGCGATCCGCTCGGCAAATCCCAGCAGATCCAGCCCGGAAACGTTCATCATCGCTCTCCTGGTCGCATCCATGACACCCTCCTTAAGGAAAAGATGACAAGAG
This sequence comes from bacterium, assembly GCA_041559575.1. GTDB lineage: Bacteria > BMS3Abin14 > BMS3Abin14 > BMS3Abin14 > BMS3Abin14. Next base: position 4,318 of record JBFFDD010000170.1, read on the forward strand.
TATGTGCACTCCCTATTGATAAATCAAATGAATGTTTGTTATGATTTGCATCAATATTTCTTATGTATTAGAGGTTTAAGAATGGATCTGCCCACCGACCTGCTGCGCACCTTTATCGCGGTGAACGACCACGGCGGGTTTACCCGGGCCGCGGAGGTGGTTCATCTCACCCAGTCCGCCGTCTCCATGCAGATCCGGAGGCTGGAGGAACTTGTGGGGAAGAGGTTGTTTGCCCGCCAGGGGCGATCCGTGGCCCTCACGCCCGATGGGGAGAAGCTGTCTCAGTACGCCCGCCAGATCCTGAAGCTGCAGGACGAGGCCATGAGTGCCCTGGTCCAGCCAGTGGTCGAGGGCACGGTGCGGCTCGGGATTCCCGACGATTACGTCAGCTTCCTGCCCGCCGTCTTCAGCCACTTTTCCCGGACCCACCCGAAGGTCCGGGTGGAGGTCATCTGCCGGCAGTCATCGGAGATCCACGATCTGATGCGGGGGGAGGACCTGGACCTGGCCCTGGTGACCGCCAACTGCGGCAAGCCGGTCACCTTCGGAACGGTTGTGCGCATGGAACCGGTCATCTGGATCGCCTCTGTTCACAGGGCGGTGGAGAAGGAGAACCCTCTGCCCCTTGCCATGTTCACCGACCCGTGTTACCTCCACGATGAGGCCATCAGGATGTTCGAGAAAATGGGCCGGTCATGCCGGATCGCCTACTCCAGCCCCAGCATGGCCGGTCTTGTCGCCGCCGTGCAGTCCGGCCTCGCGGTGGCCCTGGTTACCAGGGCCAACCTGCCTGAGGGCGCCCGCGTCCTCGGCCCCGACGACGGTTTTCCCGTTATGCCGCCGGTTGTCCTGGAGATCCACCGCCGCTCCGGTGCCGCTGCCGAGGTCCTGGCGGAGAGCTTTATGGAGGTACTGAAGGAAAAGGTCTAGGGAGATCAGGGCTCGGGACTTGAACAATTGTTTTAACCGACCCTCCTTTCCGGACAGGCAGCAGTTTCCTGCCTGACCCCTTATTCCAGGTGGTCCCTATGTTGATACGCTCTGGAAAATTACTGGCCGTTACTCTGGTGGTCATGATGGCAGCCTCGTGCTCCCTGGCGCCGCGCCCGGAACGGGAGGCTTTGGCGCCACTGGTCCCTGTGGCCTGGAGCACTGTCGTGGGCTGGCAGGAGGACGATCCCGGTCAGGCCCTGGGCGCCTTCCTTGAGGGCTGTAAGGCCCTGGACCAGCGCCCGGCATGGAGCCAGATCTGTGCCGACGCCCAGACCCTTGGCGACCGTTCCGAATCGGAGGTGAGGGATTTTTTCGAGGGGCGATTCACTCCCTATCAGCTCCGGGAGCCCGACGGAAACCCGGTCGGCCTGATCACCGGCTACTATGTTCCCGACCTGCGGGGAAGCCGGCAGCGGTCGCCGGACTACCCTTACCCCCTCTATCGGCGTCCCGACGATCTCCTGGTGATCGATCTGAGCGAGGCCTATCCGGAGCTGAGCGGCTACCGGCTGCGCGGCCGCCTGGACGAG
>JBFFDD010000171.1:0-5826 GCA_041559575.1 bacterium
ATGCCTTACGTAATCGGTCTCCTGCCGCAGTTCGGCCAGGACGTGAAGCACTCCCCTGTCGCGCTTTTGAAACCAGCTGTGTCCGGTGTTCAGCTGATCACCGAGCACGAGCCGGAGGGTGTTGTACTCTTCGGCCATGGAATCAACTCCCCTCGCCGGCGTCCGTCAACGTCTCCCCTTCTGGAAATAGTAGCACAACAACCCTGGGGTCAGGCCCTGCCTTCTGAACCCTGCTCAAGCTACGTCAGAAGGCAGGGCCTGACCCCAAAGCTACTCTTAATCCTGATCCGCCACTCCTCACCAGCGAACACCCGTTCGCATCCCCCGGACCTCCCGGTGCGAACCGGGGTTAGCGACCGGACGGGACCCCGCCTGCCGGCACAACAAAAAGTCGTTTAAAAACAAAAGTTTAAAAAATATTCCGGGGCCGGCTCCTCCTGGCACCTCCGTTGTAACCCCTCTGTCAAAAGGAGGTGGTTACAATGAAAAGCCGGAATAATATTATTGGTCGCCTGATCCTGAATGTGGTGATGATCTCAGTCCCGATCTTCATCTCCTCTGCACCGTGCCTGGCCGAGGAGAACTCCGACGTCCCGCCTGAAAACCTGAGACTGGCCAGCCTGAACATCACCCACAGCCTGGTCCTGCCCCGGGTCAGGGAAATACAGTCCTCAAAGCCCGGGGGGCTCGCTCACCAAGACGTCGCCAGGTTCCCTGAAAGAATGAAACCTGCCGATCTAAGCGTCACCGCGAGTTTGGTGCTGCCCGAGTTCAAGGAAATCAGCCCGTCGCTGCTCGAAAGGTATGCCGAACCGAAGGTCCATGGGACCGGCAAGCCGGGTTTCTTCAAGGCCGTGGCCCATCTGGTGGGCAGCCACCTCGGGATCGTCACCAGGCCGGTCAGTGCCGTGACCAAACTCTTCTCCCTGCTCTTTTACACCGGGCAGGATGGGGTCCGGAATCTCCTTCTGAAGGACAGGGAACCGGCTGCCACACCGCACCTCGACAGCGGCACGGCCATGGACCTGTCTCAGTGGGAGAGGGACCTGGACGAGATCACCGGGACGAAGCTGTCCTCCGGCAGGATCCGGCTCCTCATCGACGGGGAAGAGTTCTATTCCCGGCTCACAGATTCCTTCCTGGAGGCGGAAGAGTCGATCCACATGCGGGTCTATATCTACGACAACGACGATTACGCCATGGGGATGGCCGAGCTCCTCAAGGCAAAATCGGAGGATGTGGACGTGCGCGTCCTCGTCGACGGCCTGGGCACCATCATGGCCAACGGCGTTCAGCCCGACTCCGCACCGAAGGATCACCGTCCGGCCAAATCCATCAAGAAATACATCACAAAAGATTCGAAGGTCCGCATGCGGTTCCAGAAGAACCTCTGGCTCACCCTGGACCACACCAAGACCATCCTGGTCGACCGGAAAAAGGTTTTCATCGGCGGGATGAACATCGGGCGGGAGTACCGTTACGACTGGCACGACCTGATGATGGAGGTGGACGGGCCGGTGGTGAACGCCCTGCAGAATGATTTCAACGGCGCCTGGGCCTACGCGGGGCTCCTGGGGGATATCGGGTACGCCTTCAGGCGCAGGACGGCAAAGAAGGCGGAGGTCCATGAGAACGATTACCCCATCAGGGTGCTTTACACCCGCACCGGCGACTCCCAGATCTACCGGGCTCAGCTCGCGGCCATAAAGAGATCCCGGAAGTACATCTACATCCAGACCCCCTACTTTTCCGACGACGCCATGCTCCAGGAACTGGTGAACGCCCGGAAGCGGGGGGTCGATGTCAGAGTGGTCATGCCCCTGGAGGGCAACTGGGGCGTCATGAACCGGAGCAACAAGCTGGCCGCCAACACGATGCTGGCCAACGGTATCAGGGTTTACCTGTACCCTCACATGTCCCATGTCAAGGCGGCCGTGTTTGACGGATGGGCCTGCGTGGGTTCGGCGAATTTCGACAAGGCGAGCTTCCGGACCAACCAGGAGATCAATCTCGCCACCTCCGACCCGGGGGTTGTAAAGGAACTTGTTGAGCGGCTCTTCGAACCGGATTTCGAGCAGTCCGCCCTCATGACGGAACCCAATCCCGTGAGGTTTGCCGACCGTTTCTACGAGCTGATCGCCGACCAGATGTGAGAACCTTCCTTGATTTTAACCCACCCAACCGATAAGCTACCTGTCAACGGGCCATCGACTCGATGGTCCCAGGGGGGTGGCTTCTCGCCGCGGGTGCGTGGGATGGTTTCCGGTTTCGAACAGGTCAACGCCTATATCGCCCTGGTGGCGGTCCTGGTGAACCTCACACTGGCCGCATGGGTCATTCTTCGCTCCAATCACCACCCGGTCTACATCACCTTCATGTTCGTGTGTTTCTCGGTGGCGCTGTGGAATTTCGGGGATTTCATGGTCTACGCCTCGGGATACGGTCTCTGGCAGTCTCCCGGGGAAGGCCATCCCAGCCCGTGGAAGTACTATTCCTCATCCGGTTCAGCCATGGCGGTGGCGTTCCTCTTCCACTTCATGTGCGCCCTGGTCCGCCAGGTCAGGAAAAGGTTCTCCTGGATCCTGCTGGCTTACGTCACCGCCGGCTTCTTCGCCGTGACCTCCCCCCTGGCCATCTATTTCCCCCGCGTCAGGAGCTTTGTGGACGGGACCCCCTGGAACATCCTGTTCGGCGTCACCCTGGTCCCCTTCATCGTGGCCGGCCTGACCATGCTCACCCTTGCCCTGACGCGGGCGGAGGACAGGGATGAGAAGAGCCGCTGGCTGTTTACCATTGTGGCCATAGGGACCACTGTGGTCACCGGGCTGACCGACCTGGTTCAGAAACTCCAATTTCCCCTGCCTCCCCTGGGTCACATCGGTTCGGTGATCGGCCCTTCCATCCTGGCGGCCGGCATCGTCAAGCACCGGCGTGTCTTCGACGTCCTCACCCGTGTTCGGGTGAGGCTGGATGCCATGAGTGAGATGGCCGCGGGCATCGCCCACGAGATCCGAAACCCCCTTACGGCCATACGGGGGGCCGGGCAGCTCCAGGCCGCCGACCTGGAAGACGGGAACTGGGAGGGGGCGAAGAAGTACCAGCAGATCATCGCCGACGAGATCCAGCGGCTGGACAGCATCCTGGGAAGCTTCCAGGATTTCACCCGCCCCATCGACCTGAACAGGGAGCCCCGGTCCCTAAACGAACTCGTGGAAAGGACGGTCTCCATGGCCCGCATGGAGGATCTGGAAGTCGGGCTAAAGACCGACCTGGACGCGGCAATCCCTGACCTGGAGGTGGACCCCTCTCTCCTGCGTCAGGTTTTCATCAACCTCATCCTCAACGCCTCAGAAGCATGCGAGCAGGACGGGGTCCTGGTCATCTCCACCAAGTGGGCCTCGCCGTGGGCGGTGGTCGATTTTCGCGACAACGGACCCGGGATCCCCAGGGAACTCCGCAGGAAGATCTTCGATCCCTTCTTCTCCACCAAGGCGGAGGGGAGCGGCATTGGCCTGGCGATCTGCAGCAGGATCATCAACGCCCACGACGGCAGGATAGAGGTGACGGGGGACGCAGGATCCGGCGGGCATATCCGGATCCACCTGAGGGGGCCCCGGTAGGCACCGGCGGGGCCTGAGCCTGACAGATAGCCCTGGAAGGAGGTTGTACTGATGGCGGCACATGAGACCGATCACCTCATCCTGGTGGTGGACGACGATCCCAACCTCTGCGCTGTCCTCCAGGGGCTGCTGGTCCGGGCGGGATTTTCCTCCATAACGGCCTCAGATGTGGACCAGGCCGAGGCGATCCTTAACAGGGAGAAATTGAGCAGCGTCATCACCGACCTTCAGATGCCGGGCCGGAGCGGCATGGAGCTAATCAGCCTGTGCCGGCGGAAAAGGCCCGGCATGCCGGTGATCATGATCACCGCCCACGGCGAGGTCCAGAACGCGGTGGCGGCCATGCGGGCAGGGGCTTATGATTTCATCACCAAACCGTTTGACGAGACCGAGCTTCTCAACGTGGTCAGGAAGGCACTGGGGGAGGCGGCGGGCAACCGTGAGCTCGTTTCATCCTTCTTCGAGGACTCCGACGAGCCGTTCCCCGGGTTCGTGGGGGCGTCCCCGGCCATAAAGGAGATCGTCAGGACAATCCGGAGGGTCGGCCCGACCGACTCGTCGGTTTTGATCACCGGCGAGACCGGCGTCGGAAAGGAACTCCTGGCCAGGGCCCTCCACATGACCAGCAGGCGGAGCCGGAAACCTTTCGTGAAGGTCAACTGCGCCGCCATCCCCGAGACCCTGGTGGAGAGCGAGCTGTTCGGCCACGAGAAGGGAGCCTTCACCGGGGCCGTGGTGAGCAAGCCGGGTCGGTTCGAGCTGGCCGACGGGGGGACCCTTTTTCTGGACGAGATCGGCGACGTTCCCCTGCACGTCCAGGTCAAACTGCTGACCGCCCTGCAGGACCGGGCCTTCGAGAGGGTGGGCGGGATCAGCACCATCACCGTGGACCTGAGGATCGTGGCCGCCACCAACCGGGACCTGCCGTCCGACATCGAGGAGGGACGGTTCCGCTCGGATCTCTTTTTCCGGCTCAACGTCGTCCCCATCCACGTCCCCCCTTTGAGGGAGCGCATCGAGGACATGGACCTCCAGGCAAAATATTTCCTGGGCAGATTCGCGGCCAAATTCGACAGGCCGGGCATGTCCCTTTCTCCCGAGGTCATGGTCGCCTTCGCTGCCTACCGGTGGCCGGGCAACGTCAGGGAGCTGGAGAACGTGGTGGAGAGGATGGTCGTCCTCTCCGAGACCGATCTCCTGGGGCCGGAACACCTTCCGCCGGAGATCAAACCGCCGGGTCAGCCCCTGCCGGACCGCGGGGCCCTCCTCGAGACCGTCGAGGGCCTGTCCACGGTGACCGAGAAGCAGATGATCGCCGACGCCCTGGAAAAGACCGGAGGCAACCGGACCAGAGCGGCCGAGCTGCTCGGCGTCAGCCGGAGGACCATCCAGAAGAAGATCATCAAGTACGGCCTCTAGGCGGTTCTTCTGAATGGTCCAGGGACCGGTGCTTTAACCTAATGCATCGATATTTGATCCAGATAATCCTCGATTATGGTGTCGGGGAGAAGCCTGTAGGAAACGGTCCTGGGCACCGAGCGTCTTTCCAAAACCCTCATCATGGGAGACACCCTGTACCCTTCGGCAAGTTCCAGGGATTCAAACTGGTAGATGCCCTTATAATAGCCGTTCTCATTACAGAAGGACCAGATCTTGCGGCGAAAGCCGGGCATTCCTGCAATGATGGGAAGGAAAAGAAGGAAAAGTCGTCTGTTAACCACATGGGGGTACCGGTCAAACTTGAAGCGCACCATCATCACCGTCATGGATTCAGCCGAATAAGAGGACCGGGGGGCGAAAAGCACATCGCTAAAAACAGAATATTCCTCCCCGTCCACCATAGTGAGAGATTTCCCGACCCGGTCCTTTGGAAAACGGATTCGTCCTGACAACAGACGCCCTGTGCCAACTGCGATCGCCACCGGCGGAAAGTATTTTGAGGACCCCATTTCTCCCCCCAGAACAGCCCCCACCGAAACTTCCACCAGAAGAGTGATGAGGCGAAAAGATCTTCCTGAAATATCATCAGGATAGGTGCATTAGGCTGGTTCGTACTGGCTATCCCCCAACTTGCTGTCTTAATTTTACCATAAGATGTCGGGTGGGGAATCAAGGGGATAGTCTGGAAGTGAATCTGCGGGGTCAGAGCACAATTGGCCCTTGGGGTCGTAGCTTGTATTTTAACCGATGTTGAAATACAAGCTAC
>JBFFDD010000172.1:0-5755 GCA_041559575.1 bacterium
AGACGCTGGGACACGGGGAGGCGGAGGAGGGCCTCCGCGAGGGAGCGCATGGTAGAGGGGGAGAGGAGGAAGACGCAGAGGAGTTGTAGTGACGGAGTACCGGTGTGTCGGAGTAATAATGCCGGAAAATATCACCGGTTATATTTTTGTAAATTGGCTGAAAGTACCACAAAGAAAAGTTCAATGGTCGACAAATAGCTGCACATGGGAACAACAGATCGATGCCAAGGTATTTCTTTACACCGTCACTCCGTTACCCCGATACTCCCTTTCAAGATAAGTCATGAAAGCGATTCGCCTCCACAAAGCCATTGCCGAAGCGGGGCTCGCCTCCCGCCGGGCCGCTGAGGACATGATCGCGGCCGGCAGGGTGGCCGTCAATGGCAAGGTGGTCACCGCCATGGGGGTCCTGGTGGACCCGGAGGAAGACAGGATCACCGTCGACGGCGAACCCCTGCCATCAGCCGGCCGGAAACGGGCCTACCTGGTCTACAAGCCGAGGGAGATTATCTGCACCCGGAGCGATCCCGAGGGCCGCAGGACCATCTACGACATTCTTCCCGACGAGGTGCAGTCGGGACTGCACACCGCCGGCCGCCTCGATTACGACGCCGAGGGGCTCATCGTCCTCACCAACGACGGTGAACTCACCCAGCGCCTGACCCACCCGAGGGAGCACCTTCCCAAGACATACATGGTGAAGGTCAAGGGCCAGATCGGACGCAAGGCCCTCGACAGGCTGCGCCAGGGTGTCGACCTGGAGGACGGCCGGACCCTGCCGGCGGAGGTCCGGAGAATAAGCGTTTCGGTGGACACCGACAGCTCCTGGATCAGTATCGTTCTCCGGGAGGGGCGCAAGAATCAGATCAAGAGGATGGGGCAGGCGGTCAAACACCCTGTTCAGGAGATCATCCGCACTGGTATCGGCCCCATCAAGGCCGGCAAGCGGATGAAACCGGGAACCTTCCGCAGGCTCTCCGGGAGGGAGATCGAGAACCTCAAGAGGCTTTAACCGCAGGGATCACCCCTCTGCAGACTCGGGACCGGTAGGGCAGGAAGAGGGGAAAATCAGGGCCCTTGTTCCCGGTCTTGAAGTTGTTTATAGCTCTTAGCCCATTGTACTTAGCACTTGATATCTTGAACTCGGCTCTCAGTTATTAGTTCCCGGTTTTCCTTTCATCCGTTTACCTCCCGTTTTCCAATCCTTAACACCTCATACCGCATCGTCACTAAGGGCTCCTGTAGGCGATATATGGTCGTATCGACTATATAGCAATGCCCACAGAATCGTGTCACGATATCTAATTTGAAAATTTATCCATTAATTCAAATAAGTTAGACATTATTTTACCGCGATAAAAACATGGCATCCGGTTTGCTCTGTTGGACACAAAAGGGTGCGCTGGATCTTAATCCATTCGGTGAATAGAACCCAGGGGAGGCCGGTTATGGAAAGGACCATGAAACTGGACAGACAGTTGACAGGGGAGAGGGGACAGAAAGTGGAAGATAGTGACCGGAGGGACGTCCTGGGTGACATTCGGGAGATCATCCGTGACCTGAGGCGGAACTGGTATGAGGCCGAGCGGATCCACCCCCGGCAGTACATGGACCGTGAATAGGAGTTTCCCAAGGGGGGACCGGGTATTGGGGGTAGAATTGGGGGTCAGTCATGAAAAGTTTCATTTCCCGGATGTTCGAGGCGTTGAGGGTCTTCCGGAGCTGCTTCTCGGACAGCATGCGGCAGGCCAGGGAGTGTGAGGAAGGCCACACCCGGAAGGGCCGCTACCGGTACAGGCTTCAGGACGGCGACGATCCGGTGCCTATTCTGAAGAGGGATATCGGTAAGATCTTCGGTGTGTTCCGGCACTGCCTGTCGGTGGCGCTTAGACAGGCCAGGATGGTCGAGAACGGGAACCTGACCAAAAGGCATTTCCGTAAACAGTTTGAGGTCGGCGGCAGTTCGTCTCTTTACATCGTCGCCGCGGGTCTGGATCGGGCGCTTCTGGAGGAGATGGTTGACAATAGTTCCGCACCGAAGGGAGAGGAAGGTCGCTCCCCGGTTTCAGCGGACTTGCTGGAGGGGGAATCCACAGAACACTGGTCAATGACGATCGATTAGCCGATCGATTCCCCGGTCAAGGTGTTGGCGGTTGGCATTGGGGCTCTTGGGGGAGATCGCCGGATCCGGAAGTAGGCGGGGAGTCTGACGGACCGGGGGGGAAGGCCTGTTGGTCTTCCCCCCTGAGAATATCTGCAAATCATCAGTTGAATACAGACTTCTGAATACTTCTTACCTTCCTGCCTCAAACCTCAAACGCCAAACCTCAAACGCCAAACCATCTGTTAACTCTTGCTGATCCCCAGCCTCCTCATCCTGGAGTTGAATGTAGTCCGCTTGACCCCCGCCTGGCGGGCAGCGGCGGCGATGTTCCACCTCGTGCTCTCCAGGAGGGAGAGCAGGTAGGACCTCTCCAGGTCCTCCCAGTAATATTCCGCGAGGGGGGGAGGGCTTTTGTCCACGGGATCCTTTACGGATGAACCGGTGCCTAAAAAGCCCTCTTCTCTGTCCTCCACGTCCGAGAGGAGGTACGATGGCGGGAGGTCCGGCAACCCGATGCGGTCGCCACTTGTCACCGTCAGGAGGTATTTGGCCAGGTTTTCCATCTCCCTGATGTTACCCGGCCAGGGGTACGCGACCAACAGTTCCACGGCCTCGGGGGTCATGGACAGGGGACGGTTGCTCGAGACCTGTCCGTACCGCCTCAGAAAGTGATTGAGGAGCAGCGGGATGTCCTCTCTCCTCTCCCGGAGCGGTGGTATCGCCAGGGGAAGGACGTTGAGACGGTAGAAGAGGTCCTCCCGGAAATCACCGGCTGCGATCCCTTCGTCCAGATCCTGGTTGGTTGCCGCGATTATTCTCACGTCCACAAACTTCGTTTCCGTGCTCCCCAGGGGCCTGATCTCGCTGCTCTGGAGCACCCTCAGGATCTTGGCCTGGAGGCTGAGGGGCATGTCGGCTACCTCGTCGAGAAAAAGGGACCCCCCATCGGCCGCCTCGAAGAGCCCCAACTTGTCCCTGTCGGCCCCGGTAAAGGCCCCCTTTTTGTATCCGAACAGTTCACTCTCCAGGAGGGTGTCGGGAATGGCGCTGCAGTTCTGGGTCTGGAAGGGCTTATCCCTGCGGGAACTCAGATTGTGGATCTCCCTGGCGAGCAGTTCCTTGCCCGTGCCGCTTTCACCGGTTATCAGCACCGGAAAATCGTTGGCGGCGTAAACCTCCGCCGTCTTCCAGACCTTGAGGAATGTCTCGCTCTGGCCGATGATCGGCGGTGAGGACCGGATCTCGTCCAGGATCTTCCTCATTTTTACGTTCTGATCGTGCTGGTCGGCCAGGTCCAGGGAGGCGCTCAACGCGATGCCGCCGATGGTGATCACGCTCTCCAGGAGTTTGAGATATCCCGGGTCCAGGTTCAGCCTCCTGCCGCCCGCGCTGGTGTCCAGGATCTGTACAGCACCGTACACGCTTCCGTCCTTGAGGACCAGCGGATAGCAGAGGATGAGGGTGTTCTTCACCTCGAGGGCCTCCTCGATGCCGGCGAAGTGGCGTTCATCCTTGCCCGGCTCGGCGATCGTCATCCGTCCGCTGGTGATCACCGATCCCACAATGCTCCTGTTCCCGGCGTCGATAACGTAACCCCTGATCTTCTCGGCCTCTACCCCGTGGGCCTCCAGGCAGATATAGCGATTCCCCTTCTTGATCCAGATCGATCCCCTCTCCACGTTCTGAATCTTGACCAGGGCTTTTAGGAACTGTTCTTGAAACACTTCCGGGGGGACAAGCTTGTCGAACAGCATGGAGATGAAGGATAGAGGCAGGTTCTGGTCGGCGGATTCCACGTCCGGTTCCTTTCCGGTTGAGTGAAGGGGCGTTACCTGTGACGACGCTGATCGGGGCTGGTTGGGTTTCCAATTGTTTATTGTCAAAATTTACCGTCCGCCCGGAGGGCCGTCAAGCGGTGAGTTACCGGAGGATGAAGCCTCGAGAGGGTCTCCGCAACATATCGGCCGGGAACGGACTTCGAGGAACGGATCGAACATAAAGGGATCCAACGGCTTGCACCCTCACCTGGATCCCCGGGTTCTGAGGTTTTTTATCATCTCCTTCGCCCGGGGTGACGGACCGTTCAACGGGGTGGGTATCTTCTGTTATCGGTGATAAAATATTTTAATAGGGAACCGGGTGCCGATCCTGACCGGTGGTCTTTTTCACCTCAGAACCCGGGACGACCGGAGAAGGGGTGCCGGGACAGGATCGCAGGGCAATTGGCGGCGGGGATGCCTGTGAAGTCAAAGAATTACGACCCATTGATGCTGGACGACGGCGCCAGGATCTCCGTCATCGGCGGGGGCCCGACGGGGACCTTCTTTAGCATCTTCGCCCTCAAGATGGCCAGGATGGTCGGCCTCGATCTCGATGTCACGATCTATGACCCCAAGGACTTCACCAGGCGGGGTCCGGCCGGCTGCAACCGCTGCGGCGGGGTGGTATCGGAGATCCTGGTCCAGACCCTGGCGGTGGAGGGCATCAAGATACCCGACTCGGTGATTCACCGGGGGATCGATTCATACTGTCTGCACACCCGGGAGGGGAGTGTGTTTATCTCGACTCCCGACCGGGAGAAGACCCTCGCCGCCGTGTATCGGGGAGGTGGTCCCAAGGGGAAGTCCATCCTGGACAAGAGCAGTTTCGACAGGTTCCTCCTCGACCTGGCTATCCAGGAGGGTGCGACGCACGTCGCCGACAGGATAGAGTCGGTGCAATACGATAACGGCAGACCGGTCCTTCTCACCAGGGGCAATGGAAGGGTAGAGGCGGATCTGGTGGTGGGCGCCTACGGCATCAACAGCCCCTTCTCGAAGGTCTTCGAGGACCTGGACTTCGGTTACCGAAAGCCCAGGTGTGTCAAGGCCGCCATCGCCGAGATCGAGTATGACCGTGAGACCATACGGGAACATTTCGGCAGTTCCATTCACCTGTTCCTGCTTCCCGAGAGGGACCTCAAGTTCGCGGCCATCATCCCGAAGGGGACTTTCATAACCGTCTGCATCGTGGGCAGGGAGCTCGATCCCGAGAGGGTGAGGGGATTCCTCGCCCATCCTGCGGTGCGCAAGGTCCTCCCCCCCCATATCCCGGATAAGACGAACTGCATGTGTATTTCGAACATGAACGTCGAGCCCCCGAGAAGGGCTTTCTCCGACAGGATCGTGGCCTGCGGGGACGCCGGTTCGACGCGGCTGTTCAAGGACGGCATCGGGGCCGCCTACCTCATGGGCAAGGCGGCCGCCAGGACCGCCATCTTTCAGGGTGTGAGAAAAGAGGACTTCGCCCAGTTCTACGAGCCGGTCTACCAGGAGATCCACAGTGACAACCTTTACGGGAAGGTTCTTTTCTCCTTCACGGATCTACTCCTGAAGAAGTTCGCCTTCATGACACGGGCCATGCTCCGGGTGGTGGACAACGAGCAGCAGCTGGGGGACCCCGAGCGAAAGATCATGAGCTCGATCCTGTGGGGCATGTTCACCGGCAGCGACCGCTACCGGGAGATCTTCTTCCGCTCCTTTGACATGAACATGCACCTGAACCTGACCAAGGAGACCCTAAGAAGCCTGCTGGGGGGTGCGACATGAGGGACGACGTGCTGGGAAAACTCTACGACGGGGGTTCTGTCGTCTTCCGGGAGGGCGACCCCGG
>JBFFDD010000173.1:0-5738 GCA_041559575.1 bacterium
ACCCGTCCACATCCGGCATCATGAGATCCAACAGGACGAGATGGGCACCGCACTCGATGACCCGGTCGGGGATATCCGTGGACACGTCGCAGACCTCTACCCGATAACCCTCCCTGGGCAGGATGGTGTCCATCATCTTGAGGAACGCCGGGTCGTCATCGACCACCAGGACTTTCTCGCCGTTGCCCCGGGGCAGTTCCCCATAGGGTTTTTCCGAAGCCACGGCGTCATCGTCACCGGCAGACACCCTGGGGCGTTCGGCCTCCCCGAGGGGCATGAGGATAAGGAAGGTGGTTCCCTCCTCCTCCCGGCTCTCCACGAATATCCTGCCGTTGTGGGCCTGAACGATCTCCTGCACGATGGATAGGCCGAGCCCGGACCCGCCGTACTGCCGGGTCGAGGAGCTGTCCACCTGGAAAAACCGGTCGAAGACCTTGTCCACCATATCCTCGGGAATCCCGATCCCGTTATCCGATATCCGCAGCTCGATAAAATCGCTCTTGAACCGGACGCCGATGGAGATGGTACCGCCGAAGGGGGTGAACTTGACGGCGTTGTCGATGAGGTTCTGGAAGACCTGGACCATCTTCTGCTGGTCCCATTGGACCTGGGGTAGATCCTTGCCGAAGTCCAGTTCGAGCTTGATCTCCTTCTCGTCGATCCTGGGCCCGTAGCTCTCGGTGACCTTGCGGATCAGTTCGATGGCGTCGCAGGGCTGCCTGAACAGCCGGAACTCGCCGGACTCGATCCGGGTCAGGTCCAGGAGGTCCTCGATGAGGGACAGCTGGTTCTTTGCCTGGTCCTTGATAACCCTCATGATCTCCTTCAGCTCCGGCGAGGGCTCGCCGAAGTTCTTGTCCAGGATGAGGGAGAGGTACCCGTTGATGACCGTCAGGGGCGTGCGGAGCTCGTGGGACATGATGGACAGGAACTTGTTCTTGACCTCGTTGGCCTGCTGGAGTTCCCTGTTGACTTCCTTGAGGTAATTGTAGTTGTCCTGCAGCTTCTCCTGGGCCTCCTCCAGTTCCGCCGCGGTGGTCTCCAACTGGACGTACGAGGCCTGCAGCTCCTCGTTGGTCGCCTCCAGCTCCTCGACCTTCCTGTCCAGGTCGGCCTTGCTTAGGCGCAGGTCCTTCGTCCTCTCCTGGACCTTCTTTTCCAGGTTCGCGTTCAGCTCCTCGAGCTCGTTCTTCTTCTCCAGGATGCTCCTCTCCCGGAGGGCGATGGTCCGGGCCATGGTGTTGAATCGTTCAGCGAGGAGACCGACCTCGTCCATGCCCTTGATGTCGATCGAAAAATCGTATTTCCCGTCGACGATGGCCTCGGTTCCCTTGGTAAGCTGGGTCACCGGGACAGAAATGGCGTTTGTCAGGATCAGCGCGCCCAGCAGGACCAGAAAGGTGGTCAGGACGATGGTGAAGGTGTGAATCCGCTCGATCCTGACCAGGGAATTCTGGCTCTCGGCGTCGATGTGGGTGATCATGGGGGCGAGCATGACGGCCAGTTCGTTGAGTTCAAACTGGACCCTGTCCAGGGAGTCGTTCAGCTTTTCCAGGATCTCGGCTTCGCCCACCCCTTCCTTCCGGGTCACAAACAGGCTGGCCATGAGGGTCAGTTCCCCGAAGGATCTATCGAGGTTCAGGAGATGGGATTCCACCTTCTTGACCAGCAGGCCGGGTTTCTCGTGGCAGGCTCCGCATCCCCGGCGGCCGAAGTTGGTGTTCAGAAACTCCTTGTGCATCCCGCCCACGGTGCTGTTGAAGGAGTGGGCCCTGTCCACCGTCCCCCGGAACTTCTCCGGGTCGTCCCAGGTCCGCCGAACCCTCTCCACCAGGTTGAGAGCCTCAACGTTCAGCCGGTCCACCTTCAGGTGAAACACCTCCACGTCGTAACGGGCTGAGGTGACCGACTGCAGGTTGTCCATCAGGAGGGAGATCGCCACCCCTCCGATGAGGACCACCAGGAAGATCACTCCCAATCCGACGATGAGTTTCCGTCTCATTTTCCCTCTTCCCGATCCAGGGAGGTGATGGGGAGCCTGTCGATGTCAAAACCGGCCTCCTTCACCACCCGGAAGACATCATCGTAATCCTCCCGGTTTGACGGGATGAAACGGTCCGCTCCGAAGCTCTCCAGGACGGCCACGCCCTCAGGATCCGAGGACAGGCCGAGGAGGACTTCCCTCACCCTGTTCCGGAGTTCAACGGGGACCTGGGAATTGACCATGAATGTGGCGTCGGGGAATTTCCCGCCGGTGTACAACACCTGGATGCGGTCGATCAGGCCTTCCCTCCGGCTCATCATCTCCTCGAAGATGGTGTTCTTAGTCGCCCCGAGATCGGCCAGCCCCGAGGCCACCATCCACACCGCCGTGTCGTGACTGCCGGTCACCTGGACACTGGAGAAGTGGTTCTCGCCCCGGTGGACCCCGTTTTTCTTGAGGAGGGCCAGGGGGAAGAAATACCCGGCAGAGGTGTGCCGGTTGGCGAAGGCGAAGCTCTTCCCCCTCCACGTCGACACGTCCTTGGTCAGAGGGGCTCCGGACTGTTTGAAAATGTACGAACTGTAGGTGGACTCACCGGTCTTCCACACCGGGCGGGCGAGGGGGACGAATCCGTGCCTGGCCATACCGTGCGCCATCAGGAAACTGCCCAGCACGCCCCCCGCGACCTGGTTCGTTTCGATGGCCAGCATGACATCCTCGTAATCCCTCATGACCTCGAACTCGAAAGTGAGTCCCACCTTGCCGCACAGGTAGTCGCACAGGATCCTGTACTTGCGCTCCTGTTCGAAGACATTCCTCTCCGGCACCAGGGCGATGCGGAGGGTCTGGGGCTCCTGCGCCATGGCTGCCGAGGCGGTTAACAGGGCCGCCAGGGATATGGCCGTGATCAGGCGGTTAATCGACTTCCTCCATCCGGTATTCCCTGCTCCCCATTCCCAGGCTCTCCCCGTGGGCCAGGATCGGTCTCCACTCGATGCCGTGGACCGCTTTGACCTTGTCATCGGTCTTAAGATCCTCGAGCTTGCTGCCGGCCAGGGCCTGAGCCCGGTTGACGTGATCCACCGCGGCCTGGTCGAGGGCCACCGGGTCGTCCGACACCATGATCCCCACGTCGGTGACGAAGGGGGGGTCGTTGAAATCGTAGCAGTCGCAGTCGGGGCTCATGTTGATGAGGAAATTGAAGAACAGGGCCTTGCCCTCCTTGTTTTTCAGCGCCCCGAAGGCGTACTCGGCCGTTTTCTCCTGGGTAATGGCCGGGTCCGTCTTCCAGTTCACCTCGATGGCCCCGTAGGTGCAAGCCACCGTACACTCTCCGCAGCCGATGCACAGCTTCTGGACGATCTGGGCCTTGGCGCCCGTCTCCCACTCGATGGCGTCCACAGGGCACCACTGGTAGCAACGCCCGCAGGACGTGCACTTCTCCCCGGTGACCTCGGGCAGGACGTCCGAGTGCATCTCCTGCTTGCCGCTCGGGGCGGCGCATCCCATGCCGATGCCCTTCAGGGCGCCCCCGTAGCCGAACAGCTCGTGGCCGGTGAAGTGGGTCAGGTTGACCACCGCGTCGGCGTGGTGGAAGCCGGCGGCGATCTTCACGTCCTTGAAGTGCTTGCCGTCGATCGCCTCCCGGACGTAGTCCATGCCGATGAGCCCGTCGCCGATGATCACCGGCGCCCCCACGGTGGCGTAGGAGAAACCGTTCTTGAGCGCCGCCTCCAGGTGGTCGATGGCGTTGCCCCGGCTGCCCTTGTACAGGGTGTTGGTGTCGATGAGGAAGGGCTTGCCCCCCGCCTTCTTGATCTCCTCGACGACCACCCGGGCGAAGACCGGCGGCAGGAAGGCCGTGTTGCCCAGTTCCCCGAAGTGGAGCTTGACGGCTACCTTGTCCCCCTCGGACAGGCGCTCGGTGAAGCCGCTCTTGGTAAACAGCTTGCGGGTCTTGTCCAGGAGGTTGTAGCCCATGCGGCCGCGGAGGTTGGTGAAGTAGACGGTGGAAGCGGTCATCTGATTCCTTCCTTTGTGTTCTTTGCGGCTTTGCGTGAGACCATCTCTATCTCTCGCCCGTTCGTCACGCCATGGGGGTGACTCACTCAAGACGCCAAGACGCTAAGAGGTTCTTTAAAAAAACCCATAAAACTTTTTTTCTTTCTTTGCGTTCTTTGCGTCTTTGCGTGAGCCTGCTTGTGATTCAGCATTATTCAAATGATCTTATTTCTATTGAATCCTTCCTCAGTTTGGTTTTGTGGGACTCGCAGGATTTATATCAATGATTGGTTGACCTCCTCCCCAATCTACACCATCTCTAATAGTCAAACGAATGGCAGGTTCAAAACCTTGTCCCAGATTATCCCACCAATTATTCTCGGCAGTTATAGGCAATCCCACCGAAGTGGAAATATTGGTAACAAATATATTGCCTCCATCAGCCCAAGTGGAATTCGTATTATCCAAGAATATATTCTGACCGTTAGATGGTGGAGAACTGACGATATTACCCAGATTTGGCATGACAGCACCTGTAAAAGAACCATCAAATACAATTCCAGACTCTTCATTTTTCTCGATAATATTTCGATAGAGAGTTGGGATTGTGCCACCTTCAATTCTAACTCCGTATTCTTTATTTTCTTTGATTTGATTAAATTGAAGGAGTGGGTCTCCGGAGGTTGTGATGTTAATCCCCCTCGTATCGGTGGCCGCGTTGCCGTTAATAATATTGTAAGAGATGGTCGGTGACGAGTCGCTGATCCAGATCGCCGGTGCGTTCTCGAAGAAGACGTTGCTTTCGATGATCCCCCCGCCGGATTCTGCGTAGACGCCGCCCCCGATTCCTGACGGAAGATGGCTCCCCTTGACCAGGGAGTCGAAGACGTCGTATTCCACCTCCTCCAGATAGATCCCCCCGTGGTCGGTGCCGGTCGTGGCCGAAGCGTCGATCATGCTGCCGTACAGGTTCACGGTCACGTCATCGGCTGCCCCGCCAGTGTCCTCTACGTAGACCGCCCACTCGTCCTGGTCCGTGAACAGGCAGTCGACCACGAAGAGATCGAGGGGCGCCGCTGTAGACGCTTTGACCCCAACGTCACCACCGGTCAGCCGAAGATTGGCCAGCAATAGATCAGCGCCGGCCGAGAAGAGGAAGGCGGCGGAGTCGGAGGTCTCCAGCGCTGTCTGAGGGGTAGAGGAGACAGACGAGTATCCTCCGTCGGTCATCGCCTGGCCGTAACCGGAACCGATGACGATCAGTTCGGTGGCACTGGACAGGGCCGGTCCGCCGGCGCTGGTCCCGTATGCGCCCCCCGTACCGGAACTCAGATAAAGGATCGTATTGGCCGAGGCGTAGAAGGACTGGAGATCGCCAATAGTGGGCGATGCAGATGTGTGTAGCTGGGGTCCGTTCAGGGTCGCCCAGACCTTTGGCACCTCCACGTTGCCGTTATCGTCCGTGGCCCGGGTTACAATTGTGACGGGGGGTGCTGGGAAGTCCCCGACGGTGGCGGCGTAGGACCAGGTGCCCCGGGAGGCCTGAGGATCATCGAAGACCGTGATCCAGGAGGAGCCGTTGTCGAAGGAGATCTCCACCTTGAACCCCGTCCGGTTGTCCGAGGCCTCGCCGCGGAAGATGACGTTTTCTCCGGAGCCGTTGTAGAAGATGTAATTCGGGGGATCGAAGAGGGTGGACGTGGGCGGCGTGTCGTCCCCACCCCCGCCGCAGTTGGCCAGAAGCGCCAGGGTG
>JBFFDD010000174.1:0-5736 GCA_041559575.1 bacterium
GAATACAGGATAGTTTCTAGTTCTTGTTCTGGTTTCCAGAAAAGGCGCAGTTTAAAGAGACATTAGAGCCAGAAAATAGACACTGCTTTTCCCCGTCACCCCGTTACACCGATACCCGTTTCTCCCCCTCGCCCTGTCTCCCTCTCGCTCCCTCACTCCACTCCCCCGTATTGCCCTATCAGTGCCGCCGCATCGGTCAGGCCCTTCCATCTGGCGAGGGACATGGGCGTTGTCCCCTCGCTGGTCCTGTCGTTGACTTCGGCCCCCCGGAGCATAAGGTACTCGATGACCTCCAGCTTGCCGTTGTTCGCCGCGTAGTGCAGGACGGTCCAGCCTTTATCATCCCTGGACTTGAGGTCGGCAATGGCCTCATTCAGGATCCTGACCATCTCGAAGTGACCGTTCTGTGCGGCCCTCATGATCGGCGTCACGCCGGAATCATCCTGAACATTCACATCGGCGTTGGCGAAGACGAATATCCTGACGATCTCGATGTACCCCTTGGAGACCGCCAAATGCAGAGGTGTCAAACCCTCGTCGTTCGCTTCCGTGGACGATTCAGGGTCCTGGGCGATGAGCCGTCGGACGGCGCTGACGTCGTTTCTGTCCACCGCGCGCAGAAGCCTGTCAACGTCCGCCGCGCTTACATCCGGGGTCAGGAGGAAAAGGCAGGCCAGAAGGCCCGCGGCGATCGGGACATTGGAGACACGCTTTATCTTCCCTTTCCCGGCCGACAATTCCCTATCACTCATATAGGGAATTATAGCAGGTCTTCTGAGGGGCTGAATTGGTAGAGGGGAAAGGAGAAAATAGTCCGAAATCCAAAGTCCAAAAGGGAATTTTTTTACCGCTGAGTACGCAGAGTGACGCAGAGGAGAGTGGGGTCTTGGGTCTAGTCCTCCGTTGCCGGTTCTCAGTTCCCAGTTCTTAGTTCTTTTTCAAAGGCTCACGACAGTGCGCCAGGCGAAGGGGAAAGTTGAAAGTGGAAGGTGGAAAGGGAGGGGCTATCTTCCAAAGGCTCCTGAATTGGAGCTCTCACTTCGTCTTCGTCTTACTCCTTCGTCTGTCCATAAGAGGTCAGACGTAATCCTGGCCTTTGATGGCCTCAAACCCCTTCCAGAAAGCCTCAACGTTGATATCCTGGCTGGATTCGAGGCAGCTCCGGATGACGGTGACCACGCTCTCGGTCTCTACCAGGTTCGAACTGGCAACCAGGGCGCCGAGCATGACGATGTTCACGGTCTGAACATGGCCAACCTGCCTGGCGATCTCCTCTGCCGGGATGAAGTGGGGCCTGGTCCCGGCATCCGTGAACAACCTGTCCAGAACCTCCTTGGTGGGATAAAGGTCAGGATCCATGGCCGAATGATAGGGCATCCGTTTCACCTCGCTGATGATAACGGTGCCATCCTTTTTCAGGTAGGGAATAGCGTGGAGGATCTCGGCCATCTCCAGGGAGATGATGACGTCGGCACAGCCCTCGGAGATCTTTGGACAGATGCGGTCACCCGCCCGGATATGACTGCGTACGGAGCCGCCCAGCTGGGCGAGGCCTGAATGGACGTAGAAACTGGCGTTCATGCCCTCATGGAGCATGGCCTTGGAGAGGATCTCGGAGAAGAGGACGATCCCCTGCCCTCCGATCCCGGCTGCCACCACGTTATATTCCAACGTTCCTCCTCTTCATTCTGAACGGATTCCCCCTTACAGCGTCGCTGGGACAGTAATGGACACACAGGCCACAGCTCATGCACATCTCGCCGGCCACCTGCACCTTGTCCCCTTGCCGGAACAGGGCGGGACATGCCAGAGCCTCGATGCAGGTTTTCTCGCATCCCTCAAAGCCGGGACATTTTCTCTCCTTGACCTGGACGGACATATCCCACTTCCTGGGCTCCCTGGCGACGCAGGGCGCCCTGAGGATAAGCACGTTAACTCCCGGCAACCTCAGGATCTTCTTGAAGGCCCGGATGGACCGCTTATACCGGTAGGGATTGACCACCCTGACGGAATGGACACCGATCCCCTTGACCACCTTCTCGATGGGAATTCGGATATTGAATCCATTCTTCGTACCGACGGTCTCCTGGTACCCCGTCATGGCGGACCAGTTGTTGTCGAGGATGATGATCGGCAGATCCTGTCCGGTTGCCACGGCGTCGATGATGGCGGGTATGGCCGCATGGTAGAAGGTCCCGTCACCCAGGGTGGCCACTACCGGCTTGACCATGCCGGCCTCCAGAAACCCGGACGCCAAACCGATACTGTTGCCCATGGACACCTCTGTCCAGCAGATGTTGAGGGGCTCATTGATACCCAGGACTGTGCACCCGATGTCACCGGTGACCACCGTCTGGCCGGGATCCAGTCCCAGACCCTTCATGGCCTCGATGAGGGCAAAGTAGGAGTTCCGGTGTGGACAGCCGGCACAGAATGTCAGAAGCCGCTGGACCTTCATCGCCTCGACGCTCTCATCCACATCGATACCCGGGCAGGCCTTGAGTTCCTCACCGATCGCCACCGAAAGGAATTGACGGACCTGATCGGGCGACAGATCCCCCACACGGGGGACCAAACCATCCTCCTTGCCGAGTACCGTGGGGTGGTTGTCCAGTTTGGAGACCTCGACCCTTACGGCATTCTCAATGATCGGTTCGAGCTCCTCCAGGACCAAAACCTTCTCCACCGTCCTGAGCAGGCGCTGTATCTTGCCTCGTGGAGTGGGGTGCGCCGTGGATACTTTCAGCCGGGTCAGGTCCAGATCGTTTTTTTCCAGGACCTCCTCCAGATAATCCCAGGCCAGGGAGGAGGCGATAACCCCCACAGTGCTGCCGGTCTTCGTGAGGAC
The DNA here is from genome assembly GCA_041559575.1 of bacterium. Taxonomy (GTDB): domain Bacteria; phylum BMS3Abin14; class BMS3Abin14; order BMS3Abin14; family BMS3Abin14. Next base: position 2,849 of record JBFFDD010000174.1, read on the forward strand.
GTTCAGGTCCTCGGTAAGCTCCTCCGCATCCCGCACCCTCTGGAGGGCTTCCTGGTGCTGCCGCTTGCATCTGATGGACCCTGCTTTCGTGTATTTATCGATGTTGAAGGAAAAATAGGCCCTCTGCCTGAACCGGCGGATCTCGCCGAGGGCTACCTTGCCATAGGTGTAGGAAAGGACCGTCGTGCTTCGCAGAAAAACGGGGCCTCCGATCCTCTCTGAGAGATCGAAGGCATAGTTGGTGAATTGGAGCATCTCCTGCGGATCGGCCGGCACCAGCATGGGCGCGGAGGACAGAAGGGCGTAGTACCTGGAATCCTGCTCCACCATTCCGTAATAGACGTTGGGGTCGTCTCCAACGTAGATCACCAGACCTCCAACGGTTCCGGAAGCGGCCAGGGAAAGGACTGTATCGGAGGCCACATTGAGACCCGACATTTTCATGGTCACCAGGGTCCTCAAACCCGCCCAGGAGTGGCCGGCAGCGATGTCCACCGCTACCTTCTCGTTGATGGCCCACCGTGCCTTCAGCTCAGCCTTTTCCTTCTGGAGGATCTCTATAACCGGTGTGGTGGGCGTTCCCGGATAGCCGATGACCAGGGCGACCCCGGATTCAACGCAGGCCCTGGCGATGGCCTCATTGCCGGAGAAAATGAACTCATTTCCAGGACTGTCGATCAGGATGGGCGACTTCATCGAGGATGGGATCATCACTTGAGCAGTGAGGAGATCTCTTTGAATTCAGGGGTGCCTGCCCGCTCCAGGATCTGGAAGGCGGCCGCTTCGGTGGAGGTTATCACAGCACCGGCTCTTTCCATGAGGTTCAGGGCACGATCGCGGTTGCCGTCATCACGCGAACAGACAGCGTCCCAGGGGACGTGGAGGTTGTATCCCATCCCAAGAAGATCCAGCCCTGTCTGCATAACACAGATGTGACTCTCCATACCGGTCAGGAGGACCGACTTCCGGCCGAGGCTGTCGATCTGCCTGGTGAAACCCTCCTCGCCGCAGCAGGAGAAGTGGATCTTCTCCACGTGGTCAACACCCTCGAGTGCCGCAGCAATGGGTTCGACCGTCGGGCCAAGACCCTTTGTGTACTGCTGGGTGAGGACAATGGGGAAGTCCATGAGCTTTGCCAGCCTGATGAGGACCAGGATGTTTTCAGTGACCTGTTCCCGCCGGTCCATGACACGGGCGAGCCGCTCCTGAACGTCAACCACAAGCAGAAACAGATCGGATGTCTTCAATCGCAGGTTATCCATTTCGCGGCCTCCTCATACCTCTCCGGTGATCCCGTTGAGGATCTATTCCCCGTTACCCTGATCCAGGGGTTGATATCCCAGCTTCTCCGAGATGTCGTTGCAGGCTCGCTTGATGAGGGGGACATATTCCTTCTTGATCTTATCGATGCTCACCCTCATCGACGGAGCTGAAATCGACAGGGCTCCGACAACTTTTCTCGTGTAGTCGAAAATCGGGGCCCCGAAGCATCGGACACCTTCGTCCCACTCCTCGTCATCGATGGCGTAGCCCATCTCCTTGACCAGCATCAGGTGCTTGATGATCTCCTCACGATCGGAGATCGTGTTTGCCGTGTACTTCTTCAGCTCCTTCTTGTTCAAAACGTGCATTATATTTTCCATGGAATCGTAGGCCAGTTGCGCTTTTCCGATGGCGGAACAGTAGGTCGGCACACGGCACCCCACACGCGACAGGACCCGCACGGTGTGGCTTGACTCGACGACGTCCAGGTAGAAGGCGTACCTGTCCTTGAGAATGCCGATGTAGACATTCTCGTTGACCTTCCGGTTCAACTCTTCCATCACGGGACGCGCGACGGTCAGCAGTCCCGTGTGGCTGATGTAGGTCTGACCGAGTTCGAGGGCTTTAAGTCCCAGGCGATAATTGTCAGTGGCCAGGTTCTGTTCCACGTACCCTCTGCTCTCCAGCGTAGCCAGGATCCGGAAGATGTTGTTCTTGTGAAGCTTGAGCCGGCGGCTCAGCTCGGTGATACCGAGCTCGTCCTCGTCTCCGAAGAAGGCCTCCAGGACATTCATCGCATGATCGACGGACTGGATGATGTAATCGCTCTTTTTTCTTTTGGTCTGGGTCATCAACCCCTCCACGGTTCACCGTCCGTTTAAGGCCCCTTATGGGAACCTCTCACCAACCGGTGAAATATCCTGAGAACCTCCCAACCTTACGACGCCCAGCCCCGGGTCACACCCGATGTGTCATCGGGAGAGGATGGTAACACGATCACAGGGCGACCCTTCCCATTCCGCGCCTCGCCTTGGAAGGCGTGGGCGGTACACCCCCTCCAGAGGGAAGAGGGGATAACGCACAGAGAGAATAGCGACTATCCGAAAGGGCAACACAGAATTGTATTGATGCGGATGGTATAAGTCAAGAAACAGTAGAGGGGGAAATCAGTTAGCGGATCGGCCGATCAGATAGCCGAGTTTTCGGGAGGCCTCCCCGGCCTGAAGCTCAACAGCGGGGATAATCTCCTTCTTGATTCTGGACCCGGACATCCTTTCGGTGGGCCCGCTTACGGACAGGGTTCCCTGGACCTTCCCATAGTAGTCAAAAATAGGGGCGGCCACGCACTTCAGCCCGAGGGTCCACTCCTCCTTGTCCACGGCGAAACCTGTTTCGGCGATCGCCTTGAGTTCCTTGACCAGGCTTGATCGGTCGGTAATGGTGTTCGGGGTCATCCTCTCCATATCGAGGTGCTTGATGATGGCCTCCGATTGATCCCTGTCGATGAAGGCGAGAAAGACCTTCCCTGTGGCCGTACAGTGGGGGGACACCCTCGTACCCAGCCTTGACACGACCTGTATGGTCTGGTCGGCGATCACCTCATCGAGGTAGAAAACGTAATCGCC
>JBFFDD010000175.1:0-5697 GCA_041559575.1 bacterium
ATTCTTTTTCAGCTCCTCAATGACAAATTCCCGGGTCACCCCGGGGAGGACCTCCTGCCTGAAATTCTCGGCGAAGGTTGTCAGGTGGGGATGGCTGTACATGTGATTTCCCACCTCGTGACCCGCTGAGGCGATTTGCCTGGTGACGTCGGGGTATCTCTTGATGAACTCACCGGTGAGGAAGAAAGTCGCCTTCAGGCCTCTCCTGTTTAAAACCTCCAGAATCCGCCCCGCGGCGTTGCTGTAGCTTCCTCCATCGAAGGTGATCGCCACACGCCTGTGATCCGGGTTGCCGCGGTTGAAGTCATCGTGGGACGCGAGGGCTTCAGGAGGAGGTTCGATCTCCTTGGCGCTGCCCTTAACCGGGAGGGCCTTGGACATCTTGGCTGCTGGAAGCTCTGCGGGAGAACGGCCGGTTTTGGTGGTGATGGCCGATTCGGGGCCATCGGCTAATTCCGCCAGAGGGTAGGATCTCGAAAAGAGGGTGGGCAGACTGTCACCGAAGACCTGGACCTGAACAGCCCTGTGCTTTTCCTCGGCATTCAGGTTGAAGGTGAAATGGCCTTCCGAAATGGCGCACACGTCCGTTTCCCTGCCGTCCTTGAGGAGGACGGCCATGGAGAAGCCTGGGGCGTACCCTGAGATGGTGATCCAGTCGCCCTCCGCGGCAACCTCGATCTCCGGGGAACTGACTTGTTCGGTGGATGCGGCAGGTGATGGGCCGTCGAGTCCCTTGGCGATGCGGATCAGAGTGATTGTCTGGCCCAGAATGATCATGAGGAGGACCAGGGAGATGATCCTGAGCAGACCCCCTCCCACGACCTTTTCGAGGGAACGTTCGACCTTCCTGAACCGCAATGAGATCCTGAGAAAGAACCGTTTTATCGTAAGGACCCTGTCTGAAATCCAGTATGCCCGCTGACATTTAACGGAACAGAAGATATGTCCCAGGGCCCTCCGCTGACAGGCGGGACAGATGGGCGCCAGACACTGGTAGCATTTGCGCCTCACCTCGACTTCGGGGTGTTTGATGCAGGTGTTGGCGTTCTCTCCCATGATCGTCAATCAATAGCAGAATGATCAGGAAGGGGCAAGGTGGGGACGGCCGGTTTCCTTGAATTGGTCCATCAAAGGAAGTAAGGTGAATGCTCCATGGCAATGGAAGATTGGGAAGGGGCGCGGATAAATGGGGACGCGATTGGGCGAAAGAGAGCATGGGCGACAGGCCGAGGAGCACTGGTCCGAAGCCCAATGGCCTCATAAAAAGCTGGAATGTGGGATCTGGAATTTTAACCCGATCACGGATCACGGATCACAGCTCACGGATTTTCTGGCCGGGGCCCCCTGATTTTGGAACGCATATTGAATAGAGAGCCGATGGGGTTAACCTAAAAGAACCCCGCCTGCGAGGTTCCTTCCAGAACCCGTTCGTGAGGATTGGCGCGCCTGAAAGGAGAAGGGAGCCGAGCCCCGATGAGGATGGACGAAAAATCCCGGGAGAGGCTGGCCGCTGAGTTTGCCAGGACAGGCAGAGCGCTGTTCGAAGGCGGTCTTAACAACTCCCACAGCGGTAACCTGAGCGTGAGGTTGGATGACCGCTTGGTGATCACCCGAAGGGGTGCCATGCTCGGGGAGTTGGCTTCCGGGGATCTGGTTTCAGTGTCACTGAGAGAAAGTGACGGATCGACCGAGGCCGCCTCCACCGAGTTCAAGGTCCATCGGGCTATCTATGAGGCCACCGATGCCCAGGCCGTCGTCCACAGCCACCCGCGGACGGCGACCGCCCTGTCCCTGCTGGGCCGGGATATCGTCCCGGTGGACCTGGAGGGCCGTTTCTATTTCAGGAGGGTCCCGGTCATCGACAGCCGGGAACCGGCCGGATCGGAAGAACTGGGCAGGGAGCTCTCGCTCTGGCTGCGGGATTTTCCCATAATCGTGGTGCGTGGGCACGGTGCTTTTGCCGTCGGCCGATCCCTGGAGGAGGGGCTGCGGTTCTCCCACACCCTGGAGTGGTCCTCCGACATTATCAGCCGGTGTATCGGTATAGGGGTGCCCCTGGACGAACTCCTGAAAAAGATGGAACACGGGGAGGATTAGGGTGAGGATCGACGTCTTCCGCGACGATCAGTATCTGGGGGGCTATCACATCGGCGGAGCACCGGACGTCCGCATCGGGAGAGGGAGGCGGAACCAGATCATCCTCCCTAATGCCACCGTCAGTCGTCACCATGCTAATCTCATCCGCCAGGGAAGCCGGTATCTTCTTCTGGACCGGAGCACCAACGGAACGTGGGTCGGTGGCCGCAAGGTCGAGAAGGCCACCCTCGAAGCGGGATCCGAATTCATCATTGGCCCCTATCTCCTCAGGCTCACCGGTGATGAGGCTGAATGGGACCGGGAGACCGAACAGAGCCGGGCACAGGGGGCCGGGGAATTGTTCAGCGGCATGGCGGGCAACAGCCCTCTCATGAGGAGGCTCTTCGAGGGTATCAGCAGCGTCGCGGCCACCTCACAGACGGTTCTGATTATGGGGGAAACCGGATGCGGCAAGGAACTGGTGGCCCGTGCCATCCACGAGCGCAGCTTAAGGGCCTCGGGGGCATTTGTGGCCATCAACTGCGGAGCCATCTCCCATGACCTGGTGGAGAGTGAGCTGTTCGGCCATGAGAAGGGGTCCTTCACCGGCGCCACATCCGCCAGAAAGGGGGCCTTCGAGCAGGCTCACGGCGGCACCCTGTTTCTGGACGAGATCGGGGAGCTCTCCCTGTCCCTGCAGCCGAAGCTGCTTCGTGTCCTGGAGACGGGGGAGGTCAGGCGGGTGGGATCCCAGTCCGGCATCGAGGTGGATGTCCGTATCCTGGCCGCCACCCATCGCAACCTGAAAAAGGAAGCCGATGGGGGCAATTTCCGGCCCGACCTCCTTTACCGGCTCTACGTCCTGCCCCTGGCTGTTCCGTCCCTGAGGGAGAGGATGGAGGACCTGCCCCTCCTCGTGCGTTATTTCCTCGGTGACCGTGCGAGGCTGGACGTCGGGGCGATGGACAAACTCATGGATCACCGATGGCCGGGAAACATCCGGGAGCTGAAAAATGTCCTCGAGCGGGCCGTCATCCTCAGCGGAGGTGGGGACATCGGCCCCGAGGACCTGGTCTTCCTCGAGGAGGGGGATGACGATCACCTTGAATCGGATTTCCCGACCCCCCATACCCTGGAAGAGCTGGAGAGGATGTACTACGTGCGAGCCCTGGAGAAATCGGACGGCAACATCAGGGCCGCAGCCCGGTCACTGGGGATCGCCAAGTCGACCTTCTACGACCGGGTCAAGAGATACGGACTCTCCAGCGAAAAAGGATCTCGGCAGGAGGATGAGGATTGACAGACCCTCAAATAATCCATCGGGCAGGATGAAAGAGGGTGGAACCGGGAGGCTTAGGGTGTACTCGGCCCTGGGGCTCATGGGGTTCACCACTATCCTGGCCCAGATCGTTTTCCTCCGCAAGGGTATCGCCAACTTCTCCGGAAACGAACTGGGGATCGCCGTCGGGCTCTTTGCCTGGCTCCTATGGGTGGGCCTGGGAGGGCTCCTCTCAAGAGGCCTCTTCCCCGGTTCGCGTCGCCCTGAAAAGCTCCTCTATCTGGCCCTTCTTCTGCTCCTGTTCCTTTTTCCGTTGACCGTGATCCTGCTGGACGGTATCCGGTCCCTGATGGGAATCCCGGTCGGGCAGGTGGTGGGTCTGGGTTTCATCTCCATATCCTACCTCCTCATCCTGGCGCCGTTCTGCCTGGTCGACGGGGCCGATTTCACCTTCGGGGCCTCCGCCGCCGGTGAGGGTCGAGCGCCGGCGGCCTTCGCCGCTGAGTCCATAGGGGCCGCGGTCGGGGGTGTGTTCTTCTTCGCTGTCGGTGTCCATTATCTGCCGGGTTTCAAACTCGCCTGGTCTCTGGCCATGGTGGTCTCCCTGGCGATGGTGTGGATCGCCAGGGAATGTACGGCTGCCAGGATCTCATCCATCCTCATCAGCGTCCTCTGCCTCTCTTTCATCGTTGCGCCCGTTGATCTTACCCCCCTGGAGACCCTGCGGTGGGGACGGTTCAACATCGTCCGGGCGGCCGAGTCTCCGCTGGGCAGCCTGGCGTGGACGACGGGATCCCCGGGCGAGCATGTCCTGTTCTACGACGGCTCGCCCCTGCTGACCGTGCCGGAAGACAGATCCGTGGAGCAGGCGGTCCATCCCCCTCTTTTTGTCCACCCTGATCCGGCCAGGGTCCTGCTGGTGACCGCCAGGGTCACGGGTGTCCTGAAACAGGTCCTGGCCCACCCGGTGGAGCGGGTGGATCTGGTTGTCATGGACAGGGCTGTCCTGGACATGGAGAGGGATCTCATCCCCGAGACCGGGATGAGCCTGGCCGACGGCAGGGTGAGGGCTTTCACCGGGGACGTCCGCCGCCGGCTGGCGGGGATGGAGGACGGGGCCTACGACGTGGTCATCCTGGACATGCCCGATCCCGGCACACTTCAGGTCAACCGGTTCTACTCCTCTGAATTCTTCGGTCAGGCCGCCCGCACGCTGGCCCCGGGCGGGATCTTTGCCCTGTCCATTGGTGAGCCCGCCAATTACATTACCCCCGCCCAGGGGCGGTACCTGGCGTCCGTGGACCGGGCCCTGGAACCTTTCTTCCCCCATCGGGTCTGGTATCCCCTGGGGCGGTACACGGCCATCGCCGGCGCCGGACCGGTGAAGGAACTGACGGTCGACCTCGTGGACAGAGTGGCATCGCAACGGGGCCTGGACCTCAAGTTCATGCGGAGTGAATTCCTGTCGGCGGACCTGGCCCCCGATCGAATGGGAGATGTGACGAGGGCCCTGGCCGAGGCAGCAGGGACGAGGCCCAACACCGATCTGAGGCCCGAGGCGGTGCGGCATCGGCTGAGACTGTGGGCGGGGAGGACCGGCTATGCCGGTCTTCTGTCGCTGCCGGAACGAAGGGCCGCCTGGAGGACCTTCCTTGTCGGGTTGGCCGCCATCGGCCTGATATTCCTGTGTGCCGGAGCTCTCGGGGGAGGGGGCCGGGACGGGGCCGTGCTGCTGCTGATGGGCGGGTTCTGCGGGATCAGTGCCGAGTCCGTTCTCCTTTATCTCTACCAGGTCAGCTACGGGTACCTGTACTCCCGCATCGCCCTCATGCTGGCCCTTTACATGGCCGGGATGGCCCTGGGAGCCGTGCTGAGCCCCTGGAGGGACCGGGCGGTGGTCCCGGCCTGGCTGTGGGCCGGTTTTTTTCTGGTCACGGGCGCCTTCGTCCTTTCCGGTGCCGCAGGGGTGCTTCCTGAACCGGCGGGACTGGCGGTGTTCCTGCTCCTGATAGCCGCTGCCGGGTCACTCACCGGAATCGCTTTTGCCACCGGAAGCGCCCGGCTGAAAAATGCCGGCTGGCATCGCGTCGGCGGGGCCGCCTACGGTCTGGACCTGGTGGGGGCAGCTGTGGGTGTGATCGTCTGCGGAATGGTCCTGCCCCTCATGGCGGGCCTGATGGCGCCGATCCTGTTTTCGATTTTTCTTGCGACATGCGTGGGGATAGGGATGCTCCTTAACCGGAGGGGGAGGTAGGGGGGGAAGATAGTCTCCAGTTCCCCGTTTCCAGTTTCCAGTTGAATGCTTCAAACCTCAAACCTGGACCCGCGATATTCAGCCGAAG
>JBFFDD010000176.1:0-5686 GCA_041559575.1 bacterium
GACGGGATCGACATCGTGGTTCACAAGGTGTGGTGATGAGAGGATTGATCCTGCCGCTCCTGCTCCTCGGCCTGGTGTCCTGCGCGTCCGGTGAGGTGGATGTCTCCGCCCTGGCGGATCGCGCCCGTGACGGCGAACCCAAAGCCGCCCGGAAGCTGGTTCAGGCCATGGGATCCGAAGAGGGTGAATTGGCCCTAGAGGCCTACAGGGCCGTCACCTCGCTGGGCAAGGCCATGGAGTCGGCCTTGCGTGCTGGCCTGCGATCCGCTGATGAGGACGTCCGGGAGGCATCCTGCGCCGCCCTCGGGAGCCTGGGGTCCTCCCAAAACGTGCCGTACCTTATCCAGGTCATGGGACAGGGGGGGGATGTCTCCTATGCGGCGGTGTGGGCCCTCGGTGAGATCGGTGACCCGGAGGCCATTCCAGCCCTGGTGGACGTCCTTAGAGGGCCGAGGGACGTGCTCAGGAAAGCCGCGGTCCGTTCCCTGGTCAAGGTCGGCGCCAAGGCGGGTGAGCACGTCCAGCCGCTGCTGGAGAATCCACCCGATCCGGCAGCCGAACGGGCCGCGATCAGGGTCTTCGGGGAGATTCAACGGAGGGAAGCTGTGCCCCAATTGATTCGGGTCACCGGCCGGAATCGGGACGCGGCCGTGTGGGCCCTGGGGAGGATCGGCGATCCCAGGGCTCTGGGGCCGCTGCTGGACGCCCTCGGCGACGACAGGTGGCAGGTCCGCCGGGGGGCAGCCGAGGCACTGGGTCACCTGGAGGACGAGCGGGCCGTAAAGCATCTGGCAGGGCTCCTCGAGGATCCCGAGGCGGTGGTGAGGGAATGGGCCGCCCGGTCCTTAGAGACGATCACAGGCCGGCCGGTTCTGTACAGGGACGAGGATGGCCAGATGATCCCCCCCTATAACCTGTACCGGTAGGATTGGACGGAAAGGAACTGTCCCTGATGTCCCACGCGAACGTGAGATGGGCAGCGGCCCCCAGGCTGTTCGAGAGCTTCACCTTCTGGACAGCTGCCAGGGGAGCGACAGCCGCGGCCGCCGTCTGGGTTCTCCTTACGGCCTGGGGCCGCTGGGGAATTCCGGATGTGGACGCTGCAGACCCCCTCATGTACACCAACGCCGGCAACCTGCTTTTCTGGGTGGTGTGGATGATGGGGCTGGTCCTTCTCGCCCCCATCGCCGGCAGGGTCTGGTGCGGAATCTGTCCGTTGGGAACCCTCAATGAGATATCCTCCCGATGGGGGCTGTCCAGGCCCTTTCCCAGGGCCCTTCGGAACTCCTACCTCAAGGCCGGCGCCCTGGTAGGCACCGTTCTCCTCATCGGGCTGGTGAAAATTCACCATTTTCCAGGCGCCACGGCCTACTTTCTGGGTGCGTGGGCGGTCCTGGCGGTGATCATGGGTCTTGTCTTCGCCGGCAGGTCCCTGTGCAGTTACGCGTGTCCCGTGGGAGGGATGCTGGCCCTCTACGGTCGCGCCGCTCCCATTGTCATGGGGGTCCGGGACAGGGATGTCTGCGTCTCCTGCGCAGGCCGGGAGTGTGTCAAGGGGAGCGAACAATGGCTCCAGATGGGTCTGGCACGGCTTCGATCGGCGCTGCGGATCCGACGGCACCCGTGCCCGGTGAACCTCCGGGTGTGGGAGATGGAGGGGACCGAGAGGTGCCTGTTCTGTTTCAACTGCCTGCGCGCCTGCCCCCTGGACAATGTCATCGTTTCCCTGCGGCGCCCGGTATCGGCCATCTGGAGGGAGAGATTCCCCCGTCTCTCGGAGATATTCATGGCCGCTGCCGTCATGGGGTTTCTTCTTCTGAGCTATTCGCGGTTCTGGCCTGCCCTGGAAAACGCCGTCGCCCTGCCTGTCGCCGGATTGGCGGGGCCGGCCGGCCCCCACCTGTCGCGGCCCCTCTACCTTGTCTGGGCCGGATTCGTTCTTCCCCTGATACTTCTCCTGATCCCGTCGGCCTTCGCCCGCTGGGGAAAGGCTCTGGCCAGAAACTCCGCCTCCGAGCCCGGCTTCGACAGGCGGGCCGGAGGAAATCTTCCGGTGCGCTTCTGGGTGGCCGGCGATTCCGGCCAACAGCCGGCAGGCGACCGGCAGGACGACGAGGAGAGGATCCTGGCCGATGCCGGTTCCGTTCCGGGTTTGGCGGCAGTCCTGCTGCCCGCGGTCATTCCGACTCTCCTGGGCGGACATCTGGCTCTCGCGGTGGTGAAACTCAATGCCAAACTGGGATACCTCGGTCTGGCGGCCGCCGACCCATCGGGTATTAAGACATACATGGCGGTGGAGGAACTGGGCCTTGTTCCGAGACCGGGGCTCCTCCTGTCGCTGCCGGCTGTCCGCATAGCAGCGGTGATTATGGTTGGTGCGGGGATCGGTCTCTCGGTGCTCTCGGTGCTCAATATCGTTAAGCGGGAGGAACTCCCCGCTCTCCCCTATCTGGTTCAGATCGTTCTCATCGGTTCCTTTTTCACCGGAGGATTGATCCAGTGGCTGTTCTGAGATGGCTGTTGACGGCACTCCTGCTGTCAGCGGCCTCAGCCTCATACGCTCACATGGGCCGGACGATCCAGCTCCTATACCCCGACGGTGTCGAGGAGTCGCTGGCGGCCAACCTGGTCGCCGCCTACATGGGAGAGCAGATGGGAAGGGAGATCGTGGTGGAGTCGCGCCGCGGACCGACTGCCTGCCTGGACGGCATCCTGGCCAGGGAGGCGCCCATGGCCCTGGTACCGGAGGACGAGGGGAGAGGGGACCGGGACGGGTTGGTCAGGATGGGCGATCCCGTCAGAGTGGGTTCCCGTATCTACGTCCTGATCATGGGGCGGGAGGCCGCTGACCAGCTCCGGTTCAGCCTGGTGTCCACCTACCTCCGGACCCTTTCTGAGAGGCTGGCTGGAATCGACCCGGGCGCGGCGATCAGTTCCATCGAGGGCGGGAGCGGGGCGCGAAAGGTGGCCCTTGATCTGCTCAGGAAAGGAGACATCATTTGAAAACCTTGGCCGAAACCTCTCCCGGCGGACGCCCCCCACTCCCGAGCGGTCGGGGACCGATCATTCGGGCCGGGACCCGGCTGCTTATGATCCTCCTCATCGTGGTGTTGCCCTCCTGCACGGAAGCCCCTGACGGCGCGACGAAGGAAGTCAAAGAAACGGACGCGGGGGTTCAGACGCTGCGGATGGGTTTTATGATCTGCGACAACCTTGAGGATACCAGGAGGAGGTTCGAACCCCTCGTCCGGCATCTGTCACAGGTGACCGGGATCACTATCGAGCCGGTCTACCTTAACACCTCTGAGGTTCCCGACGCCTACGACAGGGGAGACCTCGACATCACGCACACCAACTCCCTGCTCTACATCATGATGAGGGAGAAAGGGCTCCAGCCGCTGGCCGGCGAGAGGAGAGGCAGTATGGGTTTCATGTCCGCGGGCGGGATCGCCGTCAGGGCGGACAGCGATATCATGACCCTGGAGGACCTCAAGGGAAAGAGGATGATCTTCGGACCGGTGATGGCTCCCACCGCTTACCTATCCCAGTATGAGCTGTTCCTCGACGCGGGGATGGATCCGGAGGAGGACCTTGATTACTATGCCATTCCCTGGGGCGCCTTCAAGCACGAGAAGGTGGTCTACGGGCTATGGATGGGGGCTTACGACGCGGCGGCGATCCCCCTCCTGGATCTGGAGATCATGGTGGCCCAGAGAAAGGTCGGTGCCGATGATCTCAGGATTATCGCCCGCAACGATGCTGTCCCCTACTGTGTGTTCGGCATATCGCCCCAGGTGGCCGAGAGTGTGAGGAACAGGATCCGGTCCGCCCTCATGAACCTGACGAAGGATATGACCGTGGCGGTGGAGGACGAGGTTCTGTCGATCCTCAAGGCCGCGGACGTGGATGGTTTCGTGCCCATCAAGGACGGTGATTTTGACCGGTTGAGGGAGATGGCCCGAAAGACCAATATGCCGCCGTATCAGGAGTATTAAAAGAAAGTAGAAAGTGGAGCGCCCTTGGCGCAGTGGAAAGTAGAAGGTGGAAAGTGACAAGGGGAAATGCGGGTAACGGAGTAACGGAGTGTCGGGGTATCGGGGAATTATTCGAACCGCAAACTGTAAACCGTAAACTGGAAACTTTCTTTTCGAATCACGAATAACGAATCACAAATCACGGCGGTTATCCAACTGCAAACTGCAAACTGTAAACTGGGAACTTTCTATTCGAATCACGAATCACGGCTCTTCAACTGGAAACTGCAAACTGTAAACTGGAAACTTTCTTTTCGAATCAAGAGTCACGGAAACTGTTATGAACAACCTTCCCGACAGAATCGCCGAGATCGGCATCGCCCTCCTGGCGGGTGCCGTGTTGTTCCTCAACCTGCCCGGGTTTTCCGGCGGGACGGATCTGACCGATGACCTTGCCTCGGTCCGGCCCCAGGAGGTCAGTGTCAGGGACCGGGCGGAATTTGCCAGCGACCTGGATCGGGCCAGACGTCTGGTGGACGGCAACGGGGATCCCCGGGATGCCCTGGCGGACCTCCGGACCCGCTTTCCCGGGGTGCATGAGGTGTGGGCCCTCTCGGCGCGGCACAGGGAGGACATCGGCGAGAAACACGGGGCCGTGCGGGACTATGCCAGGGCGGTCCGCCTTTACCCGGATTATCTGGAGGACGGTTCTCCCTTTTATGTCGGGGCAAGGGTGGAACGTCTTGCCGATCAGGTCTTCGGTGAGTTGAGGGCCGCTCGCAGCGACGGAGGCCTGTCGGATGACCAGAGATCAACCCTGAAGGCGGTCTACTTCCTCAGGCGCCGGCTGGCGGGGGGATGCGAATGAGGTGGGCCAGAGGAGACACCCTGTTCATCGTCGCGGCCGGCCTGAGCATGGGCATCCTCGGTGTGGCGCTGGTCCACTGGGGCAATCCGGCCAACTCGGGAATCTGTATCTCCTGTTTCGTGGAGAACCTCGCCGGAGGGCTCGGCCTCCACGGCAACAGCCGTATGGCCTACCTCAGACCGGAACTCGCCGGGTTTATCCTGGGGGCCTTCCTGATGGCCCTTCTGGGGAGGGAACATCGCTCCCGGACCGGCCAGCTGCCGCTGCTCGGTTTTGTTCTGGGTATCTTCCTCATTGCGGGTTCCTCGGTGTTCATGGGGTGTCCCATAAAGATGATGCTCCGGCTGGGGGCAGGCGACCTGACCGCAGTTGGCGGCCTGGCGGGGTTGGGAGGGGGAGTCTGGGTGGGTGTCTTCTACCTGCGGGCGGGGGTGGATGTCGGTGATGCACGGACCGAAGGGGGCAGCCTGCAGGGCTATCTTCTCCCTCTGCTCACCCTCGTCCTGTTCACCGCATGGATCCTCCGTCCGGATATCCTCGTATCCAGCGCCACCGGACCCGGATCCCGTCACGCCCCCATCGGGATAGCACTCCTCAGCGGCCTTATCATCGGGGGCCTGGCCCAGAGGTCCCGGTTCTGTGTCACGGGAAGTTTCGCCAACCTCTTTCTGGCCAGGGACACCGGCCTGATGAGAGGGCTTGTGGGCCTTCTCCTGTCCGCCGCAGCCCTCAACGCAGGCCTCGGGTTGTTCCGGGTGGGGATTCTCGATCAGCCGGGATCCCATCCCGACCACCTGTGGAACTTCCTGAGCATGGCATTGGTCGGTTTCGCGTCGGTCCTGGC
>JBFFDD010000177.1:0-5671 GCA_041559575.1 bacterium
GACCGATCCCGGCGTCGGAAACGGGTGGGGTGTTACCCTGATCACCGCCTCCGCCTCCTCCGCCGCAGGAGACAACAAACGCTCCAGCGAGGACAACAACCAATAAGGGTAATAACCGATATCTTTTCATTTCCCTGCCCTTTCCCCGTGGACCATCATGTCCTTGTAACGACAGGGAAGAGGCAGGGTGTCTGCAGTTGATAGAGTTTTTTTCCGATTTTAAATGAACGTCGGAGATATCCTTGAAAGACCTTCTTAACCCCTCCCCGTTAACATCTTAATTATAATGTAAAATCTCCATTTCACAACCTTGAAAATGTGGGGTCCTACGGGGATCACGGGGTAGTAGCTGGTATTTTAACCGATGTTGAAATACAGGCCACGACCCAAACCTCGGGGGCGGTGGTAAGGGGGAAGTGGGGTCTAAAGGGACGTCGGGAGGGTAAAGTAGACCGTGGTCCCCGAGCCCGGGGTCGATTTCACCCAGATCCTGCCGTTATCCTGCCTCACGATGCGCCTGACGATGGCCAGACCCGTGCCCGAACCTTCGCTGTCGGTCCTGTCGATCCTGACGAAAAGGCCGAAGATCTTGTCGTGCCACATCTCGTCTATGCCGACGCCGTTATCGGTGACGAAAAACAGGTCGTGCTTCTCCGGGATCAACTCCTGCGTCCTGGGTGCGATGCCGACCTCGATCACCGGCTTCACCCCGTCCCGGGTGTATTTCAGACTGTTGGAGATCAGGTTGGAGAAGACCTGGTAGGCCCGGCTCTCGTTGATCTGGAGCTCGGGCAGGTTCTCCTGTACGTGAATTTCCCCGCCGGACTTTTTGAGGACCTCCCACTGTTCGGCCTTGATGCGGTTTATGAGATCCTCGACAAGCACACGGCCGGCGACGAGGGGACCGGTGCGGACCTGCGAATACTCCAACAGGTCGGTGAGGAGAACTTCGAACTGCTTCAGGGTGACGGTGATCCTCTCCATGAGATACCTCTGGTTGCTGTCCAGCTTTCCGTTGAGTGACTTGTCGAGGAGACTGAAGAAGCCCTGGGCACCGATGAGGGGGTTCTTCAGATCGTGAGCCGCTGTATAGAGAAAGGCTTCCAGCTCCTCGTTCTTCTCCTTTAACTGCTCGGTGAATATCTTTATCCTCTCAACCATGGTGTTGAAGGTCTCGGCCAGGACCTCGACCTCCTCCGTGCCTTTTACCTCGACCCGGGCGCTGAGATCGCCCTCCCTGATCCGCTTGGCCGTGTTGCTGACGTCGATGAGCGGGCCCGACAGGCTGCCGGCCAGAAGGTAGGTGAAGCCGACGACGAACAGGATCCCGAGGATCATCATCAGGAGGGACACAAGGTTCTCCTGCCGGTAGCCGCGGTAGATCTCCGCCCTGTCCCTCTTTACCACCAGCCCCCAGCCGATCTCCGGACCGATATCGATGTGCCGGTAGGCGGCCAGCACCTGGACACCCCGGTAATCCTCGGTGGCGATCGTCCCCTCCCCTCCCACGGCGGCCAGTTCGGCAGGTCCGGCCGTGATCCGGTATTCGAGGGGCCTCGCCCTGCTGCCGTCCGGCAGGGGGAACTTGAGGGACGTCAGAGTCCAGCCCTCCCCGTTGACCAGCAGGGCCTCACCCGTGTCGCCGAGACCGCCGCCGGTTTGGAGCAGGGGTTCGATAAAGTGACTGGTGTTCAGGTGCATGACCAGGACCAGGCCCTGGTCGTTCTCATCTTCCAGGCTCAGCAGACGGTTGATGTGCAGGTGAAATTCGCCGCTTAGAGGATGGCGCCAGGCATTAACAGAATAGTCTTTCGGGGAGGACAGGTTTGTAAAACTCACGGAATCACCATAGATGGCCGTTCCCTCCTCCTCCTCGCTGGTTGAGATGAGGATCCCCCCGGAATGGAGATCGATGAGGTCGATCCCGTCATAGGCGCCGTAGCTGGCCAGAAAGACATCCAAATAACGCCGGATCTCCCGGTAATCAGTTCTATTCCTGATCCGATCCCACAATCTCTCTCCGGTGATCCCCTCAGCCATGCTGCCGCGGTACATTTTCTCGAGGTCGGCGACATATTTTCGGATCACCGGGTTCTCGGTGAGCACGATCGAGTCTGCCTTGCGCTCCTCGATCCAGAGCAGCAGCCGTTCCTTCTTCAGATCCGCCGTCAGGTTGAGGGCCTTAAGGGCCTCACTCTCCTTCTCCCTGATCCTCCCCTCAAAGGAACTGAACGGCAGGCCGAACCTCTCGATGGCCTGATCCGCGAGGAGAAAAGTCAGGAACAGGAAACCGAACAACAGAAAGATCCTCATCCTCAAGGTCTTCAGGATCCTCATGGCCCCATCCCCTCGTTAAGGCTTCGGGCCAGCGGCGGGATAACACACAGGGGGCTCGCTCCCCGGTCGCAACCATCCGGGGCACCGGCTCCCTCCTGTTTGCTGGCGGGCACTCGTTCTGTGTCTCCTCTGGGATCGAATGGTCGACAAACCCGGTGCCCCGGGCGGAAGGGCAGGAAAAACAGCAGTCCGGTAAGCTGGATCGGGATCGACCGCATGTGCCCCCCCATGGGCGTGCCGGCCAAAAACGCCGCGGCCGGACGAGAATGACTTTTTCTTCTATCAGTTTATCAGATGTTTATTGGGAAAGTTCGGGTTAGAAAGGACCGGTCAGATTCCGCCCTCAGATATTCGGGGAAGGGAAACCCGATATCACAACCACCACACAGGCTATCATTTTGGGGAAAAGCTAAGTTTCAGTCGGACAGAACTTTCTGACTCAGATACCCATTTGTTCCATAGGCGATGCGCCCGAAATAACCGACATCGGCCGCCACCAGAGCTACCCAAACCGACTTGACAATACAAAGACCCAGACCAAAAAGAACCAGGACCGCCGAGTTGTAAAATCCAAGCTCCATGACCTCGCCACCCCCTTTTTCCTATTCCATCCCTGGAACGGAACGAACCTGTGATATTTAGCCTGGACGATGGAAGGCCTGCTTTGACCCTGAAGGTAATAACGGAAGAGACCGCCCCCAACGACCAATTCCTATCCGGTTATTCGTTCCTATATCACGGCCGACATTACAGATCGGGTACAGTTTCGATGGGCATTATCCCTGACTCACGACAGCGCCGGGGCGAGATGCGAAACTGTCATCATCCCTCCTGGGCTTCTGAATCCTCCGGATCCTGATCTGTCTCACTGACCCAGCGAACAGCCGTTCGCATCTCCCGGTGCGAACCGGGGTTAGCGACCGGATGGGACCCCGCCTGCCGGCACCACAAAAAAAATAAATTAAAAACAACAGCTTAAAAATATTCCGGGGCCGGTTCCTCCTGGCACCTCCGTTGTAACCCCTCTGTCAAAAGGAGGTGGTTGCCATGAAAAGCCGGAATAATATTATTGGTCGCCTGACCCTGAATTAAATGGGGTCAAGCCCTGCCTTCTGACATTGTCCGATCCGATGTCAGAAGGCAGGGCTTGACCCCGAATAAACTCACCAAAGTCGGAACTCCTATTCCTTCTTGGTAACCTCCCACCTGCCACCGCAGTTCGCAAAATACAGGGAGCCTTTCCCCTTGGTCGCCTTTAGTTTTCCACGAAATACAATCGGTATTGAATACAGACCTCCACTACCGTCATTCTCAGTGGCGATATTTTTGTATGTGAACATTATCTTTCCATTGTCTTTGACTTTCACCTGAAAATCGAGCCCCTTCTGACGAAACATACACTTGGCGACACCATCTATGACAATGAAGGCAATGGGTATTTCACCGCCTCCGGTGCACGTATAATTTTCCCCATATTCGTCATTTACCTTTCCGGTTCCCACCCAGAGACCGTCAAATTTGTATCTGTCATCGACCGATTTGCTTTCCGCCAAGGCCGCCCCGGAAATCAGGAAAACGGCAACAAACATAGTAAAAAACGCTGTAAAGGTTTTCATTACGTCACCCCCCAAGTGATCTCTATACAGTAATTCTTACCCCGATGGATTTGTGTGTCAAGGAAGGGGCAGGCTGTTGTAACAAAACCTGATACCTACTGGTTAACGGTGCTCAATGCTGGAAAGGGCATCCTGGCCCAGTTTTTCCAACACCTTGGACCCTGCTTTCATGCCCTGTGTCCTGTTGTCTCAGCCGCAAAAGACTTTCCGACTCAGACACCCTTGGGTTCGACAGGCGGATGGGGATGCAGATCAGGGTTCTCCGTGAACGGGCCGCTGGATTGCCCCGATTACAGATCCTCCAGGTTCCTCAGGCACCAGTCGGCCCGCTTCAACGTCGCCGCCTGCGTCCCGGTTGACTGCCTGTCCCAGGAGCTGTAGATCATCCCGATGCGTGGGTTTCTGGCCAGCATGTCCCGGTGGCGGACCATGAATCGCCAGAAGAGGCTGTTGAACGGGCAGGCCTTGTCTCCGGTTTTTTCCCTCACGTCATAGAAACAGTCGGCGCAGTAATCACTCATCCGGTTGATGTAGTTGCCGCCGGCGGCGTAGGGCTTGGAGGCCACCAGGCCGCCGTCGGCAAACTGGCTCATGCCCCTGGTGTTGGGCATCTCCACCCACTCGATGGCGTCGACGTAAACCCCCAGGTACCAACGGTCGACCTCGTCGGGGTGGATCCCGGCCAGCAGGCAGAAGTTGCCGGTCACCATGAGTCGCTGAATGTGATGGGCGTAGGCGCAGCGCAGGGATTGATCGATGACCTGGACCATGCAGGTCATATTTGTCCTGCCGGTCCAGAAGTATTCCGGCAGCCGGCGGCGGGCCCTGAAACGGTTGGTCCTGGCATATTGCGGCATGTGCGCCCAGTAGACGCCGCGGACGAACTCCCTCCAGCCGAGAACCTGGCGCACGAATCCCTCGATCTGGGCCGGGGAGATGGCCCCCCCGGCTGCTTCGAACCGCTCCAGGGCACGGTCGATGACCTCCCGGGGACCGAGCATCTTGCTGTTGAGGGCGAAGGACAGTCGCGAGTGGTACAGGCTCCACCGGTGGTCCCCCCGGACGGTCATGGCGTCCTGGAAACGGCCGAAATTCGGCAGGCAGTGGGTGCAGAAATGGTCCAGGAGCTTCAGGGACTGACTGCGGTCTACCGGCCAGATCAGGCGCCGCGTCCTTTCCCCTAAATAAGCGACCCCGTGGCGGTCGAGGCGCTCGAGGATCTCCCCGGCATCGTTGTCAAACACCAGAGGCTCAGGAATCTGAACGATGTCCTCCGGTGTCAGCGGCTGACGGTTCTCGCGGTCGAAGTTCCACCTCCCCCCCACCGGCTCGCCCTCGTCGAGAAGGATGTCGAAACGCCGGCGCATGCCCCGGTAGAAGGTCTCCATCCGGTGGTGTTTTTTGGCCGGGAACTGGCCGGGGATCTCGGACCAGGGCAGGAGGAAATGTTCGGTGTCCGCCTCTTTGACGGTGACGGCCGCCGGCAGCTTGAGGCCTCTCAACTGCCTTACCAGTCGGTACTCGTCGGGGCGCTGGTATTCGAACGCCTTCACACCGTGACGTTCACAGAGATGGGCCAGCAGATCCTCCAGGTCGGTGAAGGGCCGGGTGTCGTCCAGGGTCAGGTGCCGGACGTTGTGGCCGCCCCTCCGGAGGGTGTCTGCGAAGGCCTCCATGGCCGCGAAAAAGGCGCAGATCTTCTGGACGTGATGCCTTAC
>JBFFDD010000178.1:0-5665 GCA_041559575.1 bacterium
GGAACTGCTGGAGATCCTCGCGTGCCCCAAGTGCAAGGGGCCCATTGAACTCCAGGAGGACGGGAGCGGTCTGACATGTGATGCCTGCCGGCTGAGGTACCGTATAGAGGATGACATCCCTATCATGCTCATCGATGAGGCGGAAGAGATCTGAGATCAGATGGATCGAAGAGGATTGGCAAAGACCCTGGAAAGTCCTTCGTTATGGCTGCGTCCTCTCCTGACACCTCTCACGCTGCTGTACGGCATGATCAGTCTTGCCAACCGATTAGCCTTTCAGAGCGGGCTCAGAGGGACCAGGCGTCTTCCCCGTCCGGTGGTCAGCGTGGGAAACATCTCCGTAGGGGGGAGTGGCAAAACGCCCCTCGTGATCTGGCTGGCTTCCCGCCTCCGTAGCCGAGGGATCAAGGTCGCTATCCTCACCAGGGGATATGGCGGATCACATGAGGGGAAAAAGGGCGAGGTATTGGAACTGCATGACTCCATTGGGCCGGGTGCCGGCCAGGCAGGCGACGAACCGACCCTCATGGCTTCCAAGTTGCCGGACATTCCCATCCTTGTCTGTCCTGACCGTTATCATGCGGGGATGAGCGCTCTGGACAGTCGGGATGTTGATCTGTTTCTGCTGGATGATGGTTTTCAACACTATTCCCTGCACAGGGATCTGGATATCGTCGTCATTGACGATGACAGGCGGTTGGGGAATGGTCGACTGCTGCCTTCCGGGATCCTGCGGGAACCGGCCACCAGGCTCAAGGATGCTGACCTCATCGTTGTAACTAAAACGAAAAGTGTTGATAACATCTTCGCAGAGGATTTAAAGGGGATGACTGAGGCCTCTATATCCTGGGCCAGTTATGTTCCGCTGGGACTGATCCTGCCTGGAGAAGCCAGGGTGTTAGATGTCAATGAGGTGGAGTCCATCCCTCTCCTGGCGTTTTCGGGGATCGCCAATCCTTATTCCTTCGAATCCACCCTGCGGGAACTGCCGTTAACAGTGGTCGAACATGTCCACTATCAGGATCACCACCCCTATTCACAGAAGGATGTGAACTCCCTTTATCAGGCGGCGGGAAAAGCAGGAGCCCGAGCCCTGATCACCACGGAAAAGGATCTCATGCGCTGGCCCGGCGATAGCACCGAATTTCCCTGCTATGCCCTGCAGATGGAGGCGGTTTTCCTGTCCGGAAGCGATCGTCTTTTGACCCGTGTCCTGGCATTGACTGAAATTCAATCCCGGGGAGCGGCTGATGGCTGATCGGTTGATCTCAAGTTTCTTCACGGTCCTTTTTGCCTTCGGCCGGGTCCTGCCCCGTACCACAGCTCTGGGTATCGGAAAATTCCTCGGGCGGTTCGGCTACGCTCTCGCTTATAAAAGAAGACGGCTGGCGTTGGACAACCTCTCGCATGCTTTGGGAGATACCCATTCTGAAAAGGATTTAATCGGCATTGCCAGAGGATCTTTCATGAACCTGGGAATGACCTTCATGGAGTATCTGAGTTTTCCATCCCTCGATGTTGAAAAGATCGTTATGTATATCGATTTTGCCGGGGAGGAGTACCTGCGTTCCGCTTTGGACCAGGGCCGGGGTGCCCTTCTCCTAACTGCACATCTGGACAACGTCGATCTGTTGGGTATCGCTCTTGCTCTTAAGGGTTATCCGGTCGGAATCATCGCTAAAAATATAAAAAACAAAGCGGTCAACAGGGCCGTGATCAAATCCCGGGAATCTTCTGGTGCCAAAGTTTTCGCCGGTAGAGGCAATATGAGGAAAATCCTCAAACAGCTCAGGGACGGGGGTATCGTCGGTTTCGTTCTCGATCAAAACGCACTGCCTGAAGACGGAGTCTTCGTCCCCTTTTTCGGCAGGCAGGCCTCTACCCTCAACAGCCTGGGTGTGCTCGCCAGGAAGACAGGGGCACCGGTGGTTCCGGCTTACATTCACCGCTCGGGAAATAAACACTCGGTTGTTATTGAACCAGTATTAGACTGGACGCCTCTAGATAACAGGGATGAGGATGTTAAAGAGAGGACTCGGTCCTACACACAATGGACGGAGAGGATTGTCAGGCAGTACCCTGAGCAGTGGATGTGGATACACAACAGGTGGAGGGTCAGGCCGCCGGGGGAAAATTAACCACAGAGATCACAGAGGACCCAGAGACTTTAGGAGGGGAGAAAATGAGAATGGGGGAAGAGGAAAATTGAATGGGCGACTTTGGGATTGTCATTGCGAGGAGCGACGAGAAAGGCGAGGGCGACGCGGCAATCTCGAGTAATATCTTGAATATTGAACTCTGAATTTAGGAACCTGAACTTGGAATTTGAAACCACAATGAGGTATCGACCCGAAACAGAAAAGGAACTGCGTCCCGCGGTTCTCCTCGACCGGGACGGAACGATCATCAACGAGACGGGGTATCTCGGGGATCCGGAAGGCATCCGTTTTTTGCCGGGCGCCGTCGAGGCCCTCCGGACCCTTCAGCAGGCCGGCTACCTTCTGATCATCGTTACAAATCAGTCAGGGATCGGAAGGGGATACTTTAAGGATGAGGACGCAATGGCAGTCAATCTTCGTCTTTTGGCTCTCCTGGAGGAAAAGGGGGTCCACATCCAGGGGATCTATCACTGTCCCCACTTACCGGATGACGGCTGTGGGTGTCGAAAACCGGGGACAATGATGGCCGACCGGGCTGTGGCTGATTTTTCCCTCGATATTCAGCTCGCCTGGGTCGTCGGTGATATGGACCGGGACGTTATTATGGGACAGAAGGCAGATGCGAGATCCATCCTTGTGCTCACTGGAAACGAGGACAAGGGTTCCGTTCCGGCGGGCACTGCCAGGGCAAAGGACCTCTCTGAGGCCGCCAGGATGATCCTCGGAGGAGGAACATGAGTTACAGGATGGCAATAGCCGCCATGTTCCTGTTCGCTCTTTCATCCATTCCAGGTGAAGTCCATGCCAATCCCGTCAAGGCGTTCGGTCCTGGAGAGCGCCTTGAATTTGTTCTCAAATGGGCTGGCATCGTTGCGGCTGATTCGGTGATGACCGTGGAAGGAGGAAAGGACGCCAGGGGAAGGACAATTTACAAGGTGATCAGCACGGCCGAATCCCGGGCGGTGATAGATATGATTTACCCGGTCCGCAACCGTTACGAATCCCACATCTCTCCTCATGATGGTCTGCCACGCAAATACATCTACCATATGAAAGAGGGAAGCAAGAACAGGGATAGAATATTCCTTTTCGATCAGCGGAGGATGATGGTTAAACGGATCGAAAAAACCACGGACGATACGACCAACCAGATCTTTGAGATCGAGGGCCCGACCCACGACGTTCTGTCCTCCCTGTATGCCATGCGGAACATGGATTTTAACGTTGGACAGAGTGTTACTTTCAAAGTGTTTGACAACAGGAAAAACTATGAGCTGGAAGTGGAGGTCCTTGCACGGGAAGAGGTGGATGTGGGCGCAGGCAGGTTCATGACTATCAAGGTTCAGCCGAAACTCAAGTTCGAGGGGATCTTCCGGCGAAAGGGAAGCCTTTATGTGTGGATGACCGACGATGAAAATCATATTCCCGTCCTCATGAAGAGCAAGGTCAGTGTGGGCAGTATAGTTGCGGAACTGGTACGATACACCATCGATGGGGGTGATCTGCCCGCCGGGGCCGGCAGCGGTGATTGATCGAATGGGTCTTTGGTGGAGGGTTGTCCTGTACAACCTCATCCTTCACACGGCTGTCCTGGTGATGTTACCTTGGATCCTGGTCCAATTCCTGTCCATGCCAAAAAGAAGGGTAGGGATCAGGGAGAGGCTGGGCGCCTCCCCTGAGGCGGAGCGAAAAACACTCTGGATCCACGCAGTTTCCGTCGGCGAGGTCCGTGCCGTCTCTCCCATGGTGGATCTCCTTTCGGCCAAGCTTAACGGAAAGGAGAATATTTTCCTGTCAACCGTGACCGTGACCGGCCAGGGGACAGCTCAACGGGAGTGCGGGCACGTTTCCAGGATCTTCTACTTCCCCCTTGATCTTTACGTTCCCGTACAACGGTCCCTCGACAGAGCTCGGCCGACGATATTTGTGACGACGGAAACGGAGATCTGGCCAAATTTCCTTTATGCCTGCTTTGCTCGAGGTATTCCTGTTCTCATGGTCAACGGCCGGATTTCAGACCGGTCCTTTTCCCGGTATAAGCTATTCAGGTGGTTCTTCCGGCCTTTCCTCAGAAATGTCTCCTCATTTCTGATGCAGAGTGAGGAGGATGGCAAAAGGATCATCGATCTCGGGGCGCCACCGGACAGGGTCCGTGTCACCGGAAACATGAAATACGACATGGTACCGAAACCAGTGGATCTTCCGGATAGGGTTCGAAACTGGGCTGCGGAATTCTTTGTCCTGGTAGCAGGCAGCACCCACGAAGGGGAGGAGGAGATCCTGCTGGACGCCCTTTGTGATGACAGACTCGCCGACATGCGCCTGGCCCTGGTCCCCCGGCATCCCGAGAGGTTCGAAAGTGTGGCGCGGTTTTTGGAGGACCGTGCAATGGCATTCAATCGATACTCAGAATCCAGTGCCGTTTTCGAAGACAGCGCGCGGATAGTCCTCGTTGACGCTATGGGTGTCCTCGATGCCTTCTACAGTCTGGCTGACGCGGCCTTCGTAGGCGGAAGTCTTGTGCCGGTCGGTGGACATAATCTTTTGGAACCGGCTATGCAGGGTGTGCCGGTTCTCACCGGACCCTATCTGAGCAATTTCAGGGACATCGCAAAGACGCTTGTGGATGCTGGCGGCTGCGAAATTGTGAGCGATGCTGTCCAGATGACCGACCTGGTATCGACCCTTGCCGGAAATGAGGATCGCAGGAGCAGGATGGGGGAGAATGCCCGGAATGTTTTCACCAGATACGCAGGAGCTGCTGCCAGGAATGCGGATATTATTTTGAACCTATTTGGAAGTGCCAGATGAACACGATGGCGGATCAGATGTTCACTGTTTCTAAGGAGCCTCGATTTCTGGTCCGGTTCCCTAACTGGATAGGGGATGCCGTCATGGCCCTTCCTGGCCTTGCCGCCCTGCGGAGGTCTTGTCCCATGGCCCTAATCGAGATCCTGGCAAAGCCCTGGGTGGCGGATGTTCTGAAGATGTCCCCCGACTGCGACAATGTAATTGCCTTCCTGGACCCGGGTGAACATGAACGATTGAGAGGAAAATTAAGGTTGATAGGATCCCTAAGGGGAAAATATGACGCCGCGGTGTTGTTCCAAAATGCCATTGAAGCGGCCCTGATCACCTTTGCGGCGAGGATCCCTTTGCGGGGTGGATATGATACGGACATGAGAGGGGTTTTCCTGACCCATCCTGTTCCGAGGCCTCCGAAAAAGGGTGGTGAGACCCATCAGGTGAACTACTACCTCGACTTGGTCAGGTCACTGGGGTTTCATGAGGGTGTTGAACCCATACCTCGTCTTGTACCCGAGAGAAGTGATGCGGTGGATGGTAAGACAGTATCCCTGGCGCCTGGAGCAAGCTATGGGCCGGCCAAGATGTGGCCTTATGAGCGTTTTGCGGAACTTGGAAAAAGGTTTTCGGACTCGGGCTACTCAATCGTGATCCTGGGAAGTTCAGCAGAGGCAGATGTATGCGGGAAGGTAGCCGAAGCC
>JBFFDD010000179.1:0-5651 GCA_041559575.1 bacterium
GGATCGTGTCGAAGTGGGCCCCGAGCAGGAGGGAAGGCGATCCCGGGTCCCATTCGTGGTGGTGGGCCAGGATGTTGGAGGTCAAAACGCCGCAGGAGGTAAAAGCCTGGTTCACCACGTAGTAGCCATAGGATTCGAGCGTTTCTGCTATGTACCCGGCTGTACGGTCAAGGGCACTGGTCTCACTGAGACTCCGACTACCTATATCCTCGGATAATACCTTAACATGATGCATGAGGTTTTTTCTTGATATCATTGAAAAATATACAAAATAAAATTTAGATGTTGGAGTTTCAATGTAAGCGATGCTGGGAATTGAAGGTATAAATTTGAGATAATTCTAAACTGGTACCATTATCGGACATTCCGATCACCGTTCCCTCATGACAGTCAATGGTCAGCCGCCGAAGGATATGATAACACGATCTGCTGTCGGGAACACCGACGGATCGACTACAGGAAAGTCTTTTCATAAAGTGGCGCTTCGTGCCAATATTATGCCGCTATGTTGGTTCTGGTCGTCAAGCTGTTCTTCAAAACCCTGTCCCTTTTGCCGCTTCGTGTCATTCAGGGGATCGGGTCCTTGCTGGGATATCTGCTCTTTGTGACAAAAAGCGGTCCCAGGAACAGTTCCCGGATCAATGTTGGATTATCTTTTCCTCATCTGGACGAACAGCAGAGTCTGGAGCTTGTCAGGAGGAGCCTGGCGTCTTCGAGCAGAGCTCTTCTCGAAATGGGGGCTTTCTGGCATTTGTCCCCTGCCCGTTTGAAGGCATATATCGTCCAGATCGAGGGTGAGGAGATCCTCCATTCGATTCTCAAGGAGGGAAAAGGGCTTATCATTTTAATGCCCCATCTGGGTCTCTGGGAGCTCTCAGCTCACATTTTCCCCCGGTTCTCACCCTGGACCTGCCTTTACCGCCCTCTGAGGATGCCCGGCCTTCACGAATACGTCCTTGCCGGCAGGCAGCGGTCGGGGGCCACCCTTGTCCCAACGACCGCCAACGGTGTGCGGGCCATCTACAGAGCATTGCGGAGAGGGGAATCCGTCGGCATCCTTCCTGACCAGGACCCGCACAGCGAGGCGAGGGTATTCGCACCTTTCTTCGGCACACTTGCGGCCACAATGCTGCTGGTCCCCCGTCTGGCGAGGAATACGGGTGCCGGAGTGGTTACGGCCTACGCGGAACGTCTCGCCGGGGGACGGGGTTTTTCGATTCACATTGCCAGGGTGGACGATGAGATCTACAGCGATGACGATATGGTGGCTGCCACAGCCATGAACAGGGCCCTGGAGGCCTGCATCAGAAAAGTCCCGGACCAGTATATGTGGAGCTACAAGCGTTTCAAGTCCAGGCCTGAGGGAGAGAGGGTGGATCTTTACAGGAGGAAATGAGGGTTCATCTCCCGAAATTAGACCATTGGAGATTGGAAGGTGGAATGATTCTCTCTGGAGGAGTCTAGTGCTCTAAATTTCCATCACTCTAATGTTCTAATTAAACTGGAAACTGGAAACCGAAAACTATAGACTTGGTTTTCAGGGGGAGTGGCGGAACTGGTAGACGCACGGGACTTAAAATCCCGGGCCCGTAAGGGCGTGAGGGTTCGACTCCCTCCTTCCCCACCACCCCTCGACAGGCTCGGGGTTGATAAGGAAAGGACTGTTGAGTCTGGAGAGGGGTGGTAGTCCTGAGCAAGTGACCCTGAGGCAAAGTGGGGAACGCGTCGAAGGGCACTCCTCCAATCTCTTATCCCGAATTTCAATGCTCCATTTTCTATTCTCCCTTTTCAAACCTAAAACAGCATTTGATCTTGACAGTTTGTTACCACCATTATAAAGAGATAGGTACCAGATGAAGACGGGGGGGAGTGTGGATTCACTCACCCTCTGATTGCTTTTATAGGCCGAGCGTGATCCCCTCATAAGCGATATTGTCAAAAAGCTTCTCCTGAGGTCATTCACAAGCGGTTTCCCTTTCTTGATCTGGATCGAATGGATATGAAGGCCCGCCTTTTCAGCGGGTTTGTTTAGTCATTTTTAGTTTTCGCCAATGGAACTCGCTGTACCGCTGCCGTTGAAAGGAGAACAGGTAATGGCTGGACCGAAGCTACCTATAACCAACGAACTGGGATACTACGATATCCGTATGGAGAGCATCGGTGGCATGGGCGCCAACCTGGCAGGTCAGATCCTTGCCGAGGCGTGCATCCTCCGGATGGGATTCAACGGCGTCAACTTCGCAAGCTACGGTTCGGAGAAGAAGGGGACGCCCGTTAAATCTTTCGTTCGCCTGTGTGCCACGGACCAGGAGGTTACGGACAACTCGCCGGTGGAGCAGCCCCATCTCCTGGCGGTGTTTGCCGAGCAGCTTATCGGCAATGTCCCCATCACGCAGGGCTTCTCAAAGGGGTCGACCATCGCGGTGAACACCACCCTGACGCCCGAAGAGGTCATGGACGAACTGCAACTGCCCGGGTGCAAGGTGTACTGCGTGGATGCCCTCAAGATCTCCATGGAGGAGAAGATCCCCCTGAACACCGCCATGCTGGGGGCGATCAGTAAGGCATCCGGCTTCATCGATCCGGAAGCCGTCAAGGGTCTTATCAAGGACAAGATCGGAAAACGCTATCCTCATTTGGTTGACGGCAACATGAGGGCCTTCGACCGGGGTTACAGTGAGGGTCAGGAAGCCGATTTCAGCGATTCGGATAAGTACCCGGAGGTGCCCTTCCACAGGGTCAAGCCCGATCTGGGGTTTGTCAACGAACCCATCGGCGGGGTTATCACCAACCCCGGCAACACCATCCTGAAGAACCATGCTGCCTCGAGGGTGGGATATGTCCCCCTCTGGCATGAGGACCTTTGCATTCACTGTGGCGACTGTGACCTGACCTGCCCGGATCACTGCATGGTCTTCAAGAAGGGGGCCGACGATAAGGGCAAGGAAGCCGTCTTCATGCTGGGAGTGGATTATCATTACTGCAAAGGCTGTCTGCGCTGTGTGGATATCTGTCCCGTTGACGCCCTGACCGCGGAGGTGGAATCCACTGTGGATGTCGAGAAACTTCGCGCTGATCTAAGGAGTGTATTATGAGTTCCGCAAAGACCGCAAAAAAGCTTGGTGGCCCGTATCCACAGAAGGTAGATCTGCAGGACGGTAACTCCATGGCCGCCATCTCCGCGTACCACATAGATTTTACCATGATGGGTTACTACCCGATCACGCCCTCCACCCAGGTGGCCGAGACCCTGGATGCCTTTAAGGCTCAGGGTCTACACGATATCACCATGGTTCCGGGTGATGGCGAGCACGGGGCCGCCGGAATCTGTTTTGGTGCCAGCGCCGGTGGTGCCAGGGTGTTCAACTCCACGTCCGCAAATGGTCTGCTCTTCGCCATGGAGCAGCTTCCCGTCCAGGCGGGATCCCGGTTCCCTATGGTCCTGGATATCGCCACCCGTTCCGTGTCCGGTCCTCTGAACATCAAGGGCGATCACAGCGATATCATGATGGCCCTTAACACCGGCTGGATCATGCTCATGGCCAAGGATCCCCAGATGGTCTACGACATGAATATCGTGGCCGTGAAGCTGGGGGAGCACCCCGATGTCAGGCTGCCCGTCATGGTGTGCTACGACGGTTTCTTCACCAGCCACCAGAAGAGAAGGGTGCACTACTTCGAGGATCCCCAGGTTGTCAGGGACTGGCTGGGCCCAAAGGTGCAGGAGAACCACGCCCTGGATCCGGATAACCCGGTGACCATTGGCCCGTACATGAATGAACCGGATCTGATCAACAACAAGAAACAGCTCTCCCTGGCCATGGAGGCAGCCTACCGGGTCCTGCCGGGAATACTGGCCGAATACGGCAAACTGTCGGGCCGCGATTATCCCATACTGCTTTCCCACGGTATGGAGGACGCCGACACAGCCCTGTTCGTTCTGAACTCCGCCTACGACACCGCCACCATCGCTGTCGATAGCCTCCGGAAGGAGGGCAAGAAGGTCGGCGTGGTTACACCCAATGTTATCAGGCCTTTCCCCATCAAGGAGATCAGGGAGATATTCGCCAACACCAAAACCCTCCTGGTCGGTGACAGGTCCGACAGTTACGGTGCCTGGAACGGGAACATGGCCATGGAGGTCAAGGCAGCCCTGAAGGATGATCCGGACAACAGCACCCAGGTCATCTCCAGAATCTACGGGCTTGGCGGACTCGACTTTTTCGTTGAGGACGCCCTGGAAATGTTCGAGGAGGCCCTCGAGGCGACCGAGTCAGGTTCCATAGCCGCGCCCTTCGAATACCACGGCGCGAACGCCGGCACCGAGGGCGTGGCCATGGAGAGGATCGTCGAACCTCTGACCAAGGAGAGGATGACTCCCGGCCTTCTCAAGCTGGAGGACAAGGACGGAAAGATTCTCCTGAAAGGGTTCAACAAGAGGAAGCTGGCCGACATGCCCAAGCGGATCCTCCCCGGCCACGGCGCGTGTCCGGGTTGTGGGATCTTCCCTAACCTCAACATCTTCCTGAAGGGTATCGAGGGCAACGTGGTGGTCCTTTTCCACACCGGTTGCGCCATGGTCGTCACGACAGGCTACCCCTTCAGCTCCCATAGGGTGACGTACATCCACAACCTGTTCCAGAACGGCGCCGCGACCATGAGCGGGCTTGTAGAGGCCTACCACACAAGGGTGAAGAGAGGCGAACTTCCCGGTGGTGAGGACTTCACCTTCCTCATGGTGACCGGAGACGGTGGCCATGATATCGGCCAGGGACCGAGTATCGGAGCGGCCATTCGGGGCCACAAGATGATCCTCCTCGAGTACGATAACCAGGCCTACATGAACACCGGAACCCAACTGTCGTTCACGACACCTCTTGGACATCAGACATCCACGTCGGGCGTTGGTCCGGGAGAAAGGGGTAAGAGTTTCCAGCATAAGGACACGGCCCAGATAATGGCGGGATGCCACATCCCCTACGTGTTCACGGCCGTTGAGTCGAATCCGCGAGACATGGTGAGAAAGGCCGCCATGGCCCTGAAAATGTCCAGGGAGGAAGGCTTCGTTTTCGGCAAGGTTCTGTCCATCTGCCCCCTCGGATGGAGGACCGTTGAAAAAGACTCGGTGAGTATCATCCAGAAGGCCGTAGATTGCTGTTTCTTCCCCCTCTATGAGGTCACCCACGGGATCACCAACATCACCTACAACCCTGAGGACAAGGACAACAAGGTCCCGGTCCTCGATTGGTTGAAGACCATGGGCAAGACCAGGCATCTGACGAAGGAGGAGAATGCCGACATCGTCGAGGAGTTCCAGAGGGAAGTGGACCGCAGATGGGTGCGCCTGAAGGCCATGCACAACGATCCCCTTCTCTAGGAGGGAGCTCTCGAGTTTGAAGTTTGAGGTTTGAAGTGGTAGACCACCAAAGATGTTAATATGCAGTGGTTTTAACACCGAATAGCGGGGACCGTATGGTCCCCGTTGCCTTTCCTACATTTACATTTATGATTTTCTCTGTGGCTCTCTGTGGCGAGAGCGCAAGGGCCCTCTCTGTGTACTCTGTGTTCAGTCTTTTGACTTTAATGCAAGGGATTTAACACAGAGGGCCGCGGATCGACCCATCCCAGGTCGAACCACAGGGGGCCACAGA
>JBFFDD010000180.1:0-5640 GCA_041559575.1 bacterium
CCTGGGACTTGGTTCTCTGATACTCCGGTCCCGGCTTGATCCGGGGGCCGTCGATCCGGTCCCGGTAGTCCTCCGGGTCCAGACCGGCCGCCTCGAGGACCAGTTCCATGACCCGGGGGAGCTTCGCCTCCACCTCGGGGGACAGCTCCATGGACATCTCGATCTGGGCCGGCTCGACACCTATGATGGTGGTCCGCGGCGGTGTCCTGAATGCCCCGGACAGGGTGATGACCTCCTCGATGCTGATCTGGTGTACCGAGGTTTTGTAGATGTCCGGGAAATGCTCGTAGTCGTCGAGATCGAAACGGTAAATGGAGGCAGGCTCACCGCCGCCCTTAACACAATCGACGACGATGAGCCTGTCTGCTTCCATGATGAGATGGAACAGCTTGAAACCGTCGGTGCCCCCCTCGATGACCTCGATGCCCTCAGGGAGCGGAAACCCCAGGAGGTTTGTGGCGACGTGGACACCGACACCCTCATCCCTGAGCAGGAGGTTGCCCACCCCCAGGATCATTGTTCTCTTAAAGGTTTCCGCCTGGTCCATCTCCTTTCTTTGGGTCACCCTCAACCTTTGGTCAATAGGAAGAGGTGGTCTCCTCCTCCTGCTCCGGTTTCAGGCCGAAGAACATGTTGAGGAAGGCCGAGAAGTCCTCGGCCAGCACCAGGTAGACGTGGAACAGAACGGTGAAAACGAAGAACCACATCGTCAGGTAGTGGATGGCGTGCAGGTTGTTCAGCCCTCCCACCGCCCTGGTGAGCGAGGCGAAGATCGGCACGTCCTTCCACCACATGGCCGCGCCGGTAAGGGCCATGAACCACAGCGCTACGGTCCAGAGGACATAGGTTAATTTCTGCCAGCCGTTGTATACCCCCGTCCTGGGCTTCGTCTTCCTCAGGAAATAATAGTAGGCCATCATGGGGAACAATTTACCCTTATTCTCCTTCTCCGGCAGGAACTTCCTTATGTCACGGGGTTTGCCGAAGAACGCCCAGTAGATCCTGGTCACCGAATTCAGGAGGACCACGATCGCGGCGTAGAAGTGCAGGTCCCTCGCGAATCCCATGCTCATCCCGAACAGGCTGAAGTTCGGTTTATGGATGAAGAACCCCGTTGAGACCATGATGACCATGCAGACGAGATTGAGCTGGTGCATGA
Organism: bacterium; assembly: GCA_041559575.1. Taxonomy (GTDB): domain Bacteria; phylum BMS3Abin14; class BMS3Abin14; order BMS3Abin14; family BMS3Abin14. Next base: position 1,160 of record JBFFDD010000180.1, read on the forward strand.
TCCTCGCGGGTATAGGATGTTCGTGAAATGCCATCGACGGTCCCCCTTTCTACTCGATCCTGAACTTCAGGATCTCGTTGGTCCTCGGGTGGATGACGTGGACGGCACACGCAAGACAGGGATCGAAGGACCGGATCACCCTCACGATGTTGATGGGGTTCTCGGGATCGGGTACGGGCGTACCGATCAGGGACTCCTCGTACTGGCCCCTTTGCCCCTTCTCATCCCTCGGTGAGGCGTTCCAGGTGGAGGGGACCACCGCCTGATAGTTTTCGATCCTCTTGTCCTTGATCTTGACCCAGTGACCCAGGGCACCCCGGGGAGCCTCGTAAAAACCTGCGCCCTCGCCTGCGGCGGGAGGTTCCCAGTGAGCCGTGTCCTGGATCTTGAAGCCCGGCTTGCCGGCGGCCTCGATAAGCTCGTTCAGCCACACGTACATCTGGTCGGCCAGGGCCACCGTCTCGAGCATCCTGGCAGCGTGTCTGGCAACAGCCCCCGGCTTGACGCCGTGGTTGGTCACCAGTCCCATGAGGTTGGGCTCCTTGTGTATGAGCATCCTGGCCAGGGGACCGACCTCCATGGGCATGTCATCATAGCGTGGGGCTTTGACGAAGCTGTAGGCATCCTTCCTGTCAAGATCGAAGATCTGCTCGCCGTCGAAGGGGTGCACCGGGGCTTTTTCCTTGTACCACGCGTACTTCACCGACTCGGTGACCTTCTGGTGGTCGAAGGGTTCGACCGTGCCCAGGTTGCCGTTCTTGATGACACCCGGTTTGAAAAACAGGTCCTTGCCCTCGGCATCGTTGGGGAATGCGCCGTAAGACAGGTAATTCAGGTGGCCGCCTCCCACACCCAGCTGAGCCAGGGGAAGCAGGGGGCCCGTGCCGAACAGGAGGACATCCTGCATGTAGACGTTCTTCACGAAGGCGACCACCTCGTCGAGCATGGACTTGAACCGGCCGATCTGCTCGGCGTCCGGGTACTGGGTCACGCCGCCGACCACGATACTCTGGTAGTGCGGAACCCGGCCTCCGAAGATGGCGCCCATGTTCTTGGCCGTGACCTGGACCTTCAGGGCGTCGAGATAGTGCTTGACGGCCATGGTGACGATCTCGGGATCGGCCACAGAGAAGTTGTCCGGCTCGTACCTGGGAGTCAGGGGATAGGTGTCTCCCCTCTTGACCAGACCGACCACCTTGTCCTTGACGGCGAGAAGATCCTTGTCCTTGCCGGAGTAGTTGGCGATGGCCATGATGTCCAGGTAATCCAGCGCCGTGAGATGATAGAAGTGGATGATGTGATCGTAGAGGTACTCGGCCCCCATGATCAGGTTGCGGATCAACCGCCCTCCGTCGGGGACCTGGGCGCCGAAGGCATTGTCCAGAGCCGCTGCCGACGCCATGGTGTGCACCGAGAAGCACACGCCGCAGAACCGGCTGGTGACATAACTGGCGTCCCTGGGGTCCTTGCCCGTGAGCAGGGCCTCGAAGCCACGGGCCATGGTGCCGCTGCTCCAGGCGTCTTTGACCTTACCGTTCTCGAGCTCCACCTCGATCTTGAGATGACCCTCGATCCGGGTTACGGGATCAACTGTAATTCTCTGGCCCATTAGCTATCACCTCCTTCTTCAGGGGGGCCTCCACTGCCCAGGCGGCCGGTCATGACCTGACCGATAAAATGACCCGCCAATCCGACGGCCACCGCGCCGGTCACGACAGCGCCGACAGTCTCTATCTTCGGGCCGTCGCCGGCGATATCCTTGGTCTTGTTGTACAGGGGTGTCATACCGGTGTAGAAGGCCGGTTCGGCGCATCCCTGACAGGTTGCGCTGCAGCCGATGCACCAGTTCAGGCCGTCACTCCACCGCCGCTTGGGGCAGTCGGAGTGTGTGAAGGGGCCTTTGCACCCCTTGAGGTACATGCAGTAGTTCCTCTGGTTGAAGTCGTTCCAGTCGGTGAGGAACTCGCCGTTCTCGAAGTGACCCCGTCTCTCGCAGTTGTCGTGGATCAGCTTGTCGTAGAACATGAGGGGCCGGAGATCGGCGTCCATGGGGGGCGGCTTCTTGTAGAGGAGGTAGTACACAACCGTGCCGATGAAACGCTCCGGGTGGGCCGGGCAGGTGGGGCAGTTGATCAGCGGCTTCTGGGGGATCATCCCCTCGGCCATGGCCTGCTGAACCCCGATGCCGTTGCTGGGCGTTCCCCTGGGGATGCCTCCGTAGGTGGCACAGGCGCCGATGGCGATCACCGCCGCCGCGTTGGCCGCGGCCGCCTTCACGGTGTCGACAAAATTGGTCCCCGCCACCGTGCAGAAACGGGGATCGGCCTTGGGAATGGACCCCTCCACGACAAGGACGTAACCACCCTCCTTGATGGTGTCGTGCAGGACCTTTTCGGACAGATGGCCGGCCGCGGCCATCAGGGTCTCGTGATACCTGAGTGAAATGGTATCCAGGACGATCTCCGCCGTCCCGGGGTTAGAGGAGTTGATAAAGGAAATGCTGCACCCGGCGCAGTCCTGGCCCTCGAGCCAGATGACGGGCGGTTTCGCCGCCGCCCCTTCCAGAGCCCTGGCGACCCGGGGGACCGCCGCTTCGGAAAGGCCCAATAGCGAGGCTGTACCGGCGCAGAACTTCAGAAAATCGCGTCGGCTTATGTTACGAAATGATGTAGCCAATATTACCCCTCCTTTCAATAAGTGAACGGTATTATGGTTTGACCTGTTAAATGGATTTCCACCCCCCCCTGACTTTACACAAAATTTTTTCGATAAAAGATGATACCGAAACAAGTTTATAGAACCGATAATAGCATGTCAACATCCAATGTCCGCGTTCAACAATCGTAACTAGTTGGAAAAACAAAGGTAATTTGTATGTAAAAATACTCCATTTATTTTTGGTCTAAATGGGATCGAAGGGAAATGGCCTTAAAATCAGGGAAAATAAAACGTATTTTTAAATCAATTAAACATGCTTCGGGTAAACAATCGGGCAGGAATCGGGACCTTCGACCGGCGATCTCCAAGGCAGAAGAGATAAACTGTTGTCCCATTAAGAGTTTATCCCAGGTTCCAACCAAAGGAGAGGAGAAAGCTGGGATACAAATCAGCCTCTGAACCTATCTTCTTTCTTGCCGCATGCTAAGCGTAATATCCGAATGACTCGATTTAAACGGCTCAGAAGTAGATGTCAAAATCGAGGGAGATATAGGCGGAGTCCAGAATGTTCTTCCCGGCGAACCTGTCCCTGTACGAGAGGGACAGGTCGAAAGGGATGCCTGTTTCCGTCTTCAGGTACTTCTCAAGAGTCGAATACCTGGCACCGACGATGTAGACATGGCTCTCCAGGTCTGTTTCATCTTCCAGGGATTCATAGTCCATGTTCGGAGTGTTTCCCTGGACCGTGTTTTTCCCCTTGTGCGAGAAACGATAAAGAAGAGAGAGGGAAAACAGTTCGGATATTTCATATTCGCCGGATATTTCTATCTCGAATATGTCTCCTATATCCCTTTCGACCTTTTCCATGTTCGCGACAGGTGCCAGTGGGATGTTGACGTCATCGAGGACCCTCAGCACTTCGTCCTCGGGAAGGATGAGCTCGTATTTGAATGTGCCGTTGAGAGAGACCCGTTCAATACCATTGTAATCGTTCTGAAACCTGAACAGAACGGTCGTTGCCCCCCTGCCGAGTTCCGCATCTATGAGGTTGTCTGGATCGTCGACCTCGCCTGTGGGCAGTCTGACGCCTCCAGTAAAGGCCAGTTTCCATGTGTCGTTGGCCAGGTACTGATAGCGGAATCCGAGCTCAACGTCGGATATTCCATGATCCGACCAGGTATCGAGCGGTTCATAACTGTAGGGGGGTTGTTCAAGGGCGTCTGAGATAAAGCCGGTAGCGGCATCATCCGTGCAGATCCCCCCCGCCCCGCAGGGGAGGACAGGCGGTTCTGAAGGGCTGGTCCCAAACAGGGGGTTGGCACCGTAGGTCGCTCCTGAAGCATCGACCCTGGCCTCTTTCAGGTCCGTCTTGTACCAGAAATAGGGAATGATCAAACCAAAAGTAAGCCGGTCGGTTATCCCGTACTGATAGGAGATGAAAAGTTCATAAAACTCGAACTCGAAATCTACGATACTCCTGCCAAGGTTCTCTCCGGACGGCAGGAAGAGGGGGAATATACGGTCGTCCAACACGGTGTTGTAATCGGTGGTGACACTCTCGCGATCACCGTCCGGATCATATCTTGTATCCACCGGAAGATAGATGTCCCCGGTCACCGACAGCCTCGAGACCCCCTTCGGCAGCACTTCCGCGCTGTCCGCGTAAACCGCTGCCGCCGTCAGCAGATGGACGGCAAAAGTCAATGCCCACAAGGAGCGTTGAGATTTCCCAGACATCGCAGCCCCCTTGGCAAGTCCGGCAAATCAGGTAGAACCAGAAGTTCGCCTGGTGGGGATAATTCGAAGTAACGAAGATCCCCAAC
>JBFFDD010000181.1:0-5616 GCA_041559575.1 bacterium
GGGACTGGGGACCATACCGGCATCAGGATTGGCGTTCAGGGACGAATACCGGAATTTCGACGCCATCGAGAGGTTCGGTCTCGACAGCGTCCGGACAGGGAACGACCCTGAAGGATGTGGTTGTGCGGAGGTTCTGCTCGGGGTCCTGTCCCCCCCGGATTGCCCCCTGTTTGACAACCTGTGCACCCCGGAGAACCCGGTGGGATCGTGCATGGTTTCCTCGGAGGGATCCTGCGCGGCCTGGCATAAATACGGCAGAACCAGTTGAAAGGGGAAAGTAACAAGGTGAAAGCGAAACAAAATAATATCGGTGGTTCTTTCCTCCTGATTTCTTTCCACTTTCTCCTTTCCACTTTCCACTATTCGTTCGGAGAGGCCTAATGAAGGACGAACGAATTCTTTTATCCCACGGCAGCGGGGGGAAGAAGAGCCAGGAATTGACCGATCGTCTCTTTCTGCAGCATTTCGACGATCCCGCCCTGTCGGTGCTCAACGATCAGGCCGTTCTGGAGCGGCCTGCCGGGCGGATCGCCGTCAGCACGGATACCTACACCGTCGACCCCATCTTCTTCCCAGGGGGCGACATCGGCAGCCTTGCGGTGCACGGAACGGTCAACGATGTGGCCATGTCCGGTGCCAAACCGTTTGCCCTCAGCGCGGGGTTCGTCCTGGAGGAGGGCCTCCCGTTGGCCGATCTGGACAGGATCGCCGGATCCATGGCCAAGGCCGCCAAACAGGCCGGCATCAGGATCGTCACCGCCGACACCAAAGTCGTCTCCCGGGGATCGGCAGACCGGATATTCATCAACACCACCGGATTCGGGGTTTTGCCGGATGGTCTTGAGATCGGTGGCCAGTACGCCGTCCCGGGGGATAAGATCCTGTTGTCCGGCACCATTGGCGACCACGGCATCGCCATCGCCTCGGCCCGGGACGGCATCCGGTTCACAACCACGGTGACCAGCGATTCCGCTTCCCTGAACGGCCTGGTTCATTCCCTTCTGCAGGAGGTCGGCGATGCGGTTCACGTCATGAGGGATCCCACAAGAGGCGGGCTGGCCACGGTCCTGTGCGAGATCGCCGGTCAATCGGGAGTGGGCATTAACATCAATGAGGAAGCCATTCCGGTAAAGGAGGGTGTCAAAGGGGCCTGTGAAATCCTGGGTTACGATCCCCTTTACCTGGCCAACGAGGGGAAAATGGTGGCCGTCATCTCCCCGGAAGCTGCTGAGAAAGCCTTGGATACACTGCGTTCGGATGGTCTCGGAAGGGAGGCTGTGATCATCGGTGAGGTCACAGCGGAACATCCCGGCAAGGTGGTCCTTCACACGACCCTGGGCGGCCGCCGCCTGGTGGACCGCCTCACGGGGGATATGCTGCCCCGGATCTGTTGATGAAGCAGAACTGAGAACTGAGTCCTAAGTAGCAGGCCCTGGACCTTGTTCTCCCCCGCTGGAAGGCTAAATCCGTTAAACCCCGGATAATATATTCGAAACAGAAACCCGACCTTGAAACTTGAAACCTGAAACTTTAAACTGTTTCTATCAGGGGCAGGTCGGGGGAGGTCAGAGAATTCAGACCTGAGAGCCACCCTTCGAACTTGATCTGGGTCATACCAGCGTAAGGAAGATCTGCCGACCGGCCCGCCGATATGCCCCTGGAGTTCCGTCCAGGGGTTTTTTATGGGTGGAGAGTAGAAAGGTTAAAGGGGAAAGGGAAAGGTGGAAAGTTAGAACCTCTTATTTTTTCAATAGGTTAGATCTTATTAGGAATCTGGAATCTGAGATCTGGAACTTTAATCTAATTCACGAATTACGAATCACGGCTTTGTAAGAACCTGGAGGTAGAAATGGGTTACTGGAAGAAGAGTTTTGAAAAGGCGGATCAGACCATTCGTGAGAGGAAGCCGCTGATCCACCACATCACCAATTACGTTGTGATGAACGTCACCGCTAACACCACTTTGGCCATGGGCGCGTCCCCCGTAATGGCCCATGATTCCCAGGAGGTGGAGGAACTGGTGAACTTCGCCTCGGCGCTGGTGATCAACATCGGTACCCTCTCCCCTCATTGGGTGGAGGCCATGTTCAAGGCCGGCAAAAAGGCCGGGGAACTGGGGATTCCGATCATCCTCGATCCGGTTGGAGCCGGTGCGACAGCTCTGAGGACAGATGTCTCCATGAGGCTGCTCGATGAGGTTGGACCGGGGATAATCCGCGGCAACCAGGCGGAGGTGGCCACCCTGGCGGGTGGTTCGGCCCGGATCCAGGGGGTTGACTCCCTCGAGACCGGACAGGCACCCGTGGACCTGTTCAAGGAGCTGGCACAGTCCACCGGTGCCGTGGTCTGTGTCACCGGGGAGGTGGACTGGGTGACCGACGGCAGCAGAGTTCTTAAGATCCAGAACGGCCACTCCATGATGTCCAACGTCACCGGCACGGGGTGTTCCTCGTCCACGGCGGTGGCTGTTTACAGCACGATCGACCTCGCCCTTGTCGAGGCCGCGGCTATGGGGCTGGCTGTGTTCGGCGCCTGCGGTGAGGTGGCCGCGGAGAACTCCGAGGGTCCTGGAGGCTTCCAGGTGGCCCTCCTCGATGCCCTCTACAATGCGGCCTCCCACAGCGTGGGAGCGAGGTTGAGGATCAGCGAGGTTTGAATCATTAATGAACCATTCACCATTTAGACCCAAGACTCAAGACCCAGGACTCAAGTCTGAAAAGATCCTGACCTGGAATTTGGGTCTTGGGACCTGGGACTTGGGTCTTGGGACCTGGGACTTGTAGAGGGTATTGTCAGTTGAAATCCCTCGACCTCACTCTCTACCTCGCCACCGACCGGGACCTGTCCCTGGGAAGGTCCAACGAGGAGGTCGTCGGCCGCGCCCTGAGGGCGGGGGTCACCATTGTCCAGTATCGCGACAAGGACCAGTCTACCCGTAACATGATCGACGAGGGAAGAACGCTGGCGGCTATGTGCCGGCAGGCCCGTGTGCCCTTGATCGTGAACGACAGGGTTGATGTCGCTCTAGCCTGCGGTGCCGACGGGGTTCATCTGGGACAGGATGACATGGAACCGGCCGATGCCCGCAGGTTGACCGGGACGGGTTTCATTATCGGCGTCTCCGCGACCACTCCGGAAGAGGCCAGGCAGGCAGGGGAGAGGGGGGCCGACTACATAGCGGCCAATGGTGTCTTTCCCACCGCAACGAAGACGGATCTCGGTGAGCCCCTTGGTCTCGAGGGTATCAAAGCCCTGTCGCGGGCCACCGACCTGCCGGTGGTTGCCATAGGGGGAATCAACGAGGACAATGCCGCAGATGCCATCCGGGCCGGAGCCCGGGGAGTTGCCGTGATCTCCTACATCGTCTCCGATGAGGATATCGAGGAGCGGTGCCAGGCCCTGCTGGAAGCCGTCAACGCTGGACGGTCATCATGAAGGTCAGGGAACTGGGGGAATTTAACCTCATTGACCGGATCGCATCGATCACCGGCCAGGAAAGGGATCGGGTGGTTCTGGGCATTGGGGACGATGCCTCCGTTCTGTCGTCACGGCAGGGCTATAATCTGGTGACTACCACGGACATGCTCATCCAGGGCGTTCATTTCCTCTGGGAACGCATTCCTCCCCGCGACCTGGGCTACAAATCCCTGGCAGTGAACATCAGCGACCTTGCGGCCATGGGCGCCCTTCCTATTCAGGCTTTTGTTTCCATCGGCCTTCCGGGTGACACAGACGTCAGCGACGTTGACTCATTTTACGAGGGTATCATGGAGTCGGCTGCCGGGAACCTCCAGATATCCGGTGGCGACACTGTCTCATCCCCCTCGGGATGGGCCATTTCCGTAACAGCCGTGGGAGAGGTAAGGGAAGGGCGCGAGCTGAGAAGGGATACTGCCAGTCCAGGCGAGATCATCTACCTCTCCGGTCCCGTCGGGGACTCCGCCGCGGGCCTCTCGCTGATCCTCGAGGGCGGCCATTCCATTGACAGGGAATCGGCGGAGTTCCTGATCAGAGCCCACAACAGGCCGGTGCCCCAGGTTAAACTCGGCCTCACCCTGTCAGAGAGAGCTTTGTCCTGCTGCGCCATAGACATCAGCGATGGGCTCCTTCAGGACCTGGGCCACATATGCCGGGCCAGTGGCGTGGGCGCTGACATCCACATGGACAGGATCCCTCTTTCCCCTCAGATGGTGGAGGTGAGCAAGGCTGCCGGTACCGATCTTTACTTATGGCCTCTTACCGGCGGCGAGGATTACAGCCTTCTGTTTACCGTCATGGCGGACAGGAAGGATCAAATCCAGGGCATCCTCGACGATACGGGCCTCGCTGCGGTGCCCATCGGCGAGATCACGGAGGGTGATGAGGTGAGCCTCTATCTGAATGGGAAGCGAAGGCCCCTTCCCGGGAAGGGTGGTTTTAACCATTTCCAGAAGGCCTGAACACAGGCGGTTATCCCGTCCGGTTCTGATCATCTCGGCTGTTGACAGCAGCGGGGCGGCCGGCATGCCGGTTGATATCAGGGCGGCCGAGTCCCTGGGCCTCCCGGTTCGATGTGCCGTAACAGCGGTGACTGTGCAAGGGGACGAGGGTGTCGCCGGTATCGATCCGGTCGATGGCGGTATGGTCCGGGCATCCATCGAGTCCGCCCTGTCGGATCCCCCGGGGATCAGTGCCGTTAAAGTCGGGGTGCTGGCGGACGCGTCCGTCGCCACCGCGGTGGCTGACACCCTTGTCGAGGCCGAAGCCAGGAACATCCCGGTGGTGGTCGACCCGGTGATCCTGTCCACTTCGGATCATGCGCTCATCGACGACGATGGGGCGGGAATTCTCGCCACCAGGATCCTGTCCCTCTGCACGGTTGCCACTCCCAACAGCCAGGAGGTTGAAGCGCTGAGGCCATACCTCGGCAGCGGAAGTTCCAATACAGGCTCGGTGATCCGGCTGATCCTGGAAAAAGGCGCGCGTGCCCTGCTCGTTACGGACGGTGAGGGAGCCGGGGATGTCTGCAATGACGTTCTCTACCTTCCCGATGGCACCACCCAGCAATTCACCCACGGAAGGGCCGGAGGTCCAACGCCGCGGGGAACGGGGTGCGCTCTGTCCACCTCTATTGCTGCCCACCTGGGCCTGGGAATGGATCTGGGGGAGGCGGTGAGCAGGAGCATCGACTTCGTGACCGATCTGATCGAAAATTCCAAAATGGTGGGGAATCAGATGCTGTTGTTCCCGAAGGGATAGTTCCAGGTTTCAAGTTCCAGGTTTCAGGAGAAGAGGAAGGTTTGGGATTTGAGTTTGGGACCTAAATGGCAATGATTATTCATCAGCCTTTGCTATTGGTTACGGTGTGACAGGGTATTCAGAATTCGGAATGAACTTTCGATTTTCTCTTTGGCATCTGCCTGCCCACCGCAATCTCTCGTTCTCCGTAACTCAAGCGAAGGAGAATGTCGTAGGCGAGTGTTCTGTGTATCAAAGAATTTTTCCCGGGTTGGCCGCGTCCCCCTTGACCAGCTCAGCGTCCTTGCAATGGCAATAGCCATTTAACCTGGAACTTGAAACATGGAACTTGGAACTTGAAACTTGAAACTGTTTCTTAACATCTTGCCTTTTTGAAAC
>JBFFDD010000182.1:0-5599 GCA_041559575.1 bacterium
CCGCCCTTCCATCGCAGTGCGTCCGAGAAGGAACCGAAACCTCATATCCTCCCGGTTGGTCAGGTTCACCTCGATAGGCCACGTCATGCCGCCGAAGGAGATGGATGTGCCGATGACCCACCGGAGCTCCCTTTTTCCGCCTGAATCGGACGTCATCCGCTGGTCGAGGATCTCGGTGGTGCAGAACACCTCCACATCCTTTCTCCTCTGAAGCGGGTGGAGGCCGAACCGGACCATATGCCGGCCTTTATCCATGAAAGTCTCCAGATGGAAAGTGTGGAGCGAACTTGTGCGGGCCCCGGTATCGAGTTTCGCCTTGATGGCCGGTATCCCGAGTTCGGGCAGGGCGACCCACTCCCGCCAGCCGGCAACGAAAAGGGACGAATCATAATCTTTTGGCCTATTCTTTCTCAAATCAGCAGTCCTATAACACATAAAATTATACGATAACACAGAAAATCATACGCCGGAGGGTTGGATTTCCGGCGACAGGATCCGCCCTGATGATCTCCGCCTTCCGATTCCAGAGTCCGGAGTATCTCTCCGTGTCCTGCAAAGCCGCGGCAGCGGAAACATCGTTTGAAACCGGCGACTTCCGTGACCATACCGTGACCTTTCGGGTTTAATTTTCATACACCAAAAAACAGTACGGATCAAAGCTCTGTTTAACTTATAAATTTACTATGGATTTTCGTGAGGGTAGAATAGCAGAAGATGCGGAATAGAAATCGGAGCACCAGAGATCAGAAGATGGAAATTGCAAACTGGATCGCTGGAGATTGGAGCGGCAGGCATTAGAGATTAGGGCATCGGAGATTTGGGATTGGAAAATTCGGGCAGAGGAGGAAAGGCATGACCAGGGACACAGCCGAGAGCAGGGAGTCCCGTAAGGGTTCCGGGAAGGGTTTTCTGGAGGAGCTCTACCTGGACACCTTCAACAGAGACCGGTTCGAGAGCCTTTCCTTCCCCGGAAAGGACCCAAAGGTCGAGGAGATCATAGGCAAATACCGCCAACTCACCCGGGAGTACCCTCCAACCGCCCTGGAGAAGGTGGGATCGATCCCCGATACCCTCATGAAAGGCCTGAAGGAGATAGGGATGTTCGGCCTGAATATCCCGAAGGAGTACGGCGGCGTCGGACTCAGTCTCCCATCCTATCTGGCTGTTCTGGAATCCATCTCGCGCACAGACATGGCCCTGGCCCTCACGCCCCTGGCCCATCTGTCCATCGGCGTCAAGGGGATAGTCCTTTTCGGGAATGAGGAGCAGAAGGCCAGATATCTGCCCCGGGCGGCCTCGGGGGCAATGGTCTTCGCTTACGTCCTCACCGAACCGAAGACCGGGTCCGACGCCCAGCACATCACCACCACCGCCTTGCTTTCCGAGGACGGCACCCACTACGTCCTCAACGGCCAGAAGACCTACATCACCAACGGGAACTTCGCCGGCGGAATGACCGTCTTCGCCCAGATGGACCCGGACAGGCCAGGATTCATGGGGGCTTTCATCGTCCAGAGGGATTGGGAAGGCGTCGAGGTCGGCCGGGAGATCCCCAAGATGGGGCTTAAGATCAGCTCCACCACCCCCATAACATTCACCGAGGTGAAGGTTCCGGTAAAGAACCTCCTGGGTAGACCGGGAGAGGGCTTCAAGATCGCCATGACGGTCCTCAATTACGGCCGTCTCGGATTGGGGGCCGCATCGGTAGGCGCCATGGATCAATCCGTCGATGACATGTACAGGAGATCCAAATCAAGGGTCCAGTTCGGCGCACCGATAAGCGATTTCGAGCTGATCCAGGAGAAGATGGTCCTGGCCAGGGCTCACTCCCTGGCCGCGGCTTCCATGACGACGGCCACGGCAGGGCTCCTTGAGAAGGACGCCACCGGCCCTCTGGCCGCAGAGAGTTCCCATGTAAAACTCTATGGAACCACCCGGGCCTGGGACACCCTCTACGAGGCTCTGCAGACCGCCGGCGGTTCCGGGTACCTTGCCACTCAACCCTACGAAAAGAGGATGCGGGATTTCCGGGTGACCACCGTATTCGAGGGAACCTCGGAGATCCACTCCATCTACCCGGCCCTCTATCTGATTAGGAACCTGGGAAAAAGGATCAAGGGGAAAGGCCGTCTCCAGCAGGCCCTTTTCCTGATCCGCGGTGCCTACCGGAATCCTGGGCTCTCCCTGAGATACTCGGATCCGGCAATGAACGCCGCCGCCAACCTGATCCGGAAGCTGGCCCGGGCGGTGAGAAAGATGGTCCACCTCGGCCTGCTCAAATACGGCAAAGGTATCGTGTCCAGGGAGTTTTACCTGCGGAGGGTCACCCGTCTGAGCATGGCGCTGTACAGCATACTGGCCACCCTGGCGTTCATCGATAGCAGGAGGACCGGGGGGGAGGATGTTTCGACCGATGTGAACCTCCTCGGCTATCTTACGGAGGAAGCCAGCGAGGTCCTGCGGACCGACTTCAGGATAACCGACAACCGGAGGGAATCGCTCACTGGAAAGATCTTCGCTGACATCGACGGACAGCGGGATGGAAGCAACCTGGAAGTCAGACAGGGGGGAGAGGAAAAATGAAGGATCGTATCGTTATCGCCGGGGGAGTGAGGACTCCCTACGGTAAGGCCGGCACCCTTTTAAAGGACCTGACTGCGGTGGATCTCGGGCGATTGGTCGTCTCGGAGGTCCTTGCCCGCACCGGCATCGATCCCGGACAGGTGGACTCGGTGATCATCGGCAACGTGGCCCAGCCCCCCGAGGCGGTGAACGTCGCCAGGGTCATCTCGCTCTACGCCGGAGTGCCCGAGAGCGTGCCGGCCTACACGGTCCATCGCAACTGCGCTTCGGGCATCCAGTCGGTCATCTCAGCGGCCCAATCCATTGTCACCGGTGAGGCGGAGGTGGTCATCGCCGGAGGGGTGGAGTCCATGACCAACATCCCCCTCTTCCTCACCAAGGAGGCAGCCGAGATCTTCACCCGTTTTCAGAGAGCCAAAAGCCTAAAGGAAAAGCTGGCCACCCTTTCCACGGTGCGGCCCCGCCACATTATCCCCCGAGTAGGCCTCCTCCTTGGCCTGACGGATATCACCTGCGGCCTCAACATGGGACAGACGGCCGAGGTCCTGGCCCGGGAACTGGGAATCAGCCGGCAGGCCCAGGACGAACTGGCCCTGTTGAGCCACCAGCGAGCCAATATCGCCCATCAGGAAGGACGGTTCACCGAGGAGATCATGCCCGTGTTCGCTCCCCCAAAGTACGAGGAGCAGATCCTTTTCGACAATGGCATCCGGCCTCATCAGACCATCGAGCAGCTGTCAAAACTGAAGCCCGTCTTCGACCGGGAGTTCGGTTCCGTAACCGCCGGCAACTCCTCGCAGATTACCGACGGGGGGGCTGCCGTATTGGTGACTACCGAGAGGATGGCGGAAAAACTTGATCTCGAACCGCTGGGCTACCTGGTCAGTCACTCCTTCGCGGGCCTGGCGCCTAAGCGAATGGGACTGGGCCCCTCCTACTCCACGGCCCTCCTGATGGAAAGAACGAATACCGCCCATTCGGACATCGGTCTCATCGAGATGAACGAGGCCTTCGCCGCCCAGATCATCGCCAACGAGATGGTCTTCGCTGACGACCGTCTCTCTGAACACTTTCTGGGACGAAAAGCCATCGGGGCCATCGACAGGGGCATCCTGAACGTCAACGGTGGGGCCATCGCGATGGGTCATCCCGTGGGTTCATCCGGAACCCGTCTCATCCTCACACTGCTCCTGGAAATGAAACGCCGCAAAGTGGACGTGGGGCTGGCCACGCTGTGTGTCGGGGGCGGACAGGGAGCGGCTGTGCTGTTTCGGAGGGTGTGACGATGAACTCCTTCTCCCTCAATATCGTGGATGGGGTGGCCATCGTCACCTTTGACCTGCCGGAGTCGAAGGTCAACATCCTCACCCTCCAGGTCCTCGAGGAGTTGGGAGACCTTATGGGCGACCTGGAGGAGATGGGTGACGCCATCAGGGGGGCGATATTTGTCTCGGGAAAGAAGAATAATTTCATCGCCGGAGCGGATCTTGCCCTCATTGAGGGGATCACCGATCCAGAGACGGGAGCGGCTCTGTCCGGCAAGGGCCAGGATGCCTTCGATCGCCTGGCAGCACTCCCCTTTCCCACCGTGGCTGCCATCAACGGCTCCTGCCTCGGAGGGGGGCTCGAATTTGCCCTCGCCTGCGACTTCCGGGTTGCCAGCGACTCGCCGGCAACGTTCCTCGGTCAGCCGGAGACCCAACTGGGGATCATTCCCGGGTTCGGAGGCACCCAGCGCCTGCCCCGCCTGGTGGGGCTGCCGGAGTCCCTGCGCATGATCACCGCCGGTTCAAACGTCTTCCCGGCAAAGGCGAAACGGATCGGTCTGGTGAATGAGGTCACCGTTCCTGAGCACCTTATGGAGGCGGCGATGGCAGCCCTCGAGGGTCGGCTGCACAGGAGGAAGCGGGAGAGGAAAATACATCAAGTTGTCGAAGGGCTATTGGAGAGGTTCCGCTTCGGCCGGAGGATCATCACCAACCAGGCACGGAAGGCCGTCATGGAACGAACCCATGGCCACTACCCCGCACCTATGGCAGCCATCGACGCCATTGAGGAGGGGTTGAACCGGGGAATGGCTAAAGGTCTGCTCAAAGAGGCTCAGATCCTGGGCGAGATGGCGGTCACGGACGTGTCCAAGAGACTCATCGGGGTCTTCTACCTGAGGGAATCCTTCGCCAGGGGGGACAGGAGCCTGGCGGCTGATGTCTCCCACGTGACGGTGATCGGTGCCGGGGCTATGGGAGGGGGGATCGCGACCCTGGCGGCGGAACGAGGCATGACCGTCCGCCTGGTGGACATGTCCGACAGGGCCATCGGTGCGGCCCTTGCTTCTCTCCATCAGGACATCACCACGAAGAGACGGCAGGGACGATACACGGATGTCGAAGCCCAATGGATCCCTGCCCGTATCAGCGTCGACACCCGGATCCGGGGGGTCGCTGACTCCGATGTGGTCATCGAAGCGGTGGCTGAGCGCATGGATGTGAAGAGATCGGTCTTCGCGTCGGTGGCCGAGAAGGTGTCTGAAGAGGCGGCCATTCTCACCAACACCTCCTCCCTGTCGATTACCGAAATAGCCGCTGGGATCCCCCATCCCGAGAGAGCAGCCGGTCTGCACTTCTTCAATCCGGTGGACCGCATGCCGCTGGTGGAGGTCATCAAGGGGGAGAGGACATCCGACGAGGTGGCCCAGAGGGTGGCGTCCTTCGCCCGCCGCCTGGGTAAGGTACCTGTTGTTGTCAAAGACAGGCCGGGTTTTCTGGTCAACCGTCTGCTCCTGCCTTATATGAACGAAGCGGCGGTACTCCTCGAGGAAGGAGCGGAAATAGTCACCGTGGACAGGATGCTGATGGATTTTGGTATGCCCATGGGTGTGTACATCCTCCTCGATCAGGTGGGCCTGGATATCGCCGTCCACGCCGGAAGGAGCATGTTCGAAGGTTTCGGTGATCGAATGGCCCCCTCTCCGGTAATGCAGGCCATGTTGGAGTCGGGCAGATTGGGGAAGAAGGCC
>JBFFDD010000183.1:0-5599 GCA_041559575.1 bacterium
CCACCAAGGTCTTCATTCCAGCCCTCTTCGCCTTCAGGAAACTGTGCCAGGAGGATGGTCCCCCCTCATGGGGGTTGCGCCCCCAAAGGGTCATGAGTTTCGTCTTTCCCGGAGTACTGTCGGGGACCAGGGCGCCGCCGAAGGTGGAGAGCCAAACCATGCTGCGGGGCCCGTAGCAGACGGTGACGGCTCCGATGCGGTTGGGGCTGCCGAACAGGTTCATGAACCGGGTTTTGGCAAAATCCCAGGCGCCCCGGCCCGTGCCGGAACTGGTAGCCAGGGCTTCAGCACCATAACTGTCGCGGATATCCGAAAGCCTGGCGGCAATCTCGTCCAGGGCCTGGTGCCATGTGATCTGCTCCCAGCGGTTCGCACCCCGAACACCTGTCCGCTTCAGGGGATAGTCCAAGCGGAACGGGCTTTCCTGGTATTCCACCGACAGGGACGGCCGGGGACAGTGAGCGCCTGGAACCACCGGAGCCTCGGTGTCCACCGTGACCCTCCGGACCCTGTTGTTCTCCACATAGACCTTGACGGCGCAGCCCCGGCTGGAACAGAAGCAGCAGGAGGAGTATTTGACATCCATGTGGTTTTTGCTCATGGGAAGTCCATCACAGCTTGCTGATCATTTCCTCCAGGGTGGGCATGCCGTCTTCAGGCGTTTCGTTCTGCCAGGTGACCCAGTCCCGCAGTTTGTCGAGCGCCCTGCCGTCACCAATGGCCTGACGGGCCATGTCAACGCCCGTCTTCAGGTCCTTTGCCTTTCCCATGACTGTCAGCAGAGGTGCCGCGTTCAGGCACACAATATCGGCCCTGGGCCCGGTGTCCCTGCCGGCCAGCACCCGGAGCAGGCCCAGGGCATCCTGCTGCACGTCCCTGGTCGACGCCAACTCTTCAAAGGTGCCTTTTTTGATCCCGAGGTCTTCCGGCCTGATCTCGTAGCTTTTGATCGATCCGTCCTCCATCAACTCGGCGACGTGAGTGACGCCGAGGGTGGAAACCTCGTCCATTCCCTTGCCGGATTCATCATCCAGACCGTGCATGACGAAAGCCCGCCTGAACCCCAGTTCTTTCAGAGTCCTGACCTCGATGTCGATCATTTCCCTGTTGGGCACCCCCATGACCTTGTACTCCGGCATGGTCGGGTTGAGCAGGGGCCCTACGAGGTTGATGGCCGACCCGAAACGGATCTGCGACAGGACCCGTGCGAGGGTCTTGGGATGAACCGAGGGCAGAAAAGCGTTCCATACGCAGATACCAGCGTTTTCTATGCTCCTTTTCGGCAGCTCAGGCGCCGATTCCACGTTCACCCCGAAGGCCTCGACCACGTCGACCGCCCCGCAGTTGGACGAGATGGCCCGGGCGGCGTGCCGGACCACGTAGAGTCCCTGTGCAGCTGCGATGATAGCGGCTCCGGTGCTGATATTCAGGGTCTTTAGGGTGTCGGCTCCAGTGCCGCAGTTATCGATGAGCGGTTCCGGTGTTTCCACCTCCACCTTGATGGTATCGTACTCGTAAAGGGCCTCGAATGTGCCGGCCACCTCCTCCGGTGTGGCCCCCTTGGCCTGCAGGGCCCCCATGAACCCTCCCTGCTGCAGGTCGGTCTGCTCCTCTTCGCAGATCTGACGCCAGCATTCCCTGGCTTCCTCTCTGGTAATGTTCTCACCGTGCGTCAACCTCACGACGATTGCGCCGAAATTCCTCCAACGATTCTCCTGGTCTCCCATGATCCTGTTCTCCTTTTTCTCGTGTACCCCCCTTCAAACACCATTAATTTTTCGGTTTGTAGATAATATACATATAGTCACCTATGACCTCTGTATCTGAAAGTGAATACCTTGGAATATCTCCTTTCGGCCAGAAAGCGGTCCTTCCCACCGGCGTGATCGACCTTGATCCGCCGATGACGAAAGGACAGACGATCATGTGGATCTCGTCATAGAGCCCGGCGGCGATCATGGACCGATGGACGGTACCGCCGCCCTCGACCATGAGACGTCTGACGCCGAAATTCTCCCTTAATTGCTCCATGACCGGCGGCAGATCAACGTACTTGCCCCGGCCTGCGGTGATGATGCCGGCTCCCTTTTTCACCAAGGCCTGAACTCTGCCGGAAGGAGCATCCTCACTAACGGCCACTACTGTGGCAGCCTCTCTGTTCAGAATCCTGGCTGATAGCGGCATTTCCGCCAGGCCGTCGAGGACGACCCGGACAGGGTTTTTCCCGTCCCCCTCGCGGAGGGTCAGGCGTGAATCGTCGAGGAGAACGCAGTTGAGCCCGATCATGATGGCGTCGACCCCTGCTCTTTTGGAGTTATGCAGACGCATGATTTCCTCGTCGATGAGCTCCGGACCCACCGGGTTGGGTTGTCCCGGGACCCGCCTTGGGGAGATCTTGCCGTCCAGGCTGACGGCGACAAGCATGAAAGTGAAGGGACGAATCATAGAAGCAGTCCTAAGTCCTATGTGCTAAGAGATAAGGAAAACCGGTCCTAAGGGCTCAGTATAAGTGCTAAGTGAATTGCTCATTTTCTTGTCTCTTTTCTCTTATCACTTATCTCTTAGGACTATGCGATGTCTGGCTTTATCCATCCTTTCGCTGCTTTTACAAACTCACACATTTTATCTGCGTCTTTCACACCTCTTTCACTCTCCACCCCCGATATGACATCGACCGCGTAGGGGCGAACGACGGTGATGGCATCTGTCACATTGCCGGCGTTCAGGCCGCCGGCCAGGATCAGAGGGAGATCGATGGCTTCCCGGATCCCGGTCACCGCCTCCCAGTCCAGGGTCACGCCTGTCCCCGCAGGCCGGGTCGATGTCTTCGAATCGATCACCAGGGCGGCGATGCCGGATCCGGTCAGGATACCGGCGGCCTCCCGGGGATCCGAACTGTCAAATCGGACCTCACCGGTATCGACATCGATCCTCAATGCCTTTATCACCTTGATCCCCGTTCCGGCAAGGGCACCGCATACCTCCCGCACCATGTCCACGGTTTCATCACCGTGGAGCTGGAGGACCTGGGGTCTGACGACCAGAGCGATGTCCACCATCCTTTCCACCGGGCCGCCAACGACGGCCACCGTGGTCACGAACGGCGACGCATATCTGACCAGCTCGGCCGATCGATCCCGGTCCAGGTTCCACGGGACCGGAACCGGATATTCGGTGACGAAACCCAGGGCGTCAGCACCGGCGGCCACGGCCATGTCGACGTCTTGCTCACCCATAAGACCGCACAGTTTGACCCTCACCATGGACTCAAACCCTCACCCCCTTTGTGAGTTCGGCAATACGTGATGCCGGATCCTCCGACTGGAGGACCGCGGTACCCACCAGAACCGCGTCCGCCCCGGCCGTGAAGGCCCTTTGAATGTCCCGGGCGGTGAGAAGGGAGCTCTCCGACAGGATGACCGTGCCCTCCGGAACGAGAGGGGCGAGCTTCTCCGTTACCCCGACGTCCCCCGGGTCTTTCTCGAGCCGCAGAATGTTCCGGTTGTTGATCCCGATGATGGTCGGTTCCAGAGATCTGGCCAACCTCAGTTCCTCCTCGGTGTGGACCTCGACAACCGCCTCCAGGCCCAGGGCCTGAACCCGGCGGTACAGTCCCGGCAGGGCCAGTTCAGGGATGGTGGCAAGGGTGAGGAGAATGGCCGCCGCTCCTGCCTCGAGGGTCTCGTCGACCTGGCCCGGAGAACTGATAAAATCCTTCCTCAGCACGGGGACATTTACGGCCTGGACCACCCGCCGCAATAGATCGAGGCTGCCGCCGAAGTTCTCCGGCTCGGTGACCACCGAAAGGGCGCAGGCTCCGGCCATCACCAGCGCACGGGCCAGCTGGGACGGATCCCTCTGGCCCACCAGGACGCCGTCCCGCGGGGAGATCGGCTTGATGTCAACGACAATGGGGATCCGTCCGTTTTCCCTGGCAGCCAGGATCGCCGAGGAGAGGTTGCGCACGGGGCCTACTCTCCCATTGTCTCGGCCCAGACCTTTTCCATGTTGTGCTTCGAATAGGTTCTGAACGCCATGTGGGTCTTGGTTACCTGGATGCCGTCAACGCCGGCGATCTCCTTCGTGACCAGGGTGGCCAGCGAATCGTACTCCTTCACCTTGATGATGGCCAGGACATCGAACTCCCCCGATACGGAGTAGACCTCGGCGACACCCTCCAGCGCCGTCAGAGCCTCCGAAACAGAATGGACCTTTCCAATCTCACACTTCGCCGTAACAATCGCCGTGATCATAACCTCGCTCCTTTGTCATGATAAAAACCGGATAAACGTCGCCACCCTGATGGAAATAGAAAAAATCATTTTATGGGATGAACCAGGGAACTGCAACAACGGTCTGGAAAAAGGGTCAGGACGTGAATTGTGGCATTTCCATACCCAGAATAAGTTAAAGATGCTCTCCTTTCTCGCTTTGGCAAAGGTCTTGCTCGGTCTTCAGGAGTTTTACAGGAGATACGAATGGCAAGGCAACTTCGCTTGGAGTATCCTGGCGCAGTCTATCATATCAGCAGCAGAGGCAATCATCAGGAGCATATCTTCCTGGATGATGACGACCGAAAACTGTTCCTAAAACTTCTGAAAACTATCATCGAAAGAATGAACTGGATTTGCCACGCTTACTGCCTAATGGGAAACCATTATCACCTTCTTGTTGAAATACCCGACGGAATCCTCTCAAGAGGAATGGCATGGTTAAATGGAGTGTACACACAGAGAATCAACAGAAAATATGGCCTCACCGGCCACCTGTTCCAGGGCCGGTTCAAGACCAAGCTTGTGGAGGACGGCATGCAGTTTCTTATGACGGCCAGATATATTGTCCGAAATCCGGTCGAAGCCAAGATCGTAGAGAATCCCGTGCAGTGGAGGTGGAGCAGCTATAGGGCCACCATTGGAGAGATTACACCGCCTGATTTTCTGTTTGTTGACGATGTCCTTTCTCAACTGAGCTCAATTCGAGAAAACGCCCAAATGTTTTTCAAGGTGTTGGTCCAAATGGAGTTGAAAGGCAATGACGATCATATCATCAAACTGTTTCAGAAAGTTTTCAGGGAAGAGAGGAACCCCCTTTCTTCGAAGAGAATCGGCCCCATGCTCGACATGAAAGATTCCTCAGGATCATTGCCGAGGAACCAGAGAATCCTCAGTAGACCCCAGTTGCAGGAACTGTTCGAAGGAGGTAACTACGGAAATCTGAAGACGAGGAACAGGATAATCCGTGCCGCTTTCACCCTATATGCTTACACCCAATCCGAGATAGCGACATTTCTGGAGTTAGACCGGACAACAATCAGTAAAATAGTAAATAAAACAGATCGATAAACTCAGGAAGTCCACAATTCACGTCCTGACCCCTTTGGCTCAACTCATCCCCGCGTCATCAGCGCGAACACACCCCAGCCCAGGTATTCACGCGTGTAAGCGGCGTAGCGCACGGGTTCCGAGGTCAGTTGGGCTCGAACCTCTTTCGCCAACTCGTCGTCGGGATTGGCTTCAAGCCATCGGCGCATGGTGAGCCATTTGGCCGCCTCATATCCGTCCCAACCGTCCTGGTCAGCCAGAACCATTTCAACGACGTC
>JBFFDD010000184.1:0-5552 GCA_041559575.1 bacterium
AAGAACTGAAAACTGAATGCTGATACGCTCGGATTTACGACTTATCGACTAACCGATTCAACGGAGAATCGGCGCGTTCGCCTTGTCGGATAGTCGTAACCTCGTTCAGTCGCCCTTTCGCCCCCTCCCCGCGTCCCCGTGTCCCCGCGTCCGACCTTCACTTCGTCTTCGTCTTACTCCTTCGTCTGCCTTTTTCCCCCATTCTCCATTCTCTAATTCTCCCCCTTTCCACTTTCCACCTGCCCTGCCTGCCATGAGCTCGGTCGAATGGAGCCTGTCGAAGGGCTTTCCACTTCTTCCCCCCTCCCTTGATGTTCGAACGAACGTGTGCCAATATGCGTTTTTTCCTTTTTCCTGCCGCGGGTGGAAACAGCCAATGGTGCTGAATCTGAATATGGGGATCCGGGTATCTTCGGGAGGTCACATTGGACGGAATAACGGGAATCTATAACCCAGGGGATCAGGAGCTTGTTCAGAGGACATTTCTGGCCACCGGCGCACTGCAGCACAGGGGCAAAACCGGTGCGGGCATTGCCGTCGGGACACCCCGGGGTATCAACATCCTCAAGGGAGTGGGCGGAATCGCGGATGTCATCGACCCCCATATGATACGGATGTTCCAGGAGCTCGATCCCGTGGCGGCAATCGGCAATGTCGGCTACACCAAGAACAAGGTCGCCGAGAAAAGGAATGCCGAACCGATTATGGTCAAACCCCGTTTCGACTCCCCCTTCCAGGTGGCTCTGACCGTGAGCGGCCGCATCATCAGAAGCGATGAGATCCAGGCAAACCTCGACAACAGATATTCCTTCGATACGGCAAACATGTCCGAGGCCCTCGGTTCCCTGCTCCACCAAAGCATCAATGAGGCCGGGGTCACCTTCGAGGCGGGGCGCCAACTGGTAGACCTCCTTCACGGACGGGCGACCTTCGCTCTGACGGCCCTTGTTTTCGACGGCAAGGAGACCATGCTGGTTACGCTGAACGACACCCGGGCCTTTGAGCCATTCTGCATGGGGACCGTGGACGGTGCCTTTATTGCCAGTTCCGAGAGCTGTTCACACAGAAGGCTCGGCGGCCATGTGGAAAGGGAATACAAAGGTGCGGAGATGACCATATGCTCCTCGAAGGGGATCGAGACACGCAGGCTGAGGGAGGAAACTCCGATGCCGGACGTGTTTCAGGGTGTCTACTTCGGCAACGTGGCCTCAGTTTATCAGGATCAGGAGATCTTCCTTCTCCGCAAACGGCTGGGGCACAAGCTTGCCGAGCTCTACGGTCCCCCCGACGCGGACATCGTGATACCCAACCCCGATTCGGGCAGGGGCGTCTCCTACGGGATCGCTGAAGGTCTCGGAATGCCCATCTCCCACGGCCTGGTGAAACAGGCTCAGGCCATCCGCACTTTTCAGGAATCCCAGATCCGCAAGCGCACCATCGAGGTGGGGCTCAAGTTCGCCGGTGTGGACTCCGTGCTGAAAGGCAAAAAGGTGGTTATGGGAGACGACAGTATCGTCAAGGGTAGTGTCAGCGAGGGGGGATCTGTCTGGACAGTATATAATTCGGGCGCCACGCGCCTTGAATTCTGGATCTCCTATGGGCCGATGTTCTTCCCTTCCTTCAAGGAGTGGCGCCGGGGGAAGGAATGCCTCCTGGAACTGGCTGCCCAGAGAGCTTTCCGGGGCGAACATCCCTACGACAAGCCCCTGGAGGAGATCAACCAGCGGGTGGCCAAACTGGCCGGCGTGGACCGGGTCTGTTACAACACCCTGGAAAACATCAGGGCGGTCACCGGCCCCGGGTCTTTTCAGGCCATGGACGCCAGCTACCCCATTGACGAGGAGTATTGGCCGGGCTGGCTCAAGGAGGAAGTGGACAAGTTCCACAAGATGAGCCTGGGGCTCTGAACGGTTTGTTCCGTTCCGGGTTTGAAGTTTGAGGTTTTTGTAACCAGGAACTAAGAACTGAGAACTGAGAGCAGATACCCTCGAATTTACGACTTATCGACTAACCGATCCAACGAAGAATCGGATCATTCGCTCGCTTTATCGGAAGGTCGTATCATCGTTCAGTCTTTCCTGCGGCCTTTCCCCTTTACCCTTTCCACCTTCTACTTTCCGCTGCGTCCGCTGGGCGCTTCCCTTTCCGGATGTATGATCACCAGTTTAACGGGTGCTTCCTGAACGGTGATCTGGTGCACGGTTCCTTTGGGCAGAAAGATGAGATCGTATTTCGAATGGGTCTCGGTCTCATCCCGGTCACTTCTCTCCAGCAGGATCACCCCGTCCGTCACCACGATGATCTCGTCGTAGGTGTGCCCCTCTTTTGGCGATTGATTGCCCTCATTCGCGAAAACGATCTCCACTTCAAACTCATTGTTCGGACCTTTGAACACCCTCGTTATATCTGGCGGCTTCATTATCGGTCTCCTTTCAGAGAATCAGTACTTGGCAGTCAGTAGCAAGTTCCTAGTTCGTTAACCTCAGACTATCCTACCCCCTTCAGGCCCGCGAGAAGCAGGATCAACCAGGCCACGCCGATGCAGGAGCCGACAATGAAGACCCCCTTGAGGCCCACCATGATCAATACGGGGGCGAAGAGAATGGGCGACAGAAACTGGCCGATGAATCCGAAGGACCCCAGATAGGAGCTGAACCGGCCGCGGAAGGAAGGCGGAACAGCATCCCCGATCCACACCATTACGGTCGGCATGACGAGACCCTGGCTGACACCGAAGAGGGCCACGGAAAAGGCGATGAAGCGGGGACTGGATGCCTGGGCAATGGAGAAGAATGCCGCTATCCACAGCAGGGAAGCGGCCACCACGATAGCCCGGTAGGAAAAACGCGCTCTAATCCTCCCGTAGACGAAGGCGGTCAATCCCGCCGATCCTGTCATGGCGGTGAGAAAGAGCCCGATCCGGAATGTGCTGGTGATGCCGAAGGTCTCCAGCAGCTGAGGCAGAAAGATGACGATAACGTAAAGGAGGACACTGCCGGAAAACATGAGACCGTAGATAAACAGCAGAACAGGATTGTGCCGGAAAATGGCGAGCACAGACGCACCGTCACCGGCCGGTGATTCGGATCCGGAATGAACAGCCGGCTCAGGCACGGCAGCCAGGGCAAACAGGCCGATCGGTATGGCCAGCATGTAGACCGCGAAGGGAAGATGCCAGGATATTCCGCCCAGGGCTCCGCCGACGAGGGGCCAGATGACCCCGCCAAAGCTCTGGGCACTTCCCCGCCATCCCATGACCCGGTTCCTCTCAATACCCTCGTACATATTGAGGATCAGGACATTGATCCCGGCGAAGATTCCCGCCAGCGCGATCCCGAGGATGGCCCTGCTGACCAGGAGGATCCAGTAGGAGTTGATGAGCAGACCGGACCCGCCGGCGATCCCGTAGGCTATTAGAGCGGCGATGTAGGGCCGCCTGACACCTCTTCGATCGATGACGCTGCCCATCAGCGGGCTGAACAGGGCCATGAACAGGCCGTGGGTGGTGATGATCAGCCCCACCGATGAAGGGGCGACAGCCAGCCCCTCCCTCATCAGGTTCAGGACCGGGGCGATAATACTGCCGGCCATGATGGTGAGGGTGGCCGAAGCGAGGATCACAGCCAGGGGGATTTTCTTCGAATCAGCCATAGAACTACGGAAGGGTCAGCAATAGTGAAAGTGTATAGTGTATGGTGTACAGGCATTAGCGAAAGCACTGGGCCCTTCCGGTCATTTCTATACACTATAGACTATTTCTATTACCTCTTTTCCTCCTTTCCACTTTCCACTTTTTCATTCCCCTCACCCTGCTAACCCTGCTTCAGCAAATCGTACTCCCGCGGCATAGCTGGCTGGTTCAAAAGGTTCATGCTTGGGACCGGATAACGGTAAGAACCCTTTTTCCACATGACCCTCAACCCCTCGATCAGGGACTCGAATTTTGACTGTGGGATGATGAATGACATCTCGTGGTCCTGAGTCCCGGCGAAGATCCTCTCTCCGGATCCGGGAACCACGTAGGCGTATTCATCGGACTGCAAGGCTCCGGCAATCCATGCCGAGCACCCGAACCGACCGGTGCTGTGTGATTGAATACCAACTCCATAACCGTAATTGGCCGCGTGGATGAGGATCAACACCTGGGCGGGATTTCCGTAGACAATCGCCAGGTCGGGGTCGAACTCGCAGCGGCTCAATGGGGACAGCCAGATCTCACCCACCTCACCCACGGGATTTCTCGGGTAAGTTGCTTCCATCCTCCTGGACACCTCCGGATCGTCCTGATAGAGACCGGCGACGGTCCCCTCCAGGAACGGATCCGGATTCATGTGTCCCGCGGCTATTGATCCTAAAGGGCAGGCGTGATCATCCTTTCCGAACACCATCGTCCACCCGATGGTCCTGGCGATGTTCAGTCCCTGGCAGGCGGCGATGGGATTGTGGAAATCAGCACTCGGCCGTTTGTGCCTCTGACCGATCTCTTCGCCCTCCCCAGCCAGTTTGACTCCCACTGGAAAGGTGGCCGGACGAAGGTGTTTTTCCAATGCCTCGTTCAGCTTTCCGACGATCTCAGACATGGGATCCTCCCTTGAATATGAAAGTGAGAGCTTGGCACTAAGAACTGAGCGCTGAGAACAGAGAACTGAGCTGGTACGCTCGAATTTACGACTTATCGACTGACCGACTCAACGAAGAATCGGCTCATTCGCCTTGTCGCCAAGTCGTAACCTCGTTCAGTCGCCCCCTCGCGCTTTCTCCGCCTCCCCGTGCCTGCCACGCCGACTTGTCTCGCCAGAGCTCGAAGAGCGACGGCGGAAGCTTCAGCGAAGGCGGGTCCCCGCGTCTGCCTTTTCCTTCGTCTTCGCCTGCCACGCCATAGCTCCAGGAGCGACGGCGGGTCTTACTCCTTCGTCTGCTCTTCGCCCCCTCGCCAGCCTCCCCTCGCCCCCTCATCCAGTCGCCCCGTCGCGGAAATTCCCTTTCTCCCTTCCACTGATTTTCCCTCTATTCTCCATTTTCCATTCTCCATTCTCTAATTCTCCCCCTTTCCCCTTTCCACTGCGCCAGGAGCGCTCCCCCTCATCGCCCCCAGGACCCGTTCACTGCCGATTACCACCAGGTAGGCCTGGGCCCGGCTGAGTCCCACGTAGAGAATCTCCTGGGAATCGAGGGCATCCTCCAGCTCCACCAGGATGACGATCGGTTTCTCCAGACCCTTGAATCGGCGGATGGAGTCGAAGACCACCTTGCCCTTCTCCTGGTCCCGGCCACAGCAGACTCTGAATGACCCTATGGCATCCTTTCCGGCCAGGACGCTGTTCTCCCTGGACCTCCCGGTGAGGACGGCGATATCGTTCGGGTCGATGTGCTCTTCCCGGATAAGCCGGTGCAGGACCCGACTTGTCTCCTTCTCGACCGCATGACCGTCATCGGCACGAAGATATTCCACCGGCCTGCCATCCGGGCCTTCACCCTTGAGTTCACCACCCTCGTAATACCTTTTCGCCAGTCGATGGATCTCCTTGGTATTCCTGAGGTTCCGGGTCAGG
>JBFFDD010000185.1:0-5498 GCA_041559575.1 bacterium
AGTTTTTTTTATAATAAAATAGACACGACTGGGGTGCGTGTTCAGGTGCCTAATCGGGGTCATCGGGTGGAATCATGAAAATCGGCCAGAAGATCAAACGGCTGCGACTTGCTAACGATCTCACGCAGGACGAGCTTGCCATCCGTTCGGACCTGACGAGGGGATTCATCTCCCTGGTCGAGCGGGACCGGACCTCCATATCCATCGAAGCGCTGGCATCGATCCTGGACGTGCTCGGCACGACCCTGTCGGAGTTTTTCCGGCGATTGGAGGAACAGAAGGTCGTCTTCACCGTCGGCGATCGCGTGCGGGTGGATCGTGAGGGTGAGGAGGAGAACATCGAACTTCTCATCCCCGGCGCCCACCAGCATCTGATGGACCCGGCGTTGGTCACCATCGAGGCGGGGAAGTCGGCCGTGGATTCGGGCCATGAGGGTGACGAGTTCGGGATGGTCCTCGAAGGCAGGGTTGTCCTGGAGATCGAGGGGCGGGGACCGGAAAACGTGAGGAAAGGGGAATGTTTCTACTTTCCCGCCGACCGTCCGCATCGGTTGCACAACCCGGGAAAGAGGACAGCGAGGATCCTGTGGGTGGTGTCGCCGCCGATGTTTCATTAAAAGCAGTGGAAAATGGAAAGTGGAAAGTGGACAGGATAGTTTGACGTTTGAAGTTTGAGGTTTGAAAGGCAAAGATCAGCGGGGGGCGATGACTCCGTTCAGGCCGGTTTGGCCCGGGAAGGAGGGGAGTATTGATGAAGGCTCTGGGAAGACACATCCTGGTTGAATACTATGACTGCGATCCTGGCATTCTCAACGATCGTGATTTTATAGAAGGGTCCATGAAGGACGCGGCCCGCAAAGCGGGAGCCACCATCGTGGATTCGATATTCCAGCGTTTCTCCCCCCACGGCATCAGCGGGGTGGTGGTCATCGCCGAATCCCACCTGGCCATCCACACATGGCCGGAGTACGGCTACGCGGCGGTCGATCTGTTCACCTGCGGGCAGAACGTCGACCCGTGGATGGCCCACGACCTTCTCAAGCGGGCTTTCCGGGCCGGCAACACCCGGGCGAAGGAACTGCTCCGCGGTGACCTGAGGGTCCTGGGGGCGGACGCCACCTTCAAGCCTTTGTCAGAAGGTCAGTCGGCGTCTTCACAGGCCTGACATGATCATCTCCTTGCCCGACGCGTATTTCCTGGTCAGCGGCAGTTCGGAAGGCTACATGCCGCTGAACGCCTTCGACGGGGCCCTCCTCGATGCCGGGATCGGGAACACCAACCTGGTCAAGATGAGCAGCATCATCCCGCCGGACGCCTCGCGCATAGAACCCGTACAGCTGCCCCCCGGCGCCCTGATCCCCGTGGCCTACTCGTCCATCACAAGCACCGTCAAGGGCCAGACCATCTCCGCGGCCGTGGCCGCCGCCTTTCCCGAGGATCCCGGGCACCCGGGCGTCATCATGGAATACAGCGCCGCCGGCCCCTCCGAGGAGACGGAACAGATCTGCCGGGATATGGCAGGACATGCCCTGAAGGTGCGGGACCAGAAGGTATCCCGCTTCGAGAGCACGTCCGTCTCCCACCACGTCCAGAACGTGGGGGCGGCTATTGCCGCCGTCGTCCTCTGGGTCAGGGAGGGGTCCGGTTGAGTATCTGGTACACCGAAAAACACACCCCCCATTCCGGGATCACCATCGAAGTGAAAAAAGCCCTCTACCAGGCCGAAAGCCCCTACCAGGCCATCGATGTCCTGGACACCTTCGAGTTCGGGAAGGTCCTCCTGCTGGACGGGCTGGTGATGCTCACCGAGCGGGACGAGTTCGTCTACCATGAGATGCTTGCCCACATCCCCCTTCTGACCCATCCGTGTCCAAGAAACGTCCTTGTCGTCGGAGGTGGCGACGGCGGGACCGTCAGGGAGGTCCTCAAGCACCCCGCCGTTGAGGCCGTGACCCTGGTGGAGATCGACCGCATGGTGGTGGAGACCGCCCTGGAATACCTGCCGGAGATCAGCTCCGGGCTCCAGGATCCCAGGGTCAGCATCGTGTATGAGGACGGCGTCAAATACCTTCAGCAGGCCGCCGACGGGACCTTCCACGCGATCCTGGTCGACTCCACCGATCCCGTGGGGGCGGCGGAAGCCCTGTTCTCGGCCGAGTTCTTCGCGTCGTGCCGCAGCGCCCTGGCCGAACAGGGCGTTTTCGCGTCCCAGACCGAATCACCCTTCTACCACATGGCCTTCATGAAGGAGGTCTCCGATAGGCTGCGGGGGGTTTTTGAACGATCACGTTTCTACTTCGCCCCCGTGACGACCTATCCGAGCGGCAACTGGAGCTTCGTCCTCGGACAGATGGACCCTGGGGCGGAGCCCCGGCTCGGCGACGGGGCCTCCCTGGCCTCGCGTTACTACTCCCCCGAGATCCACACGGCCTGTTTCGCCCGTCCCAGGTTCCTGGCGGAGGCGCTTGCGGAATGACCTGGAAACGGACCGCCGGTTTTTTGTGCGCCGACAGCTCGCCGGTCGATGGGGAGGTGGTCCTTATGGGAGTGCCCTTCGACGGAACCTCCTGCTTCAGGCCTGGCTCGAGGTTCGGCCCCCACTCCATCAGGGTGTGGTCGGATGCCCTGGAGAGCTACAGCCCCCAGCTCGACATGGACCTCGAGGACATCCGTCTGGCCGACCTCGGCGACCTGGAAGTTCCCGCAGCGGGGTGGGATGAGGTGGCCCGCAGGATCCGGGCGACGATGGCCCCGCTCCTCGACGGGGGGAGGATCCCCGTCGTCCTCGGCGGCGAGCACCTCATCTCCCTGGCCGCCGTCGGCGCCTGCCTCGACCGCTACCCGGACCTGTGCGTCCTCCACGTCGACGCCCACCTCGATCTCAGGGACGAGTACGATTCCGACCGGCATACCCACGCCACCGTCATTCGACGGGTGATGGATCTGGTGGGATCGGACCGGCTCCTCCAGTGGGGGGTGAGGTCCGGGACCCGGGAGGAGTGGGAGACGGCCCGGTCGGCCGGAACCCTCATCACCGACCCGTCCCGGATCCCCGATCGCCTCCGCGGCCGCCCCCTCTACCTGACCCTGGACCTCGATGTCCTCGACCCCTCCATCCTGCCGGAGACGGGCGCGCCGGAGCCCGGCGGCCTGTTCTTTCGGGAGCTTCTCGATTTCCTGCACGCCCTGAAAGGCCTGCCCATAGTCGGTGCCGACGTGGTGGAGTACAGCCCCGCCGGCCCCGGGATGGGGGGTCCCTCCGGGGCGGTGGCCGCCAAGGCCGTGCGGGAGGTGATCCTGCTGTGCGAGGCGGGGAGGGCTGGGGGAAGATAGTATCGGAGTGACGGGGTTCCGGTGCAGCGGGGGGTCAAATCAAAAATCCAGAATCCGGAAGATCTAATTCTGCGGCCCTCTGCGGACCGTCCCCAACGGACGGCTGTGCGTCCTCTGCGTTATAGCTTTTGCGGGTCTTGGGGTCGGACCTCAGATTCTCAGGTTTCCTGTTTTTTGATGATATTGCAGAGGTAGTTTGGATTCGGTTTGAGGTGTTTGGCTATATCCCCAAGACTCCGCCCCATGAAAGCCGGTGTCGGAGTCTTTCAGGCCAGCCGTTCAGGATTGTCACGTCGTAGTCCTGAATCAGTCAAAGGACGGAGACGGATTTCCCGAAACTCCCGAGAAAAGCACAAGACAACCATGGCAAAATAATATAACATTTTCGGGATGATTAAGGACTTGAGGATCCACGGAGTCACCGGTCCCGACAAGGAGTTTTATGCCACCTTCTGCGGCAAGGGGGTGGCCAACAGGTATTTCCATGAGGTCATCGAGGGGGGCGGCGCCACCCGGCACCGTTTTTTCAGCGGGGGCAGCGAGTTCATCATCGATCCGGAGGCCATTTCGCACCGGGGCAACGGCGGCAGTTTCTGCCCCTATATGTTCGGCGTGGAGGAGCCCATCCAGGATCTGGTCAAGCCCGACGTCATCAACCGCCTCATCCTCTTCGGGGCCGTGCAGGACGAGACCGCCAAGGTCCGGGTCACCGAGAATACCGCCGGAATGGAGACCTTCAAGGAGGTTTTCCTGCGCGGCCACGCTGTATTCAATTACTTCTTCTTCGTCCATTTCGACGACAAGGTCCCCCTGAAGCAGCAGCAGCAGAGGATCCTGAAGGTCCTCGGAAAGGACCTCAAGAGATTTCCCCTCGGTTTGCAGCAGGATGATTCAAAGATCGTCGAGGAGCTCAGCGACCAGTGGAAAAGCCTGGGATCCACCTTCTTCCTCCTTAAGATCGTCAACCGCTCCCACCTGGAGTTCTACTGGAGGTTCGAGGAGATCTATTCCCAGACCCGGGTGCTCGGGGAGGAGGACCAGCGGACCCTCTCCGCTCTGGCCCAGGACCTGGATATCGACCCCTACTCCCAGGAGAGGATCAAGATCGACGTCATGTTCCGGCACCTTGAGAACAGGCAGGTCGTGGAGGAGTATCAGTCGGTCCTGGTGGATGTGTGGAAGAGGGACGAGATCCTCTTCGACGACAGCGCCAGGATATCACGGTTGAGGACGGTCGCCCTGCGCAAGGGGATCCCGGCCAATCTCCTCGACTCCCTGGACGAGAAGCTCCTTGGAGGCAAGAAGATCGCCGAGACGGATGAGCCCTCCTATCTGATCGAGGCCCGCGGTGTCCTGGAAACGATCTTCCTGCGCAGCCGGCGGGTGGGGGTGCACATGGAGAAGGAGGATCTGATCCGCCTTCTCAAGACCAAGCTCATAGCCCTGGAGAACAGGGACGCCGCCTTCGACTGGATCCTCATAGAGGTCGGCAAGGAATGCGACGAGTTCAGCAAGGACGCCGGTGATCCGACCATTCTGGAGGACTTCGGCAACATCGTCACCTATTTCGACCGGTTCGACGCCGTGTATCACATGGTCAATCGCCTTGCTTTTCACGAGGAGGAGAAACTCCCCGAGGAGAGGCTGCGAAGCCTTCTTGCCAACAAGAGGGTTTTCGATGAGATCCAGAAGGGCCTCTTCGAGGATCTCTTCGTAGGCCCGATCCTCAAAAACCCTTATCTGCCCAATTTCGGCAAACGGAAGGTCGAGGTGTTGTCCAGCGGCCTGAATAATATCGTCACCGGTGATCTGAGCCTTCAGGACCTGGTCATCTCCATGGAGAACCTGGTCCGGGAGGAGAGGGAGTATCGCATCGTCAAATCCGCCATGGATCGATGGCTGAAAAAGTTCGGACGATCCCTGAGAGGCTCCGATGAGGAACAGGTCTTCATCAACGACGTCAAGAAGATGCTCACCTCACGGGAGCTCGTTCGAGCCGGGGCCCCGGATGCCTTCTTCCGCAAAGCCCTCGATGATCTGAAGATGGAACGGCTCTACCTGAGTTCGGTCCTTCCCAAGGCCATTAAAGGTAAGGACGCCGGCATCAGGGAGGAATTTATCCGGACCAGCGGACTTGAGATGATGAGGATCGAGGAACTGGAGAG
>JBFFDD010000186.1:0-5494 GCA_041559575.1 bacterium
CGAGCAGCTTGTCCCTGAAACCGGTGACCCTGGTTCTGTTGCGCATCAAACCAAGATAGATCCCGGCACGGTCAACCTTGCCGGCCATGATCATCCCCTTTATGACGTCGTTGTGGAGGATCAGTTTGCCGTACCAGTCACCGTCATCACGGATGATCTCGCCGTAACCCTTCCTGTTGGGCTTGAGCATGAAACCGGCCGACACCATGGGGAACCCGAAGAAATCCACCGAGTTCATGTTGGTGGCCCACCGATGCTGGTGGGGGGAGCCGGCCATGTTCAGCCCGGCGATGCGGCCGCCGATGTAGGCGTTGGGCCACAGGGGAAGGAGCCGCATACCGCCGGTGACGAAATCATGGGCATGGGCGCAGTCACCGCACGCGTAGATGCCCTCCATGTTGGTCTCCATCTCAATGTTCACATCGATGCCGCCGCCGACTTTGGCCGAAGCGATCCTCACTTCCGTATCCTCAACCATATCGGTCCGCGGTCGAACTCCTATGGCCACAACGAGCAGATCACATGGGAGTAACGTGCCATCCTGGAGGACCAGTTCAGCCACGTTACCCTTCCCGTCGCCCCGTACCTCAGAGACGGTATTGTTGAGGATGACCTCGACTCCACTTTCCCGGAAGGCGTCAATGGCCATTCGGGAGGAAACCGGGTCGGTTACCGGAGCCAGAATACGGTCCGCCAGTTCCACCATGGTCACGCGATCGACAGCGTGGGACAGGGCTTCGGCTGTCTTGGTACCGATAAGACCGGCTCCGAGAACCACGGCGTTCCTGACCCGGCTCAGGCGCTTTTTGACCTCCAGGCTCTGATCCAGGTTGATCATGGGGGTAACGCCTTTCAGTTCAAGACCGTCCATTGGGGGAATAAAGGGGCTGCCCCCCGTGGAGATGAGGAGTTTCTCGAACCTGAGTGTGTGCCTGGTTCCCGAATTTCCGTTCGTCCCCGTCAGCCTGACGGATCTCTTGACGGGATCGAGGTTCCCAGCCCTGTACCCAAGGTAGGATTCCGTGCCGTGGCGGCGGTAGAAGTCCCTGGGCCTGAAATCCATTCCCCTTCGATCCACGTCCCCCTCGATGAGGTGGGTGATCAGGGGCCGGGCATAGGTGTGGTAGGGCTCGTCCGAGACGATGGCGATGGTTCCCGCTCTGTCCACACGCCGGATTCCCTCGACACAGCCGATGCCTCCCGCACTGTTGCCGATGATCAGGTAATCGAATTTCCTGGTCGCCATGAAAATGTCCTTATTTTGAATCCGTTCCAGGTTCAGGGTTTCAAGTCCCGGGCTCCAAGAAGTTTCCCGGTATACTCCGAAACCCCCATACGCCGTTAACCCGACACGGGCTTCTTCAGCTCCTCCTCGACCATATGGAGTGCGTCGTTTGGGCACATCTCCACACACGCCGGGATTTCTCGGTCGGGGCAAAGATCACACTTGGCCGCCTTCCGCGGCCCTCGCAGGTCGGGCCAGATCGCCCCTTTTGTGCAGGTCAGAACACAGGTCCAGCAGCCGATGCATTTCTCCCGGTCCTGAATGACCTCACCGGTCTGTTCATCCTGATAGATAGCCCCGGCGATGCAGGAATAGGCGCAGTAGGGTTCGTCACAGTGACGGCACTGAAGGGCGAAAGACTTGGGGCCGTCCTCCTCGACGATAATCCGCGCGGGAGGGGGTACTCCCTCCTTGAAGGCCCTGATGATGTTTTTGGAACTCGAATGCTCCACCTGGCAGTGGATCTCGCACAGCCGGCATCCGATACAGACCTCCTCTTTCACGTATATCCTTTTCACTGAAAGCCTCCAGGGTAATTATAGCGCTACATTTGCCGGAGCACGGCATTCCCAAGTATGGGGCGCATTCCGTCTGTTCACTGTCCGGTGGCCGTCTCAGGAAAGGCAGTGGACCTAAAGAGAGAAAGACGCCTGGCGAGTCTACTGTCCTGTAATGATTACATATTCAAGGAGTGTGCCAGAGGGTGGAAATATGGTAACACCCTGAAAATTATAGGTATATTGAACTTCCATCATAAAGGAATTGTATAATTTGTGTATAATTTAAACACAAATTATACAACAACTACACAATATGTCCCGTGGAAAACAGATAACAGAATGATAGAAAATGGAGCGTGGAAAGTGGAACCTGGTAAGAAAGCTCCCTCACTTTTCCGTTGTTGACAGCATCCGGTTATTCCCTGATTATTCCCGGTAATGAAGATCTCCCTCCACCAGATAAACAGCACCATAGGGGATTTCACCGGAAACGCCGGGAAGATCCTCGATGGCGCCCGGAAAGCGGCCGACTCCGGGGCTGACCTGGCCGTTTTCCCCGAGCTTTGCCTGACCGGCTACCCGCCGCTGGACCTCCTGGAAAACAGGGGTTTTATCGGGATGGCCCGTCGAGCCCTCGACAGGCTGGCGGCCGATTCCACCCGGATCCCCATTGATATCCTGGTGGGCACAATCCTCTCCCGGGGAGAGGGGAGCGAGGGCAAACCCCTTTACAACTCGGCTGTCCTCCTTCGAAAAGGAGGGGTGGTGACCGCCCACCGGAAGATCCTCCTGCCCACCTATGACGTTTTCGACGAGAGCCGTCATTTTGAGCCGGGGACCGCCCTGACCACAGTGGATATCAGCGGAAACCCGGTGGCTCTATCCATCTGCGAAGATGTCTGGAACGACAAGACTTATTGGAGGAAAAGGATCTACCATCTGGACCCGGTGGAGGAAATGTTCGCCTCCAGGTCCATGCCTCTGATCAACATAGCGGCATCCCCCTTCAGCCAGGGTAAAGCCACCCTCAGGTATGAGATGCTGGCTAACATCGCCCGACGGTTCCGCATCCCGGTCGTGTACGTCAATCTGGTGGGCGGTAACGATTCACTGGTTTTCGACGGCCGCAGTTTCGTCGTGGACGGGAACGGCCGCCTGGAGGCCCTGGCCGAGGGATTCGAGGAGCAGACACTCATCGTGGATCTGAACAGACCCCCGGACAAAGAGGTCCCTTTTTCGGAGTTGGAGGATATCGATGAGATCTATCGAGCGCTGATCACCGGCCTGAGGGATTACGTCAGGAAATGCGGCTTTCCCTCCGCTGTTCTCGGGCTTTCCGGAGGGATCGACTCCGCGGTAACGGCGGTGATCGCCGCGGAGGCCCTGGGCCGTGATCATGTAAGCGGCATCCTCATGCCCTCGGAGTTCACCTCGGACGAGAGCATCGCTGATGCCCAGACGCTGGCAGCCAACCTGGGGATCAGGACGAAAACCATACCCATCAGAGGTATCTACCATCAATACCTTGCCGACCTCGAGGGCAGTCTGGAGGGCCTTCCCGGTGATGTCACGGAGGAGAACATCCAGGCCCGGATACGGGGAAACATCCTCATGGCCCTGTCGAACCGCTTCGGCTTCCTGGTCCTTTCCACGGGCAACAAATCGGAGTTGGCCACCGGGTACTGTACCCTCTACGGAGACATGTCCGGAGGCCTGGCTGTTATCAGTGATCTTTACAAGGGGGAGGTTTATCAACTGGCGAACCACATCAACCGCGGCGTTGAGGTCATACCCCGAAGGATTCTGGTCAAGGAACCGTCGGCGGAACTCAGGCCCAACCAGAGGGATTCGGACTCACTGCCCCCTTACGAGGTCCTGGATCCCATCCTCAAGGCCTATATCGAGGACAACAGGACACGATCGGAGATCGTGGCCGACGGTCACTCCCCCGAACTCGTCACAGGGGTCCTCAACATGGTCGAGGGAAACGAATACAAAAGGCAACAGGCCGCACCGGGGATCAAGGTCTCATGGAAGGCTTTCGGGCTGGGCCGCCGTTACCCCATCGCCAAGGCGAAGCTGTTTTAAACTCGGAAGGAATTCAGGAGTCAGTATTCAGTATTCAGAATGGGGAAATCGGTTGATATCTTCCGGCCAGGAGCCAGATTTTTTCACCACAGAGTGCGCCGAGAAGGCAGGGAAAATTCAGGATTCGCGGTCTGATTTCAAGGTGTTGCATTTCCTTTCCACTTTCCACCTTCCACTTTTCCAATCTCCATTTTCCAATCTCCCCTTTCTACTTTCCACTCCCCATCCCCCCTTCCCATATCCCCTAAAATCCTCTATAGTGCCACCCGCGTTGAAACCAAAACTCTTATGAAAAGGAATGGAAGATGAAACTGATCAAAACGATCTGTATGCTTGTCCTCCTGGCCATGCTGGCCGTTCCCCCGGTATCCTGCGCCAAGGGCGAAAAACCCGCTGAATCAGCTCCTCCCGCCGGCGATGCGGTTCCCGCCTCATCCGCAGACGATCCGGCCACCGGTGAACAGGGATCGGCTGCGGCGATGGTCAACGGTACCGCAATCCCCATGTCAGAGGTCGAACTGGCCGTTAAAAACACCGCCATCCGGATGGGTGTGCTGGGAACTCCGGACCAGTCTCTGATGGACAGGCTGGGCCCCCAGATCGTCAATCAACTCATCGCCGGT
This sequence comes from bacterium, assembly GCA_041559575.1. GTDB lineage: Bacteria > BMS3Abin14 > BMS3Abin14 > BMS3Abin14 > BMS3Abin14. Next base: position 4,497 of record JBFFDD010000186.1, read on the forward strand.
GAGGTCCTCTACCAGGAAGCGGTCAAACAGGGATACACCGCCGCCGGGGAAAAGGTGGACGAATCCTTCAATTCCCTGGCAGGCCAGTTTCCCTCCAGGGAGGAGTTCAACACCGAGATGGAGAAGAGGGGTTACACGGAGTCTTCCCTTAAGGCCAGCATGAGAAAGCAGATCACCATCCAGGCCTTTCTGGATGAGACCATCGCCTCGAAGACGTACGTGACCGAACAGGAAGCGAGATCATTCTTTGACGAAAACCCTGACAGGTTCAGCCAGGAAGCTCAGGTCAAGGCCAGCCATATTCTCATCAACGCTCCCTCCGAAGCCCCTCAGGAGGAGAAGGACAAGGCCTTGAAACGGGCCAGGGAGATCACGGAACTGGCCAGGGGTGAGGGAGCCGATTTCGCCGCCCTGGCCAAGGAACACTCCGAAGGTCCAAGCGGCCCCTCGGGAGGGGATCTCGGGTTCTTCGGCCGGGGACGCATGGTCAAACCGTTCGAGGAAGCTGCGTTCTCGATGAAGGTTGGAGAGATCAGCGATCCGGTTCTGACCCAATTCGGGTACCACGTGATCAAGGTCACCGACCGGCAGGCGGGGAAGACTATGTCCTTTGAAGAGGTCAAAGACAACCTGATGGCCGGACTGAAGAACGACAAGGTCAACCGTATGGTCAACGACAGGATCAAGGAACTCTCCGAAAAGGCGGAAATAGAGGTTTTCCTGACATCGTCTTCATCCGGCGGACCATCAGGTTTACCGCCGGGACATGGGTCAGTTCAATAATCGAAAGGAATTGGACATTGGATATTAGAGATTGGAAATTGGAGACTAGAGATTATTGACAAAGAGACCAAGTTGAGGTTAAGTTAAGGCACGTCTGGAGGGGCGGTTCTGAAAGGGACCGTCCTTTTTTGTGGAGGTAAAAGGTCTGCCGACCGGAGATCCACCTGCAGAAGATCGGTCAATGTCACCAAAATGACCACAGCATTAAGAGCCCA
>JBFFDD010000187.1:0-5386 GCA_041559575.1 bacterium
ACCAGAGCGTTCTTGGCCCGGCTGATGAGATAGGAGACCCTCCGGGAGGGCAGGACCCTCTCGTCGATGTTCATCTCCTTCAGGATGTTTTTAATGATCTTCCGGGAATCGTTGTCGTCGGCGATGGTGAAGTGGCGGCTGATGTCCAGTTTCTCAGCGTGCTGGCGAAGGATCCTCACGCAGGCCGAGTGAAAGGTGGAGATCCAGACCTGTCTGCCCTCCCTTCCCGCCAGGGAGATGACCCTTTCCCTCATCTCATCGGCAGCCTTGTTGGTGAAAGTCACCGCCATGATGGCGTAGGGTGGGATCTTGCGTTCCTGAAGGAGGTAGGCGATCCGGTAGGTTATGACCCGGGTCTTGCCGCTTCCGGCCCCTGCCAGGATGAGAAGAGGCCCGTCAACGGTGGTGACAGCCTCTTTCTGGTTGGGGTTGAGGTTCTCGAGGGTAAAGGCCGGATCAGGTTGTCGTTTCATACTTGAAGATGGCTTTATTGTAGGCCGTGAGGATGTCACGCCGGGTGAGGATCCCCACAACCTTCTTCGGGTTGCTGGCGTCGACCACCGGAAGCTGCTCCACACTTCTGAAGCCCAGCTTGGCCAGGGCATCCTTGAGGTTGTCCGAGGGGGTGACCGTTGTGACGTGAGGTGTAGCGAGGTCCTTGGCCACAACGAGATGTTCGAGCTCAGGCTCGAAGACGTGCTGCCGGACATCCTGGAAGGAGAGGATGCCGGTCAGGTCCCCATCCCTGTTGACGACGGGGAAGTTGGAGTACTTGCTTTTGACGAAGTGCTGGAGGATGTTACGGAACTTCATGTCCTCCGGTATGACCTCTACCTCGGAGGTCATGGCGCTGCGCACCCGGATGGACTGCAGGACGCTTGTCTCCTTGCCGGCCTCGATGTTGATGCCCCGCTTGTGCAGGCGGATCGAGTAGATGGAGTGGGGTGACAGGCCTCGAATGGTCAGGGTGCTCATGATGCAGGCGGCCATGATGGGGAGGATGATGTGGTAATCGCCCGTCAGCTCGAAGAGGATCAGGATGTTGGTCAGGGGGGCGTGGGCCGCTGCCGCAACCAGGGCGCCCATCCCCACCAGTGCATAGGCTCCCTTGGTGGCCGTGATGGTGGGGAAGAGGTTGTGGACCAGGGCACCGAAGGAGCCACCCAGCATGGCCCCGATGTAGAGGGACGGCGCGAACACGCCACCCGAGCCGCCCGATCCCAGGGTGAGGGATGTGGCGAGTATCTTCAGGAAGATCAGCACCAGCATGATCTGAAAGGCCATGTCTCCCATGAGGGCCTGGCCCATTGAGTCGTATCCGTTTCCGAAGATCTGGGGAAAGATCAGGCCGATGCAGCCAAGGATCAGGCCCCCAACCGCCGGCTTCAGCCACGGGTGGATCTTGACTTTGTCCTCGAAGAACTCCTCGAACTTGTCCAGGGTGTTGATCCACAGGAGGGCCACCAGGCCGGCCATCAGGCCCAGGATAATGTAAAAGATGATCTCAACTGGGCTGATAAGTTCGTAGAGGGGCACCTGGAAGGCCGATTCGTTGCCCATGATGTAGCGGGCGGTGGTCGTGGCGATGACCGAGGACATGATCACCGGGCTGAAGGTGGCCACCTGCCAGTCGCCGAGAACGATCTCCAGGGCGAAGAGAACCCCGGCGATGGGGGCGTTGAAGGTGGCCGCGATCCCGCCCGCGGCGCCGCAGCCGAGGAGGGTCCTGACGTTGCCGGCCGACATCTTGAAGACCTGGCCGACATAGGAGCCGATGGCGCTGCCGATCTGGGCGATGGGGCCCTCCCGGCCCGCAGATCCACCGGAACCGATGCAGATGGCCGATGCCATGGCCCTGATGAAAACGGTGCGGACCTTCAGGACTCCCCCTTTGAGAACCACCGATTCCATGACCTCGGGGACGCCGTGGCCCTTGGCCTCGCTGGGAAAGATGGCTGAGATGGGACCGAGGAGGAGTCCGCCGAGGGCGGGGATGAGGGGTACGAGCAGGCTGGTTATGTCACCCGGTATGTAGCCGCTGTAGCCCCCCCAGGGATTCCAGAACACGGTCCGGAAGAACTTGATCAGGCTGATGAACCCCACCGCACCCAGACCGCTGAACAGCCCGATGAGGATCGCCAGAGCGATAATGATGGTTCCCTCGGTGCTGATGAGATCCCTGATGGACTGAAACGAGATGATCTTTCTGACGCTCCTGCGTTCGCTCATATTGTCTATTCCACCGTGACGCTCTTGGCGAGGTTTCGAGGTTGGTCGACGTCGGTTCCCCTGAGGACGGCGACATGATAGGCGAACAGCTGAAGGGGGACTGTGGACAGGATGGGAGTCAGCATAGGGTCGGTCTGGGGGATGGTGATGAGGTGGTCCGACTTCTCCAGCAGGATCCCGTCCCGGTGGTCGGCGACGGTGATAACCACACCTCCCCGGGCCTTGACCTCCTCAAGATTGGCCAGGACCTTTTCATAGACACTGTCCCGGGGGGCCAGGAACACCACCGGCATGGTCTCATCGATGAGGGCAATGGGGCCGTGTTTCATCTCTCCGGCCGGATACCCCTCTGCGTGAATATAGCTGATCTCCTTGAGCTTAAGGGCTCCCTCGAGGGCGATGGGGTAATGGACACCCCGGCCCAGGTAGAGGAAGTTCGAATAGGTGTAGAACTGACTGGCCAGTTCCTCGATGACGGTCTCCTGATCGAGGATGGCCTCCACCTTTCCGGGAAGGGCCGCCAGGTGATCCATGATCTCCTGGGAACGTGACGCGTCAATGGTCCCCCGGCGCCTCCCCAGGAACATGGCGAGAAGGACCAGGCAGATCAGCTGGGTGGTGAAGGCCTTGGTGGAGGCCACACCGATCTCCGGGCCGGCGTGGGTGTAAAGGACGCCGTCGGACTCACGGGTGACCATGCTGCCCACAACGTTACAGATCGAAAAGATCCCTGCCCCCTTGGTCCGGCACTCGCGGATGGCCGCCAGGGTGTCGGCGGTTTCTCCCGATTGGGTGATGGCCAGGGCAAGGGAGCGGTCGCCGACAATGGGGTCCCGGTACCGGAACTCCGATCCGTAGTCCACGGTGGTGGGGATGCCGGCCAGGGCCTCGATGAGGAACTGGCCGACCAGACCGGCGTGCCACGATGTGCCGCAGGCAAGGATGACGCACCGATCGATGTCCCTGACGAAGCTGTCGGTGAGTTCGAGGTCGTCCAGGGAGACCTGTCCGTCGCTGTCGAAGAACCGGCCCCGAAGGGTGTCGGCAAGGGCCTGGGGCTGCTCGTGGATCTCCTTCTGCATGAAGTGCTTGTAGCCGCCCTTTTCGGCGCTGACGGGATCCCACGAAATGGTGACCGTGTGGTGATCCACCGGCTGGCCTTTGCTGTCGGTGATGGTGACCCCGTCCGAGGTGACCACGCCGATCTCCCCATCGTCAAGATAGACAAAATCTCTGGTGCGGTGGAGGACCGCCGGTATGTCCGAGGCGACAAACATCTCCCCGGACCCGAAACCCACTACAAGGGGAGGTCCGTGGCGAGCCACGACCAGACGGCCAGGTTCGTCGGCGTGCAGGGCGACAAGGGCGTAGACCCCCTCGATCCGGACCAGAGATTTCCGGACCGCCTCATGGAGGTCCCCTTCGTAGCTCTCCTCGATGACGTGGGCGATCACCTCGGTGTCGGTCTCCGAGGCCAATTGGTGGCCGCCGTCGATCAGACCCTCTTTCAGGGTCCTGTAGTTCTCGATAATGCCGTTGTGAACGATAACCAGCCGTCCCGAACAGTCGCGGTGGGGGTGGGCGTTCTCCTCGCTGGGTTTGCCGTGGGTCGCCCAACGGGTGTGACCGATACCCGTTGAGCCGGTCACGGGATCCTCAGAGATGACCCGGTCCAGCTCAACGATCTTGCCGACACTGCGTCTGAGATGAAGCTCTCCTCCATCCAGGACCGCGACACCGGCTGAATCGTACCCTCTATATTCCAGGCGCCGAAGGCCGTCGAGGAGGATGTCAGCGGCCCTGTCGGGACCGATGTATCCGACGATTCCACACATCAGGATTCCTCCCCGTCCTCTGAAATGCTGTTCCTGATTTTCTCCCGCCACTTGCTGACCCATCCCTCCTTGACCTCCTGTCGTGCCCGGGCGATGGCGAGAGAATCATCAGATACATCGTGAGTGATCGTGGACCCGGCGGCCACCATGGAGTTGGGCCCCAGGGTCACCGGCGCCACCATCATGGTTCCGCTGCCGACGAAAACGCCGTCCCCGATTGTCGTCTGGTGTTTGGCGAAGCCATCGTAGTTGCAGGTGACGCAGCCTGCCCCGATGTTGACCTCCGTGCCCAGGGTAGCGTCCCCGACATAGGTCAGATGGGAGACCTTGCTGCCCTTTCCGAGGGTTGATTTCTTTATCTCCACGAAATTCCCCACGCGGGCCTCCTGGCCGATGACAGTGCCGGGCCGGAGATGAGCGAAGGGCCCCACCGAGACATCGTCGTCGATCCGGGCCTCATTGATGACGGAATAGGGCCTGATCTCGACATTTCTGCCGATGTCCGAGTCGGTGATGACCGCACCCGGCTGGATCACCGATCCGGTGCCGATACGGCTGTTCCCATAGATGGATGTCATGGGATGGATGACCACATCGGGTTCGATGACGACCGACTCGTCGATGTAGGTCGTCCGGGGATCGATGAGCCGAACCCCGCCTTCCATCAGCTTCTTTATCGTCCTGTCCCGCATATCTTTTTCCATGTCCGCTAACTCCTTGAGGGTATTGATGCCCATAGCCTCTTTTGGATCAGCCAGTGTCTCTGTGGCGACCGTCCTGCCGGTTTTCACGGCGGCCGCCAACAGATCTGTCAGGTAAAGCTCTCCCTGGGCGTTGTCGTCCGATAACCTCGGCAGTTCCTCGGTGAGGAATCGGGCGTCGAAGATGTAGATCCCCGTGTTGACCTCCCGAACGGACTCCTGGTCCGGCTCGAGATCGCGCTGCTCGATAATGGAGTGGGCCCTTCCGGACGGGTCCCGCACGACCCTGCCGTATCCCGTGGGGTCCTCGAGGATGGCGGTCAGGACCGTCATCGCCGCGGACTCCTCCCCGTGGCGATGGATCAGACCCTGAACGGTCTCCCTCGTCAGGCCCGGTACGTCACCGGACAGGACCAGGACGGGACCCCGATGGCCGGTCAGCTGCATCAGGCACTGCATCAGGGCGTGCCCCGTTCCCCTCTGGGGTTCCTGCAGCACGGGTTCGGCCCTTCCGTCCGCACTTTCGATGATCTTGAGAACCCGGTCTGACTGATGCCCAACCACCACCAGGATCCTGTCAGATGCCACCGACCGGGCCAGGTGCAGGGTGCGCGAGATAAG
>JBFFDD010000188.1:0-5370 GCA_041559575.1 bacterium
AACCGGTAAAGCCAATATTTCAGTTACCCGAAGGAACCTCTAATATTTGGTGGTCAGGACGGGAATTGGGATTTAGAAAATAGAAAATGGAGAATGGGGAGTGATGCAATAAGTCCTGGGGTCAAGCCCTGCCTTCGGGTTTTTTGGGGGTCAGGACGGGAATTGGGGGGGTAAATCAGTGGAAAGAGAATTTCCGCGACAGGGCGACAGGGCGACAGGGCGACGGGACGATGGAGCGAGGGGGCGAAGCAGGTATCGGAGTGTCGGGGTAACGGGGTGACGGGATCAGAGATTTTCAGGGGAAAATAGTGCAGTAGGCTGATGCACGACCACCCCGCCAAACGAGCAGGTGCACTATTGCACCACTGCACCCTTGTACTCCCACTCTACTGCACTTCCCTTTTAATTATTGAATTAACTTCCCTGAAACTTGAAACGTGACACTTGAAACTATCCTCCCTCGGAAACCGGGGTCAGAGCACTAAAAACAGTCGAAACATTGACCCTCACGACGTAGAATTGTTTGATCGTAATGAGGAAAGTCAGGGGGCCGTTGTTGAACTCAAGGCAGAACAGGCGGCGCATGTCCAGGGTCATTTTGATTTTGATCTGTGCCGCGACAGGTCTCTGGGGATGTGCAGCTTCGCAGGTTCAAGTGAGCGATCTGCCCGTCAAGGGAGCCGTCTACCACGTCCAAAGGCCGGATCGGAGTTCATGGACCTATCTTGACGTTGTCGTAGGAGAGGACTTTCCCGGACAGATGCCCGGGGATGTCGACTCGATCACCGTCACGGGGCCTTCCGGCCCTCTTCCCCTGGACAGGGACGATTTCACCTATAACCTCCAGGCAGGGGATCTCTGGGCCGCACTGCCGGGTCCTCCCCAGGTCGGCAGCTATCGATTCAAGGTCAGAAGCGGGCGGTCCATCGGCACGGCGGAGGACGTCCAGTCATCCCTCAGATCGATCCCCATCCCCGATACGGGCTCCCTGAGGCCGGCCCGTGGCGAGACCCTGACCTGCCGGAAGCCCTCCTTTTCCTGGGCTGCCGCCGAAGAGGGTGGGGCTCTTTACTATCTGATCGAGATCATGGACGCAGAGGGTCGTACCGTATACCGGACCGATTATGTAAGGGACATGCTGTCCCTCCGGCTGCCCCCCGATGTCCTGGAGGCGGGACAGGACTACCTCTGGCGGGTGCGGGTGGCCGACGCATCGGATTGGGTCAAGGTGAACAACCGGTCCCAGACCCCGTGGCTCCGTTTCCGGGTGGACCCGGTTCAGGGGGGATGTCAGTACGTTTACCGGGTCCCGGCCGGGACGGATGACGGCTGGGAGACGTCCTCGCTCAATGCGGAGGGTATCGACGCGGAGAGGATCACCGAGATGGTCCGGGAGATCCTCAACGGAAAGTACGACGATATCCACAGTGTGCTGCTGGTCAGGAACGGAAAGCTCGTCCTCGAGGAGTACTTCGACGGTAACGCACGCAACCTGAAACATGTCTGGGCCTCGGTGACCAAGAGCATCGCATCTATCCTGGTCGGCATCGCCGTGGACAGGGGGATGATCCAGGACACCGACCTGATGATCCACGAACTGTTCCCGGAATACCGGGGGACAAAGTGGATCGACGGGAAATACGGCATCACTCTGAAGAATATTCTCACCATGACCTCGGGATTGGATTGGCTGGCGATGACGTCCGAAATTCCTCTAACCGACCCCCGCAATGACGATAGCAGCGCATACCGGAGCCGCGACCCGGTCCGGTACACCTTCGACAAGGACCTGGTCGACACCCCCGGCAGCCTGTTCAACTACAGCACGGGGCTTTCCATAATCCTGGGGGAGATCATCCGAAAGAGATCGGGTTTAAGTGTGCAGGATTTCTCGCGCAAATACCTCTTCGATCCCCTCGAAATGGGGGACGATCAGTCGAGGACCTGGAAGGTCTTCCCCGGGGGGATCGTCGATACGGGAGGGGGAATCCTGATCAGGCCCCGCGACATGGCCAGGATCGGTTACATGATGATGAGGAACGGGAAATGGAAGGACAGGCGGATCGTGTCGGAGGATTGGGTCAGGGAGTCCACCCGCCAGCACATACCTCAGGTTGGTGTCAATTATACCATCGCCCCGGGCTACGGATATCAGTGGCACACCGGGGAGAGGAAATTCCGGGGACGGGCTGTGAAGGCCATCATCGCGGCAGGACATGGGGGCCAGTACATCTTCATCCTGCCTGACCTCGACCTGGTGGCCGTTCTTAACAGCAAGCATCCTGAATCGGAGGGGTTGTTCAACGGCCAGTGGATCCTGAACTGATTTGTCGTTCCGTCTGCCGTACCGCTGGTCCCGTCCGGAAAGAAAACCGGCATGGCCCCTGAGTCCATCGATCAATACCTGGGGGAATATGCCTGCGAAAACTGGCCTGAGACGATCCTGCTTTCAAGGGAGGGAGACGGCATCCTCCTTCGGGAGTCCGGTGGCGGAGAGGGGCGGCTCCTTCCGGAGGCCGGGGACATCTTTCACATTAACACCAACAGTTTCGGCGACCTGCAGATTGCCTTTTCACGGGACGATGAAGGGGACGTGGACGGTCTTGTGGGGATGGTTGGTTTTCTCGGACTGCGGTTCAAAAAAACCAGATGAAGAAGAAAGGGGGATCTGGGGCAAATTGGGGGGTGAATATGGGGGTCAAAGCAATTAAGCCGGTCGAAAATAACAATTGAAGCAATAGAAGCAGTAGAAGTCAAATGAGTGGTTCTAACTACTGCTGATTCTACTTCTCCTTAAACTGATACCACCACTTCTCCCTTTGGAACCGGGGTCAGGGCACTTAAACCGGTCGATGTACGGAGTCGAAGCCGGAGTTCCCTGGCCCTGGACTTTGTATCAGGATTAGCTTCAGGAGTTTTACCCGGGGACGGCCTTAAATGGCCGCACTGTGGTGAAAAGCCTTTGAGCTTCTTTGCGTCCTTTGCGTCTTCGCGTGGGGCTCAAAAGGTCGAAGTGGGAGGTGGAAGCCGAGGTTGTCAGGATCCAGCCTCCAGGATCATGAACTTTCATACCAGGTCCAGATCGATTCAATTGCCCCCGGGATTGCTGCCGCGCCCTCGGGCCATGGGTGAATGGCAGAGGTGGACCTGTTTTAGTCGCAAGTGAGACCGGCGGATCCAATCAGTGTTTCTGAAAAGTGTTGTCCTTCACCATGCGTATGCATTTTTAGAGTTGACAGATACAGACTTATGGTCTATATTTCGAAACATGTCGAATTATCGTGACGAACAGATCCAGGAACTGGCAGACAAGTTCAAGGCGCTCTCCAACCCGAACCGCCTGAAGATCTTCCTGCGCCTGTACGAGCTCTGCTGCCAGAAGATGACCCAGGAAGAGCTCGAAAAGGTGGTGGACAATCCCAAGTGCGCCTGCGTCGGGGATTTCGGAAAGATGCTCGGGATCGTTCCCTCCACAATCTCCCATCACATCAAGGAACTCAGACGCGCCGGCCTGATAAAGGTGGAGCGGAACGGACAGAGGATCGAATGCTGGGTCGATACCGAAACGATGGATCACGTAAAGGAGTTTTTCTCGGTATAGCGCCTGTTTTTTTACGCTAATATTTCGAAAGATGTCGAAGTTTATGATTAACGAAATGACAGGAAGCTGTACCCTCTTCGACGGCCGGGCCGTCAAAAAAGAAAGCAGCGCAAAAAACACAGAAAGGAGGCGAACCAGATGACGGAAAAGAAGAACACCGGAAAAGCAACCAGCGGATGCTGCGAAGGTCCTGAATTCAATTTCCAAAAAGGGAAATTCGAGGAGATGTCCAGGATGAGGCAGCAGTTCTGCGGCGAGGGTGGATCCTTTGACTGCTCTGAGATGATGGAAAATTTCCGCGGCAAGGACGGTTCCATCGATTGCAGCCGGATGATGGAGGTCATGCAGGAGATGTTCGAATCGAAGAAGGAAAAGTCAGAGTCTGAGTGACACCCTGCGGCGATGGGTGGCCCGGTCTGCCGGGCGGGCTGCCCATCATTTTTTTATCATACAATTCGAAAGTTGTCGAAATATAAGAATTTAGGAGGGAACAATGAAAACCGGAAAAAAGGAAGAGATCAGAAAAGGCGTGTGGGAGGCTTACGGAAAGATCGCCCGCAATGAGGCCAGCGGCTGCTGGCCGGGATCGGATCCATCCCGCTGCTGCGGCCCGGTGTTCGATGCGGAGACGGCTTCATCCCTCATGGGGTATTCCCCGGAGGAGCTGGCCAGCGTGCCCGAGGGCGCCAACCTGGGCCTTGGCTGCGGGAATCCCGTGGCCATCGCCTCCCTTTCGGAGGGGGAGACGGTGGTGGACCTCGGCAGCGGCGGCGGATTCGATTGCTTCCTGGCTGCCGCCCGGGTGGGCCAGAAAGGACGCGTCATCGGCGTGGACATGACCCCCGACATGGTTTCCAAAGCGCGGGCCAGCGCCGAAAAGGCGGGATTGGAAAACGTGGAATTCAGGTTAGGTGAGATCGAGCACCTGCCGGTTGCCGACGGTTCGGCAGACATCGTCATCTCCAACTGTGTCATCAACCTTTCGCCGGACAAGGAGGCCGTTTACAGGGAGGCCTTCAGGGTCATCAAACCGGGCGGCCGTCTGTCCATCTCGGACATCCTGGCCACCGGAACACTGCCGGAGGAGATCAGGGAGGACCTGGCCCTCATCTCGGCCTGCATCGGCGGCGCGGCTACGGTGGACGAAACGGAGGAGCTCCTGGAGCAGATCGGTTTCGTCGACATCCGCATCGGCCGCAAGAGGATCGACAGTGAGGCGGCCAAGGTGCTGGACTCGTCGTCCATAACCCGGGCCCTGGATTACGTCATTTCCGCCAGCATCGAGGCGGTAAAGCCTGGTTGAGGATCTGCCGGCGTATCCTTTCCGTGTTTCTTGACGTCTGGAAGGCCGTGAGAAGGGGAAGGGCTTTATGAGGAAGGAAAAATGGGAAAGCTAGAGAGATTTTTTGGCAACATGGTGGTCAGGCGGCGATGGATGATCCTCGCGGTCACGGTCCTGGTGCTGGTCGCCGCGGGAAGCGGTTCCGGCCGCCTGACATTCAGTAACGATATGCGGGTCTTTTTCAGCGAGGATAATCCGCAGCTCCAGGCACTGGAAGCCCTGGAAAATACATTTTCCAGGGACAATAATATCTTTTTCGCCATCGCCCCGAAAGACGGCCATGTTTTTACTCGCGAGACTTTGAAGGCCGTTGAGGAATTGACGGAAGTGTCGTGGCAGATGCCGTATTCGAGCCGGGTGAATTCGATCACCAACTTTCAGCATACCCGTTCGGAGGAAGACGATTTGATCGTCGAGAATCTTGTGG
>JBFFDD010000189.1:0-5358 GCA_041559575.1 bacterium
AACGCAAAGCGTGCGTCTTGTTCGCCGACTTGTCCGTCGTAGCTCGAAGAGCGAAGTCGGAAGCTGATCAAAAGGCGTTAGCGAAGGAGGATGGGAAACAGCTTGCCACCCATAGCCTCGGCGACGGGCGGAGAAGGACTGGAAAACCGGGGGAGTTCTCCCCCCATTCCGGACCGAACAATAGTCCAATTCCTTATTCTACCTCCCCCTGCCGAGGGGGGAGGATCGAAATGGGGGTGAAAGGAATGACCCGGAATCCAGTAAAACAGCGGTTCATGTAAAAACCGTTATGGCAGCCTCACGCAGCTTGTCACGTCATAGCTCAAAGAGCGACGGCGGAAGGCGCAGAGAGAAACTTTGGATCAGAAGGCACGAAGACATGCCCCTGGAATATGAGATCATCGAGTTTGACGAAAAATACAGGAAGGATTTGATCGACCTCTGGGAGGTCTGTGATCTTACCAGGCCCTGGAATGATCCCGACAGGGATATTGACAGGAAACTGACTGATCACACCGGAAAACTCTTTCTATTGAAAAAAAATGATCTCATCCTGGGATCCGTCATGGTGGGTTACGATGGTCACCGAGGGTCACTTTACTATCTGTCAATTCATCCCGACTTTCAGAAAAAAAACCTGGGCAGAATGCTTATGAAGCATTCGGAGGATTACCTTCTGACACTCGGGTGTCCAAAACTGAATTTGATGGTGAGAACATCCAATCTTGAGGTTATCGAGTTCTACGATCGATTGGGATACCAGAAAGATGAAGTTGTTGTTTTAAGCAAAAGGTTGATGACTTAGGAAAAAGTCATCAACGCGCCCCGGTTGGGGCGCCCAAATCAATGATCAACAATATAATCATTGATTTGTGAGGAAAGCGAAATATGTCTTTATATACTTTCCGTTGAGCAAAAAGCCACGAATGGACTTTTTGCGACCCTATCAACACTGATCACAGATCCGGAATAACACCTGGATTATTGGTTAATGCAACTGTGGAGCATAAATGGACCAACCTGAGACCGGCATTGAAAAAGTAAGGAAAACAGTCAGACGTAGGATCCACGACCTCGTCTTCGCGGAAGACACTGTTCTTGTATCTCTCGCCATTATCATCGGATTTCTGGCTGGTCTTGGAGCATGGGGTTTTCTGACACTCATTAATTTCTTCAGGCTTTCCTGGCAGCCCTGGGGGGCATACAGCGGGTTTGTCGTCGGCGATATCACCACCCTCTTGATCCCCCTTGTGCCTGCCCTCGGCGGGCTGCTGCTGGGGCCTTTTGGAGCTATCTTCCCCACTGAGGCCAAGGGACATGGAGTTCCTGAGGTTATGGAATCCGTTGTCAGGCAGGGGGGGATACTCAAACCCAGGACCATCTTTATCCGGGGCATAGCCTCAGCCATCACCATCGGAACAGGCGGTTCCGCAGGGCGGGAGGGTCCTATTGCCCAGATCGGCAGCGCCATTGGATCCTACGTGGCCCAGGTGTTCAAACTGTCCTCCAACAACGTCCGCACCCTGCTGGGCTGCGGCGCGGCCGGGGGGATAGCAGCCGCTTTTAATGCCCCTATCGCCGGTGCTCTCTTTGCCCTGGAGATAGTCCTGGGCGACTGGCACATAACGACATTCACGCCTGTGATCATGTCATCGGTGATCGCTACCGTCACATCGCGCTATCTTCACGGCGGCAAGGCGACATTCGACGTCCCCTATTACCAGCTGGTCAATCCGGTAGAGATCATTTTCTACATCATTCTCGGTCTCCTGTCCGGGCTGGTCGCACTTCTATTCATCCACTCCCTCGACAAATCCGAGCACTTCTTCGAAGAGAAAGTCCGTGTCCACCCCTGGCTGAAACCTGCCCTAGGCGGGTTCCTGGTGGGTGTCATCGGCCTGGCTTTCCCCCAGATCTTCAGCAACGGGTACGAACCCATGGGGCTGGCTCTCATGGGAAACATGGCTTTCTGGCTCATGCTCAGCCTCGTTTTCATGAAGATCCTCGCCACATCAATAACCCTGGGCTCCGGCGGTTCGGGCGGTATCTTCGCTCCCGCTCTCTACATAGGCGCCATGCTCGGAGGAGCGTTTGGAACCATCATCAATATTCTTTTCCCATTCATAACCGCGCAACCCGGAGCCTATGCCCTCGTGGGAATGGGGTCCCTTCTGGCTGCTGCGGCCCACGCGCCTTTGACCAATATTCTCCTTCTTTTCGAGCTGACGGGCGACTACCACATCATCCTCCCCATCATGGTGGCCTGCATCATGAGCACCATCACCATACGCGCCCTCTCGCCCCACAGCATCTTCTCCATAGGTCTGCACAAGAAAGGGATCACCATCGAGGCGGGCAAGGAGGTCAACGTGCTCCAGAGCCTCAAGGTCAGGGACGCGATGACGAAGGATCTGGAGGTCATACCCGAGGACATGCCCTTCAGGGAGATCCTCCGCCATATCACCTTGAGCAGGTACTCCAATTTCCCCATGGTCAACCATTACGGTCACCTGACAGGGATGATCTCCTTTCAGGATATACGTCAGCACGTTTTTGATCGCGAGCTGGGACAGCTGGTCATCGCCAAGGACCTGGCCGCACTTTCCATGACCACAGTCAATCCCTCCGACAACCTCAAGGACGCCCTTTCGAGACTTGCTTATGGAAGCGTTGAGCAGCTTCCGGTCGTAGATACCAGGGATCCCAACAAGCTTCTCGGTATCCTAACGCGAAGCGACATTATTACGGCATACAACCGGGCTATCTCCAGATATGAAGACAAAGGGTAATCTCCTCTTTCCCCTGGAAGACCTCAACCGGAACCAGCAGGAAGCCGTCACCAGGACGGAAGGGCCTCTGCTGGTCCTGGCAGGTGCCGGCAGCGGTAAAACCCGGGTCATCACCTATCGGATCGCCTACCTTCTCCAGGAACGAAAGATCCCTCCTTACGCCATCCTGGCCGTCACCTTTACCAACAAGGCGGCAGGGGAGATGAGGGAGCGGGTTATCGGCCTCACAGGCAAGGATGGGCGTACCGTGTGGATCTCAACCTTCCACTCGGCATGCGTGAGGATCCTGCGCCAGCATATCGAAAAACTGGGGATCAGCCGCCACTTTTCCATTTTCGACGACAACGATTCCACCAGGGTCATCAAGGAGGTCCTCGCCGAGATGAACATCGACGCGCGGATACTGCCTCCGCGCCGCGTGTCCTACCTCATCAGCCGCGCCAAGAACGCCCTCATCGAACCCGAACACATGGCCGAACAGGGCGAGGTGAGCCGGGATCACCTCATGGACAGAATAGTCCAGGCCTACAGGATGTACGAGGAACGCCTGCGCAACTCCCAGGCGCTGGACTTTGACGACCTGCTCTATTTCACCTGGAAGCTTTTCGAGGAAAAACCCGAGGTCCTTCGATCCTACGAAAATCTCCTGCGCTATATCCTGGTGGACGAATACCAGGACACCAACCACGCCCAGTACCAGATCATCCGGCAGCTTTCAGCCAAACACAGGAACCTGTGTGTCGTGGGGGATGATGACCAGAGCATATACCGCTGGAGGGGAGCCGACATCACCAACATCCTGGATTTTGAAAAGGACTTCCCGGAGGCTCAGGTCGTAACGCTTGGGGAGAATTACAGGTCCACAGGTAACATCCTGAGCGCCGCCTCCTGCCTCATAGCCAACAACACCGGGAGGAAGGAAAAGGAACTTCTCGCTATCCGTCCCGAGGGACAGAAGGTAAGCGCATACGCAGCCATAGACGAACGTGAGGAGGGTGATTTCATCGCCGCGTCCATTCTCGAACTCATCCGGCATGATAACTTCAGCCACAGGGATTTCGCCGTCTTCTACAGGATCAACGCCCAGTCCCGGGCCATAGAGGACACTTTCCTGAGGATGAACATCCCCTACACCATAGTGGGGGGAGTCCGTTTCTACGACCGGAAGGAGATCAGGGACATCATCTCCTACCTGAGGCTGGTCCTGAACCCTGCCGACTGGGGCAGCTTCGGGCGTATCGTCAACGCCCCGGCGAGGGGCATTGGAAAGACCTCGCTGGAAAAGATCAGAACAGCCGGCTCCGGAGGCCTTTCTCCGGAAGAAGCGGTACAGGCCGCCCTCAAGAGCGGGGCTGTGAAGGGAAAGGCGGCCCGGGGTGCGGGAGATCTCCTCGAAGCCCTGGTGATGCTGAGGAACAAACTTTCCCTGGGAACCCCCCTGGACGAGTTTGTCGTGGCTGTCCTCGACGAAACGGGCTACCTGCGCGCCCTTCAGGACCAGGCCACGGACGAAGCCCGCAACCGCGTGGAGAACCTCCATGAGTTCCTCGTGGTGGTGGACGATTTTCTTTCCAGTGAACTTACCGGTGAGATGGGTTCGACTGAGATCCTGGCAGCGTTCCTGGACCAGATCTCCCTGGTCTCGGATATCGATGATCTTAAGGATGAGGGTTCCTCGGTCACCCTGATGACCCTGCACACAGCCAAGGGGCTGGAATTTCCCGTCGTTTTCGTAGCCGGCATGGAGGAGGATCTTCTGCCCCACTACCGCGCCCAGGGTGAACCGGCCGAGATGGAGGAAGAGAGGCGCCTCTGCTACGTGGGCATGACCCGGGCCAAGGAACGCCTTTTCCTGACAATGGCGCGAAGGAGAAGGCTCTTCGGCCAGTACGACAACACATCCCCCTCCCGGTTTTTCACCGAACTACCGCCTGAAAATGTGGAACTTCACAGCGACACGGCCCACCCGATCCCCGGTATCGCCGATGCCCTCACCTCCATCCCCGCTCCCCCTGGTGAGAAAGTGGCGATCGGGGACTTTACCTACGTCCCGGAACCCATAGAGGGTGAGGACAGCCTGAGGCCGGGAATGCAGGTGCGCCACCCCATGTTCGGAACGGGCCAGGTCATGGTGGTGGAGGGATCCGGAGGCGACGCGAGGATCACGGTGTATTTCCCCAGGGGAGGAAAGAAGAAGCTCATCGCGAAGTACGCGAACCTGGAAATTGTATGAGGCCAATTTCAAATTTCATATTTTAAATTTCAAAGAATTTTGGTCGCTCTCCTGACAGGCTTGATAGCTGACAACTTTATGATTTTATTTGAAATTTGACTTTTGGAATTTGGAATTTTCTCCTTCCCTTGACAGAAGCACTGCCGGTCTTTATACAAGGAGGTGGCTGGTTCAAACGATCCGCACCGGATAGTATGTCTTTCAGATCACGAGGAGTATTCTTTTGAGAGAACTCAGAACGATCAATCTGCTGATCCTCATCGCCTTTATCCTGTCCCTTTCTGTCGGTGTCTACGCCCAGGAGGAGGAAGAACCTGACTTCTCACTCATGGAATA
>JBFFDD010000190.1:0-5336 GCA_041559575.1 bacterium
AACGGATTTTAAAACTTCAAACCTCAAACTTCAAACCTCAAACCCACTACGCTCCCTTGATCACCAAGAACACGATGAGGAAAACCATGGTGGTCAGGACGAACCAGAAGAAGCCCAGGAAGGCGTTCTCTCGGCGGTTCCGGGGGATCTCGGACGAGTAGTACTCCTCGTCGTCCTCATCGTATTCCCCCTCGTCATCATCCCAGTCCTCATCATCGTCCTCATCATCGTCCTCTTCCTCGTCCCAGTCCTCATCGCCCTCGTCCTCGAGGTCTCCGTACTCTTCCTCGTATTCGTTCTCCTCGTCCTCGTCCTCAAAATCCTCCTCGCCAAGGGCCTGGATCTCAATGAAAAGGTCCGAAACCTTTTTGCGGTAATAGGTCCTCAGATCATCGAAATCCTCGTCGTTGATCTTCCCCGAGGCCCTCTCGAACTCGATGTCCTTGAGGGCCTTGAGGTAGATCCTCTTCTGTGTCTCCAGATCCCTCCTTGACTCGGCAGACAGTCCCTCTGAGTCGAGCCATTCAACGCGCCGGCCCATAACGGGCACCAGGGTGTAGTAAAGGGCGGCGGAAAAAAGAATGAGGGAAACAATTATCACCATGGATCAATCCTCCTCGATCCGGTCGAGCTCCTCGTCGATCAGCCTGTCCATGTCATCGGCCAGGGGCTTGTCAGTGTCAGGGTAAGCGGATTCCCCCTCATCCTCCTCACGGCGGCCGGCGGTCGACCAGCGCCTGACGAAGACGATGGCTACGGCTGTGCCGAGGAGCAGTCCCGCCGCGGGGGCCCCGTAGGCCACCAGGTTGAAACCCCTTTTGGGGGGGGCCGAAAGGATGACCTCGCCGAACTGGTCCACGAAGATCTGGAGGATCTCCTCCTTGGTCTTTCCGTTCTGGATCATGCCGTTGATGATCACTCTGAGCTCTTCGGACCGGTCGCAGGTGCAGTTGACCAGGACGTCCCCGCACCCGCAGTCACACATGAGCTCGCCCTCGACCTCCGAGCTGTTCAGGGCCAGGGCCGCGGCGGGCAGGGCGATGGCCACTGCCAACACGATGGCGAGGAGCCGTCTATTCCTCTTCGATCTCATGGGTTATCAATCTCCTTCTGCCTCTGGGGATTATAGCCATGGTGCCGCCTGCCAGCATGACGAAACCACCGATCCACACCCATATCAGGAGGGGGTTGACGGCCGCCCGGAAGGTGACCACCGTTTTATCGCTGATAGTGGGCATGGTGACGTAAAGGTCCTCCAGGAGGGTCGATCGCAGACTGACCTCAGTCGTCGGTTGATCGGCCTTGCTGTAGAATCGTTTTTCGGGCCGGATCGTTCCTGCGGACCGGCCGTCCTTGAACACGGACATGGTGGCCACGTAGACCTCCCGGTTGCGGTCGCTGTACTTACCCAGCCGGTCGTACCTGAGGACGTAATCCCCCACGGCCATGCTCTGTCCCTTACGCAGTGTCGCCTGGCTTTCCACCTTGTAGGCGCTCGATCCCGTGATGCCGACAACCATGATCACCACCCCGAGATGGGCCACGAAGCCTCCATACCGCCGGCGCATCTTCCACAGAAGCCGGGGAAAAGCCGCCAGAGCAGACTCGCCGGTAAGCCCGGCCCGGGCCCGTGTTCCCGTCCAGAACTCACGAATGATCGTGGCGGCCACGAAGATCGACAGGCTGAAGGCCAGAAGGGGGTAGATCTCCCTAATTCCCGCCGCGAAGAGCCCCAAAGCCCCGGCGAAGGTGGCCGCACCAGGGCCCATGAAATTCTTCTTCAGGTTGTCGGCCGAGGCTTTGCGCCACCCGATGAGGGGACAGAGGCCGGTAATCAGGAGGAGGGCCATGAACAGGGGCGTGTTGACACGGTTGAAGAAGGGCTGGCTCACGGTGAGCTTGTTGCCGGTCACCGCCTCGGACAGGAGGGGAAACAGGGTGCCGAACAGGGTGGAAAAGGCCAGAGCCAGGAGGACCACATTGTTGAACAGGAAGGTGCTCTCCCGGGACAGGTACGATTCCAGGGAGTGATCGGTTTTCAGGTCCCGGTAGCTGGCGATGATCAGGACGGCGCCCACCAGGATGGTGAAGAACATGAAGGCGAGGAAGAATCCTCCCAGGCCGGTGGCGCCGAAATCGTGGACCGACTGGAGGATGCCGCTTCGCACCAGATAGGTTCCGAAAATACACAGGACGAAGGTCAGGACGATGAGCACCATGTTCCAGACCCTCATGATATTGCGCCTCTCCTGAATGATCGCCGTGTGGATAAAGGCGGTGGCCACCAGCCAGGGGATGAAAGAGGCGTTCTCCACCGGGTCCCAGGCCCAGTAGCCGCCCCAGCCGAGCTCCACGTAGGCCCACTGACCGCCGAGGATGATGCCGATGGTCAGGAAAACCCAGGACAGGACGTTCCACACCCGGGTCTTCTTAAGCCATGTCTCATCTACCCGTCCCGTCACCATGGCGGCAACGGCGTAGGCGAAGGGGACGGTGAACCCCACGTAGCCCAGAAACAGGGTCGGCGGATGAAAGATCATCCCGGGATTCTGAAGCATGGGGTTCAAACCCTGTCCGTCGGGGGGCGTAAATCCCTTGGTTGCCGTAGCCACGAAGGGGTCGGAAAGGGTGGCCAGCAGAAGCAGGAAGAAGCTCAGGGTGCCGCCGAGGACCAGGTAGATATAAGGGGTGGTCCGGTTCTCAAGATCGTGGCGGGTGTTGTGGGCCACCAGGAGGGCGAACAGGGAAAGCACCCAGGCCCAGAAGAGAAGGGACCCACGCTGTCCGGCCCAGAAAGCGGTGAGTTTATAGAAAAGGGGCAAGGCCCGGTCGGAGTACGAGTAAACGTACTGGATGTCAAAACGGTCGGCAGCGAAAAGATAGGTCAGGGCTGCCGCCGCCAGGGTGGTGAACAGGGAGGTCAGGGCCATGGCCCGGCGACCGGCGAGCAGCTGCCGGAAGTCGTTGCGTTTCACCCCCAGCAGCAGAAGACCGATGGACGCCAGTGATAAAGCAAAGGCGATATAGATGGTGTAAGTTCCGAACTGGGACACGATCCGTTTACCTCCCGTATTGCTGGTTGGCGGGATCCTCTGCGGACACTTCAGCGACGTACTTGGAGGGGCACTTGGCCAGGAGGGTCACCACGTTGAAGGTGTTCGATGATCTGTCGTAGTTCCCCTCGAGGATCACCTCGACATCCTCTTTGAAAGCGTCGGGGACCACGCCGTTGTAAACGGCGTTGATGGTCCGGGTCCTGTCCTCCATGTCGGAGACGGCGAAGGTGAGGATGAGGTTTTCCTGGTCCACATTGATCGTCCCTTCCACGACCTTGCCGCTGATCCTCAGGGCGCGGTCCAGTGAGGTGCTGGCCAGGACCTCGCTGACCGTTCGATAGTAGATCCCCGTCTCCGAGACGCTGCTGATGATCAGGTAGGTCAAAGCCCCCAAAATGGCCAGGACGGCGGCGAGGGTTCTTACGTTACGCTTTTTTTTGTTCATCGTTTCGATCTCTCTCTCCAATAGACTGTCAGGCGATCCGGGTCACCTTAAAGGCCGGGATTGTTAATGAGGCTTGAATATCGAACGGATGGTAAACGCCGACGGGTGGGTATTTGAAAGGCAAGAAAGGGGTCAGCCTGACGTACGGGTGGTTGAAAAATCTATGTAAACCGGGGCAGTCGCTCTTCACTCAGATCACTTTCATGCTCCCCTGCCTGTTCTGTTACGGCTCCTGCTCCCAGCGCCTATATAACCACTAATTGATCCGGAATCAACACCTTTTTGCCATTTTACCGTGGTGTTCGATGGTCGGTTTCGCCTCGACCCGGTCCACTCGGGGAGATCTCTCATCCCGGGAAGGGGTAGGCCATTGCCCACAGGGCCGGTTTCTCCGCTATAATTAACTAATGTTTCAGTGGCAATGCCGCTCCCCGAACAGTGAAAGAGCATGGGAGGCCAGGCATCAGGCTGCGGAGGAAGCCCCGAGGGATGTTTTCCTGAAATCCCTCCGCTGACAGGGGTGGGACGTAATTTCAGAAAAGGAGGGAGCGTATGAGAAGGAAAATTCTGGTTGTTGGTTTGATTCTCGGCCTGGCCCTGGTCGGCTGCGCCCCGAAGGAGGAGGCCGCCAAAGGGCCTGCCGGGGCGGCCGGACCTGCGGCGGCAGAGGGACCCAAGAAAGGAGGAACCATCGTTTTCGGCCGCGGCGGAGATTCAGTGGGTCTGGATCCGGCCTACGAGACGGACGGAAACTCCTTCATGGTCTGCGACAACATCTATGAACAGCTGGTCGCCTACAAGGACGAGTCGACGGACATCGAGCCCGGTCTGGCCACCAGGTGGGACATATCCCCGGATGGCAAGACCTACACCTTTTATCTGCGCGAGGGAGTGATGTTCCACGACGGCACACCCTTTAACGCCAATGCCGTGGTTTTCTCCATCGGCCGGATGATGAAGGAGAGGAACGTCAAGTTCTTTGGCGAGGGCTTCGAGATCCCGGCTCAGGAACGGCCGCCGGAGTACTGGGTGTCCATGGAGATGGACGACACCGTAGGATCCATAGAGGCTACCGGCGAGCACACCGTGGTCTTTAAACTCAAGAGGGTAGAAGCACCCTTTATCGCCAACATGGGGATGGATTTCGCCAGCATCGTCAGCCCCACAGCCTTCCTCAAAGACCCCAAGGGTTACATTCGCAACCCGGTGGGCACCGGTCCGTTCAAGTTCGTCGAGTGGGTAGCCGACGACCGGATCGTCCTCGAGGCCTTTGCCGACTACTGGGACAAGGATAAAGGGCCTTACCTGGACAAGGTGGTCTTCAGGGCCATCCCCGAGAACTCGGTGCGTTTCCTGGAGCTTAAAGCCGGCAACATCGACATCTGCCAGTTCCCCAATCCGGCAGACATCGACCTGGCCAGGAAAGACGAGAACCTGAAGCTGGTCTCCCAGCCCGGGATGAATGTCGGTTACCTGAGTTTCAACCATACCAAAGCCCTCTGGAAGAACGCCTACCTGCGCCGAGCCGTGGCCCACGCCATCAATCGGCAGGCCATCGTGGACAACATCTATCAGGGCATGGGGCAGCTGGCCAAGAACGGTATTCCGCCCACGATGTGGGGATTCAACGATGCTGTTCCCGGCTACAAGTACGATCCGGAGATGGCCAAGGAAGAACTTGAGAAGGCCGGATATCCGGGAGGTGAGGGACTGCCCGAACTGACCCTGTGGTCCATGCCCGTGCCCAGACCCTACAACCCGGAGGGGCTCAAGGTGGGCATCGCCATGATCGGTGACCTGGGCAAGGTGGGAATGCGGGCCCGCATCGTCAGCTA
>JBFFDD010000191.1:0-5282 GCA_041559575.1 bacterium
CCGGCTGTCCACGTCCACGCCGGTCCCCGTCTCCTCCTCGAATCTGTACTCCAGCTTCTCGAGCAGGACCCAGACCGAGCCAAGCGGCCTGTAAGCCAGACCCAACTGTACTCCGCCGTCCTTCCTCCGGCCGCCGGAATCGAAATCGGTCCGGTACACCGTGGCCTCGGCGGACAGTCCGGTGCCGTCGGAGGGCTCCGTGAAAAGGTCCGTGATGACCCCCCATTTGTCACTGGCGTCCGAGTTCCGCCCTTCGACCCTCGTGTTCCAGGACCATTCATCGCCCTGATACCCGGCCCCCAGGGAAACAGCCGTGAAATCACCTCCCCCGGAGGCCGGTGGAACGTTCCCGTTAGCCCTCCTGGCGGGGGTGTCGAGGGTGCTGCTGGCCTCGAACCCGGCATCCACGCTCCACCTGTCGTCGACCCTCCAGGTCTGGTTCAGGCCCAGGTTCGCAAAAAGCCTGGAACCGTTCTCGTCAAATTCGCGTCCGGCTGAGGTGGTCGCTTCGCCTCCGCGCCACGGGTTGGCCTTCATGCCCAGTCTGGTTCCCGAGGTATCCCCCGCATCGCCCCGGGTGAACTCCTGGGAGGCGAACAGGGACGCCGACTCGCTGAGCCGGTAGTCCGCTCCCAGAGAGGTCCGGGTGGGGAAATCGGCGTTGTCATTGTCGCCGATGGACTGATCGTGGTCCAGGGTTAGGGCCAGGCGTTGGTCGCCGGAACGCCACCCGGCGCCGACGCCCAGCTGATCCGATCGGCTGGCGGTCCCATCGGCAAACCGATCCTCGGCATGGCGAAGCCCGGCGCTCAGTTCATATCTGCCGCTCCCGTAGGCAACCTCCACCTCGGTCACATCCCTTCGATCGTCGGTGTTCAGGTTGTCCTGGCGGTAACCCTGGCCGGTGACGGTCCAGTCGCTGTCGATGCGGTAGGCCGCTTCCAGCCCCATCTTGCGGGTCCCTGTCTCACTCCCGCTCTGCTGGCCGAGACCGAATTCAGCCTCCTGCTCCCTCAGGTAGACAGTACCCTCAAATCTGTCCGAGGTGTGAGAAGCCTCTATCAGATAGGCCGAACCTTCCGTGCTCGTGCCCAGGCTCTCGCGGTCCGTGGCAGCCGCCTCCGCCCGGATCTCGGTTCCTTTCCCAACGGCAGCCGTGACATCCAGGCCCACGAGGTCCCCTTCCTGCCCCTCCTGGCCCTCGTGGATGACGCTGACGCCCACCTCGATGCCGGACTCGGGGATCCGAATGGAGCCCCGGCCGCCGAAGGTCACATCGCTTTCAGGCGAAGAGGAGGTCTCATAATCCACCACGATGAAAACCGGGTTGAATTCCGCGTCACGGCTGCTGACCGGCTCCTTGAAGAACAGGGTCCCGGCCTGGTAGTCGATGTCGTAGTCGATGTGCCGGCTCATCTCCCTGGACTCCAGGATGACCTCGCTGCGGAACCGGTCCCGTGTCTCGAGGGTGACCTTGTCGGAATTGATCACCACACTCCCATGGGACAGGTGATAGAGGCCGGAGGTTCCGTCCCCCCGGATCTCGTCCTTGATGAAGGCCTGGCCGGTATCGGCAGCGAAGATGTTGAAGGAGTAGGTATCGGTCCTCATCTCGGCCTTCAGGCCGGTCAGGCTCCGGCTGTAACGGCTCAACTCCGTGACCGTCAGATCGGTGTCGAAATCGCCGAACAGGGCATAGAACTGTCTTCTCTCGATCTTCAGGTACAGCTTTTCCGCACTCGCCGCCTCGTAATCCTGGTCCGTTTTATCGCCGTACAGCGTATAGTAGGTGTCCGGATCGATGGTCGAATGGAGGCTGTCTCCCACCTGCTCCTCGTCTTTCCCGCTGTCGAAGGCCATGGTCAGGAGCCACTCCCCTTTGATCCTCCCCTTGGCGAAGAACGCCACCCGCCCATCGCTGTAGAAGTCCTCCTCGATGTCGGCGTCCTCGAGGCCCTCCATGTGTCCGCTGACCGTGTTGTAGCCCACAGTGCCCTCCGCCAGGCCAACCAGGATCCAGTCCCGGGCGGCGGGGTTCAGCCAGGCGGTGATCTCCCTGTCGCCTCCCCCCAACACCACCCTCACCGTGGCCATTCCGGTCCTGACCGTGGGAGCCATTCTGATCAGGGCGATGCCGTCCTCACCCACGGTGAAACGGGAATATCCCCCGCCGGACCCTGACAGGGAATCGTCACGGTCCTCCAGAGACATATGCGGCGGGTCCACCTTGAACTGGCCGATGATCCCCCTCCTGGCCGGATGTCCTTCCCTGTCGGTCAGCCGCAGGGCAAAGACGGGAGATTCCCGGCCGTCGGCGATCAGCCGTGACAGCTCTGTGACCAGTTCCGCATTCACCGGGGGGCTGGAATAGTGGATCGTTCTCTCGATCTTTTTCCTCTCCTGCCCTGACGCATCAAGGGCAACGGCCGAGAAGATGTTGTCGCCCTCATGGATGTTGACGCCCCTCCACAGGCTGAGGGCCGCCGTCTTCAACTGGTTGACCTCCGTCCCCTCGAAGTTCAGGGGGCTGACCTCGCTGCCGTTGAGCAGGAGCCTGATGGACGACCCCGGATGGTGTTTGACCGCCAGGTGGACGGCGGGGATGGCCGGAGCGAAGTCGTCGCCCGGGTAGATCCACTCGAGGCCTGAATCAGCGGTCTCCAGCCAGGACAGATCCCTCAGAGGGTTGGCTACGCGCCTGTCAGCCTCTTCCGTCTCCTCGGACTCGAGCTTCTCTCCCGGCCTGAGACCCACCGTGACGACCTCGGTCCGCTTCCTGTCGTGGAACGGCGTCACAGAGGTCCGGCGCACCACGGTCTGGCTCACCACCCTGACCTCCACCCGGCGGTTGACGGCCCGGCCCGCCTCGGTGTTGTTCGAGGCGATGGGAACATCCGGGCCCTTGCCGGAGAAAGCGAACATGTAGGGAGGCAGGTTCATGACCCTTGCCAGGTACCGGCCGACGCTCTGGGCCCGCATCATGGACAGGTCGTAATTGTCGGAGAAGATGTGGCGGCTCCTCTCGGCGATGGGCTGGCTGTCGCTGTGCCCCTCGATGTAGATCAGGACCACCTCGTCCCGGTCGATCTCCCTGGCCAGGGCATCCAGCTGGGCCTTGTCCTCGTCCGTCAGAGCGGCGCTGAAGGTGTCGAACCGGGGATGGAGGACGTACTTCGGAGCGCGGAGGATGTCCTCCTCCGACACCTTCATGAGGACGTTCTCCAGCACCGGTGTCTTCTGGTTCCTCTGGTCGGGAGTGTCGAAGGTCATCACCGCCCGGCTGACCACCTCGGTCATCTCACCGCGCACCACCCTCTGAGGAGAGTACTTGACCTTCTCGGGGGTGAAACCCGTCTCCCTGCCCTCGGCCCAGCTCCAGTCGTCCATCGGCACGGTCTCGAACCTCAGGTCTCCCTCGGCGTCCATGGAAATGTCCGCGATCCGCCAGGTGAGGAAATTATCGGATGCCGACGGATCCTCCAGGGGCATACCGTCCAGGGTGCTGCTCCCCGTTCTGTATTCCATGCCCGGCGGCAGCTGGACGGTCAGCCTCAGGTTCCGGATGGGGACCTCGCTCCTGTCCAGGAGGACCAGGTACTGGAGGCCTTCTTCATGCATGGCGCTTCTCAGCTCCAGGGCAGCTTTGCCCAGGACCTTCGGCTTGAGGATCAGGTGGAAGTCCTCCCGCCACAGAGTCCCACCCTTCACGTCCACGAACCTTGAGGCGGGATTGCCTGCCGATCGCGTGTTCTCCTCGCACAGGGCGAACTCGTACACCTCCGGAACGGTGTCCTGATCGATCTGCAGGACGTGGGTGCCCGCCGGAATGCCCTCGAAGTGGTACCTTCCCGCCCCGTCGGTGATGACGTAGGTCCCGTCCTCCAGGAAGACGCGCACGCCCTCCAGCCCGCTTCCGCTGTCCCCGCCTCCGGCCTCCTCACAGCTGGCACCGGCCAGCACCCGGCCCATGAGGACGCTTCGGCTGCGGAACAGGTCCTCGGTGATGGCCACTGTGGCAGCGGCCGAATTGGAGGCCAGGGCTCCCGCCGCGGCACTGGCAACACTCACAGCCTTGCCGTTTCCGGCTCCTGGGCCCACCTCGGCGACGAGGCTGATCCGCACGGTGGTGCCCGTGGGGATGTCCCCGACGCTGAAGGCCAGGGCCCGGCCCTCCGCCGCGATAACAGGGCCGGCCAAAGGAGCACCGTTGAACCTCGCCGATCCGGACTGGTACCGCAGCCCGGGTGGCAGGACCACCGTGATCACAGTGCCGGGGGCGGTGGACCCGGTGGCGTTGGACACCGCGGCCGAATAGGGCAGGAAATCGCCCACCGCTGCGCTTGACCGGAGGGCCGAGTAGGCCACGAACAGGGATCCGGGAGAACCGAAAAAGGCGCTCAGGGCCGAGACGTCCCCCCCATCGGGGTCACTGTACTGCACCGACGCCTGCTCCCCGACGGCGATCTGCAGCGTTCCGTCGCGCAGAACGATGGGGTTCGGGCCCGACTGGAGATAGCCGGTGAACCGGCCGCTGTCGGGGCCGGTCTCCACCAGCCGGACGATCTCCGAATCCTGGCCGGCAGGACCGTCAATAGTAACCGTGATGGCGTCGGCGGTGAGGGAATCGAGGTTCTGGTCCAGATCCTCCACCATGATGAACAGCGGCTCACCCTGGGCGAATACGGTCCCCGTCGCCAGGGGAAGAGGGCCGCCCACGGGGATGGGGCCGCCGGAGGCGTCCGTCGGCGGGGAGGGAGGCGTGACAAAGGTGCCCGCCGCGGCGCGGAAATAGTCGGTGGTCAGGACCGTCAGCGTGGTGCTCGGCGACGAGGGAGCGTACCGGAACAGTTCGATGGTCGACGGCGTGCCGGTGGTGACCACCGTCACCGTGTTGGACAGGGCCGTCACATTGACGCTGTTGAGGACGAAGTCCGCCTGGGCGGTATTGTTGATGACCGTCCCGGGCGGCACCGCCCAGACCGCCGCTGGGATCAGACAGGCCAGCAACAGGACAAACAGGACCTGTATGGGCCTGCGGCCCCGCAGAAAACGCGGGACGGCAGGCGCGCACAGGGCCGGCGGAAGGGCCATTCGGTCCTTCCGCCGGCTGGTTAAGGAGGTATTGATAGATTTTCGAACGCACTGATCCCCTGTCCCACCCATTGGGTGGACAGCAAAGCGCAAAACGCGCAGGATCCTGTTCAGTTGTCTATCCATGCGACTTCAGGTCACCAGGAGGACTTACTGAATAACGGCCCTGATAGTCGCGGTCTCGGTGGCAG
>JBFFDD010000192.1:0-5227 GCA_041559575.1 bacterium
CCTCTGAGGCGACATCCTGGCCGCACACGATACACGGTTCACGGGCAACGATACGGCCGTAAGCGACAAATCCCTCCAGCTCCAGGGCCTTAGTTGTCACATCTCCCGGCCCCAGGTCCTCCTCGATGGCAAGATCGATAAGTCTGCTGACGATAGAAGGGAATCCAGGCATTGTTACCTCAATCTTCGGTTGAAGGGTTTTGGCTGGTGGTTGTGCACCACTCGGCATAGGTTGCTGGTTGAGTTTGATCGGAGGGCGGCCGCCGCCAAAACTCCACTCTCCCCACTTTCAAAACCTCAAACGTCAAACTCTGAATCTCACACTGGTTGATCCATACTACTTCCCTAAACTCTCCAGGTTTTCCTGTAATTTACCTTTCTGGATATTCAGGTCCGCCTGAATAGCACGGTTCTTCTCCACCACCTCCGGAGGGGCCTTCTGGAGAAACTGCGAGTTTGAGAGTTTCCCATTCACCTTCTTTAGCTCGGCCACGACTTTTTCGAGTTCCTTGGACAGTCTGACCCTTTCCGCTTCGGCATCGACCTCGGTTTCCGGGTTTATGAACAGGACCTGCCCTTTCACCACCGCCGTCGCCGCCCCTTCTGGTATAGGGCCGACATGATCGAGCTCGAGGCTCTCCAGGCGGCCAAGGCGTTCGATGTCCTTTTTCAGCACCCTGACAATTTCGGAAAAGGCGTCATCGTCAGAAACCACTGAGGCACGGATCCTCTCCGAGGGCTTGATACCGCTCTCTGTCCTCAGATTTCGAACTCCGGTGATAAGATCGGTGGCCACACCCATGGACTCTTCGGCCTCAATATCCCGATCCGCCGTATCGGCAACAGGGAAAGAGGCGATCATGATACTGTCGCCCTTCACTGGGAGCCTTTGCCAGATCTCCTCGGTAAGGAAAGGCATGAGGGGATGAAGGAGGCGAAGGCTCGTCTCCAGGACGTTAGCCGCCGTAATGGCGGTTTCCTTAAGGCTGTCCTCTCCTTTGTCGCCGTAGAAGGACGGTTTGGCCAGCTCCAGGTACCAATCGCAGAACTCGTGCCAGAAAAACTGGTAGATAGAGCCGGCGGCATCGTTGAACCGGTAGGAATCAAAAGCATCTCTTACAGACCCGATGACGAAGGACAGCCTGCTTCTGATCCACCGGTTCTGGATCTCCTTGGCCATGGGCGGGTCGATTATCTGGTCCCCCTCCACTCCGTCGAGATATTGAAGGACCAGTTTGGAGGCGTTCCAGATCTTGTTGACGAAGTTCCGGTACCCCTCGACACGGTCCTCGGCCAATCTGACGTCCCTCCCCATGGCCGCAAAAGCGGCAAGGGTGAAACGAAAGGCATCCGCCCCGTACTTGTCGATCATGACCAAAGGATCGATAACGTTGCCCCGTGACTTGCTCATCTTGTGTCCATCGGCATCCCTGACCAGCGCGTGAATGTAGACATGCCGGAACGGGACATCCCCCATGAATTTCATGCCCATCATGATCATCCTGGCCACCCAGAAAAAAAGGATGTCAAAACCGGTTACCAGGCAGCTGGTGGGATAGAATTTCCTGAGAGTGCCGGTATCTTCCGGCCATCCCATGGTGGAAAAAGGCCACAGGGCTGATGAGAACCAGGTATCCAGGACATCATCCTCCTGATGCAGCTCCCCGGTTCCGCACTTCGGGCAGGACACCGGCTCATCGACGTCAACGAGGATCTCCTCGCATCCGGTACAGGTCCAGACAGGAATCCGGTGGCCCCACCAGATCTGCCTGGAAATGCACCAGTCCCGGATGTTGTTCATCCACTCGTAATAGGTCTTCTTCCACGTTTCCGGATAGATCTGAATCCGCCCATCTTCAACCGCCTCGATGGCAGGCTGGGCCAGATCTTTCATTCTGACGAACCATTGTCTCGAAATAATGGGCTCGATGACCGTCTGGCACCGGTAACACTGCCCTACGGAGTGTTCATAATCCTCCGACCCCACCAGGAACCCCTGTTCATTGAGATCGTGAACGACTTTCTCGCGGCAGGCGTACCTGTCGAGCCCCTCGTAGCTCTCCCCGGCCTCATGGGTCATGGTGCCTTCCAGTGAGATGACGGTGATCTTGGGAAGGTCGTGCCGCTCACCGATCTCGAAGTCGTTCGGATCGTGAGCCGGCGTTACTTTGACAGCACCGGTCCCGAACTCCATGTTGCAGAAGGTATCATTGATGAGGGGTATTTCCCGGTGGGTCAGGGGGAGGTTAAACGTACGACCATGGAGGTCTTCGTAACGTTCATCCTCAGGGTGAACCGCGACGGCAGTATCCCCCAGCATGGTCTCCGGACGGGTGGTGGCGACCACTACCTCTCCACTTCCATCCACCGCCGGGTAGCGGAGATGGTAGAGTTTTCCTTTCCTTTCGTGATGCTCCACCTCAAGGTCGGAAAGGGCCGTATGGCACCTGGGACACCAATTGGTGATGTAGTCACCCTGGTAGATAAACCCTTCCCTGTATAACCGAACAAACACCTCTCTCACGGCTCTTGAAAGTCCCTCATCCATGGTGAATCTTTCACGAACCCAATCACACGATGAACCCAATCTCTGGAGCTGTTCCAGGATGACGCCGCCGTACTTTTCCTTCCACTCCCACACCCTGTCCACAAACTGTTCACGGCCGAGGTGATGTCTGTCCACACCCTGGTCAGCCAGTTCCTTTTCCACCACGTTCTGAGTGGCTATGCCGGCATGATCGGTTCCGGGCATCCACAAGGCCTCGTACCCGTCCATCCTCCTGTATCGAATCAGGATGTCCTGTATGGTGTTGTTGAGGGCGTGGCCCATGTGGAGGGAACCGGTGACGTTGGGTGGAGGGATGACGATGGTGTAGGGATCCAGGGCGGATTTTTCATCGGCGTGGAAATAGCCGGCCTTCAACCAGAAATCGTACCAGGACTTTTCCGATTCCGGCGGGTTGAAATGCTTTGGCATGCTGCTGGTCATTATGGTCCCTCTTCTTTTTGGTATCGATCCAGCCTGCACATCCAGCTGATGGCATTGAATAGTTCACATATACAGAAAGAGGGCTTACGGTTCCCCACAAGCCCTCTGATTTTCAGATGTCAATGGGATTCAGGAACCGCTCCTGATCTTCTCTATAGCCTCCCTGATCAGCACCTCGGACATCTCCGGGACAACTTCCCAGACGATCTTCTCCACCTTTTCCTCAACAGCTTTTCGGACCAGTTCCTCGATCCGCGGATCGTCAGCTGCCAATCGGGACAAATCGGCTTCCGGTGGCGGGCTTGGCACCTCCACGGCTGGTGCGGGCGCGACGGGTTCCTGTCCGGTCTTGGGGGGTTCCGGAGAGGGCTTCATGTCGGCATCCTCGGCCTGAGGAATCTGGAATGGTGTGCTCTCACCCGGCAAAAATCCCTCACCTGAAGGCACATCCGATATTGCGGATGGTTCCGGAGGAGTTTGCGATGGGGCCGGGGGTGCTGCCGGCTCCTCCGTCGCGAATTCATCAACCAATGAGGCCGGCTCCAGGTCCATCATCGGCGATGTCACGATCTCCTTTTCCGGTTCTGACGGGGGTGGTGTGAAGGTATCGGATGCCATCGTTTCGACGGGTGGTTCAAAGCCCCCTTCGTGCGGTTCTGTAAATTCAATGGCCGGCTCCGGAGAAGGAGTCCCTTCCGGTTCAAACTGAGCCGCTGGAGGCTCTATCTCAAAGGTCACCTCCTCGATAGCCTCATCCATGACAGCCTCGTCCGGAGTAAGCTCGATTGCCTCCGTCTCAAATCCAAAAAAGTCCCTTTCCCGCTCCTCTACCCGGCTCCTCTCGGTTATTCCCTGATCCATTGACGCAGCAGATGGTCCCGCTGGAACCGGAGTTTGGGAATCCTGGTCATCAGCGGCCGAAGGGGCTGAGAACGGCTCTTCCTCGACCCTTTGAGATTCCCGATCCAATCCGACATC
Source organism: bacterium (assembly GCA_041559575.1). Classification (GTDB taxonomy): domain Bacteria; phylum BMS3Abin14; class BMS3Abin14; order BMS3Abin14; family BMS3Abin14. The sequence goes on from JBFFDD010000192.1 coordinate 3,968, forward strand.
AAAACTTCCGAAATCGACGACCTCCTTGTCATCCATGCGTCCCATGGCCGGGTGGGCCGATTCAACATCGCCCTGGCCCTCATCGGCCTCGCTGAGGATATCCCAGATGTCCGGCTCCGCCTGAACCACACTGGCTTCGGAGACGGACCGTTGTGACGGTTGTTCCGGTACATCCGGGGACGGGACGGACGCGGGAGGAGGCTGAATCGTTTCCGCCGCCGGGATCGGTTGATCCTCAACCGGCAACCCTTCAGGTTCAGTAACAGGTTCCTCCGGAGGGGTCATGGTGGCTGGCTCGGGTTCCGGCCCAGCTCCGATATCTCCCGAGAGAGCCCTGACTTTATCGATCAGCTCAGAAGATTCAAAGGGTTTGGTAATAAAATCGTTGGCCCCAGCCGCTTTCGCTTCTTCCTCATCGAAAGCCTCGAAGGTGCCAGCCAGGAGGAGAACAGGGATATCCTTGGTAGCCTCATTCTCCTTAATGGCTCGACAGAGCTCATAACCATTAACCTGAGGCATGATGACATCAGCCAGAACGAGATCCGGACGCCACTGTTTCATCTTCTCCAGGGCATCGGAACCACTGCCCACCGACTGGATGTCGTAGGGCTCCTCAGCGAATGTAAGAGCGATGACCTTCTGAATCGTAACGCTGTCGTCAGCTACAAGGATCTTTTTCATCTCGACTCCTCCCCTCCTCCAGGGTCAGGGGGACTGCGTGTTGATCTATCATACAGCCCGGAACGGTTCCGGGACATGGTCAGGCAATATAGGGGCCGAATACTGTATTTAAACGAAGGAGGAGGAATGCTCCCCTCGGGCTCTTCCACACGCCTCTAATGGCACCGGGATCTATCTGTAAATCCCCGCTGTATTCCTCGACCTCGCCCACGGGCGGAGTATCGGCGACTCCACCTATCCTTTCGATACGGAATCCGAGGGTCTCGCCTTCGATGTCCACTACCATCAACAGGTTTTCCTGACCGCCGGATACCACTCCAAAGATCTCCGGCAGAGAGAAAACCGGTAAAATCTGGCTGCCCCGGTATACATAGATTCCCTCCAGGGGAGACCTGCTTCCCGGGACCGGCTCCACCGAATCAACCCGAACAACCTCTCTAACGGAACTGATCGGAACAGCGAAATCCTGGCCGGCGGAAGTAAAAGAGATCAGCCTAGTATCTGCCATAATAAACAGTTCTTACACTCATATTAAATCAACTGGGAAAGGTCAAGTTCCAAAACGATTCGCCCCCTCCA
>JBFFDD010000193.1:0-5209 GCA_041559575.1 bacterium
ATGAACCTGGGTATCGTCCTCTATTATGATTTTAATGACACTGCGGGGGCCAAGAAGGCCTTCGAGGACTTCCTCAGGCTTGTCCCCTCGGGACCGCAGGCCGACCAGGTCAGAGGGATGATCGCCGGGATGCCTTAGGAGCAGTACAAAGTGAAAAGTACAAAGTAATAGGTTTTCAGAAATCAGAATTAAAAAGCCCTGCGGTGACGCAGGGCTTTTAATAATTTCCCAGTTCTCAGCACTTATCTCTCAGAACTCAGCACTGTTTTTACTTCCCCTTGCCGTCGGGAGCTTCCCGGTAGGGAAGGGGAACGTACTGGACCGAAGGCCTCCGGGCCGCCGGCTGAGGGAAAAGGGTCATGAAATGAAAGATCTCATCGGGTATCCCGGTGGAGACCGGCAGGTTGATGGAGCGTGCCTCTTCCAGGGTGATGGGGTAATCGTGGGTCCACTTTCCGCCGGTCAGGATACGGGCCAGCTTGGCGGCCTCGGGTGCCGTCATCTTCTCAGCGAGTATGGTCTCCACGCAGCGGCGCACCTGCTTCATGGCCTTACGGCTGATGTCGGCCAGGATGAGGGTCTCGTCATCGACCTTGTCGATGGGTTTGCTCTCGGCCGCCTGGATGATGGACGCAGCAGGGTATTTGCCGACCTGAGGGTCAACAGGGCCCATCACCGCGTTTTCATCCATGATGATCTCATCGCCGGATAAAGCTACCAGGGCGCCACCGGACATGGCGTAGTGGGGTATGAACACCGTGACCTTCGAAGGGTGTTTGAGAAGGGCATGGGCCACCTGCTCGGCGGCCAGAACCAGACCGCCCGGCGTGTGCAGGATGATATCGATGGGAATGGAATCGTCGGTCATCTTCACCGCACGGATGATCTCCTCCGAATCCTGAATGTCGATATACCTCATGAGCGGGAAACCGAAAAGGCTGAGGGTCTCCTGGCGATGGATGAGGGCGATCAACCGGGTACCTCTTGACTCCTCGATCCGACGCATCGTGGAGAGCCGTCTGGATTCCAGAAGCCTCCTCTGGACCAGAGGGGAAAGGGCCGAAACGATAAAGAGCAGCCAGATGATGTCCAAAAAATCCATATGACTAGGTACGAACAGCCCCTGACTTCAGAGCGGCGATGGCTTCCTCGTAAGGAGGCCGGTTGAAGATCGCGGATCCGGCGACCAGGATGCTGGCACCGGCTTCAATGACCTCTCTGGCGTTTTCCGGGCCGATCCCCCCATCGACCTCGATGGCCGGTTGAGGGTCCAACCCCTTGATAAGGTCTTTCAGATCGCGGACTTTGTCTACGGATGAAGGGATAAATGCCTGTCCGCCGAACCCGGGGTTGACGCTCATTAGGAGAATGTAATCGAACTCGCCCAGGATGTAGCGAAGGGATGCGATGGGAGTAGCCGGATTGAGGACGATACCCGCCTGAACGCCCTGTTCCCTGATAAGGTTCAGCGAACGATGCAGGTGGACTGAGGTCTCCATGTGAATACTGATCATGTTAGCACCCGCCTCGGCAAAAGCCGGGATGTAAAGATCAGGTTTCTCGATCATCAGGTGGCAATCGAAGGGCAGGTCGGTGCACCGGCGCACCGCGGAGATAACACCTGGTCCAATGGTTATATTGGGGACGAAATGACCGTCCATGATATCCAGGTGAATGATGTCCGCACCAGCCGCTTCCACCGCCTGGATCTCATCGCAGAGCCGGCCGAAATCGGCGGAAAGCAGAGAGGGAGCGATCAGGACTTCCTTGTTTTCTTTCGGGCTCACGGTCAACCTTTCACGACGTTCAGTTATTTCGATGACGGTTCGGTGAATTGAGGGATCGAAAGTCGGTACCTAGTACTTAGTACTTAGTGCCACTTTTTTCAAGGTACTTCCTTCTCCTCCAGCAGCGATCCGTCCACATAGACCTTCAGAACCCCGGGTTCCGGAATGGCTACCGGCACGGTGACCGATGTTCCGGCGGGCACGATGTCCTCGAAGAGAACCGATTCCTCGCCTTCCTCCGGGAGCAGAATTAATTTCAGTTGGCGGTCCAGGAGGCCGGGTGGGGCCTTGTAGCCGTACAGGATGACCGGAGAGGAGGGTCTTCTTTTGGGCATCGTGGTGACCGTCAGGTGGATGGTCTGCCCCTGGGTGACCGCACTTCCAGCAGGGGGTTGCAGCGAGGTTACGGTGCCCGGGGGAAGCTCCCTGGACTCCACTTCAATCAGGCGGCCTGTCTTGAGGCCCAACTGCCTGAGTGTGATGAGGACATCTTCGGCGGGAAAGCCTGTAAAGTCAGGCAGTACATAGGTGAGGCTCCAGTCTCCCTCGCTGATCAGGATGTCGACCTTCTCGCTCCGGGCGACGAACTGACCCTGTGCCGGATTTTGGGTGATCACCGCTCCGGGCTCCACATCGGGATGATGTGTTCGGGAAACATGTCCCACTTCAAGCCCCGCTTGAGACAGCTGAAGTTCTACTCTGCGCATTTTCAGGCCGGTCAGATTGGGGACGTAAACCGTCGGGGTTCCTCTGCTGACGACCACTTTGACGATGCGGTTTTTCCTCGTGCGGATCCCGGGATTGGGATCCTGGGAGATGATATGACCGAGGGGAACGGAGGGGTCAAAGCCGGTTGAGGAGATCCTGAGGCCGAGCTCACTCTGGCTGGTCAACTGCAGGGCCTCCTCCAGGCCGAGATCCGTCAGGTCCGGCACCGGAACTTCCCCTCCTCTGGTCAGGAATGTGAACACGACCCAGGCACTCAAAGCCGTGGCCAGCATCATTGCCGTGGCGAGCAGGATGATTCTTCCGATCAGGCCTAAGCGGGTCATCACTGAACAGTTCCTGGTTCTCGGTCCCTAGTTCCCAATGCCGATAGATACGAGCCCACACTCTAACACAGGAATCCCTATTTTTCCTTTTTCAACAGGGCGGCGTAGAAACCGTCGCAGTTGTGCAGGTGGGGCCAGGTTCTCAATTCCCCTCTTTCGGTAAAAAGGTCGGGTGGCAGGTCCCGCCCCTTCCGCAGGTCTACCAGGGAGAGTTCACCTCTGCTCAGGACGCGATCGATCACATCCTCGTTCTCCTCCCTGAGAAAGGAGCAGGTGGTGTAGAGAAGGTGCCCCCCGGTGATTAATGCTTCTGAGGCGGTTTCAACAAATTGGCCCTGCAGCCGGGCAAGGTCGGCTATGGTTGCCGGATCCTTTTTCCATTTACCTTCCGGGTGACGCCGGAGGACCCCTGTACCGGAACACGGTGAGTCCAGAAGAATCCCGCTCACAGGGGTTCTCAGGAGGTTTGACAGGTTCCGGACATCGGCCACTAACGGCCGAACCGACCGGACACCAAGCCTCTTGAGAGCCTTGATCATCATCCCCATTCTGGGAGCACTTCTATCCACTGCCAGTATGGTTCCTTCGTCCTCCATGAGCTGGGCAAGATGTCCGGCTTTTCCCCCCGGGGCAGCGCAGGCGTCAATGATGGTCTGCCCTGGCTTCGCTTCAAGAAGTGGCGCTATCAATTGGGCGCCTTCATCCTGGACGGTGCATAACCCGCGTTGAAAGGAGGTTATTTCGAAAGGGGCCTTTCCGGATTCAAGTATGACCGACCACGGTGACAGGGCTCCAGGTATGGCTGCCAGCCCCTGCTTTCTCAGCTCTTCCATGAGGAAGTCACGATCGGCTCTCAATGTATTGACCCGCAGAGTCAGGGGTGCCGGCCGGTTGATGGCCTGAAGGACAGCCTTGGCCTCACCAGCCCCCCTGGACTCGATGAGCTTCTCCACCAGCCATCGCGGGGCGGAAGTCAGCAGCGCCAGATGGGCCACAGGATCCTTCCCCTCGCGGGGCAGGGGCGGCGGCCCCTTGGCGGCCTTGCGCAGGACGGCGTTGACAAGGGAGGCGAACCCCCCGTAACGAGGGGTTTTCACGAGGTTGACCGTTTCGGCGACAACGGCGTGGATGGGGATCTTCTGAAGAAACATGATCTGGTAGATCCCGATCCGCAGGGCCGTCTGCACGGCCACAGGTAAGGCCCGACCGGGACGATCCAGCATTCCCTGAATCCAATGGTCAAGGATGAGGCGATGGCGCAGGACGCCCTGGGTCAGTTCCATGATCAGGGCCCTGTCCAGGCTGGAGGGGAGTGTCCTCGCGAGGGCGGTATCCCGGATCCTTTCCAGGGGTCCCTTCCCTCTCTCCCAGTCAACCAGGATTCGGCAGGCGGTTTCCCTGGCGGTCTCAGGATAGCGATGTCTGTGCGGTTTTGCCGCCACGGGCCCTGGCCCCTTCCGGAAGGAAATGTTCGAGGGCATCCTGGACTTTGCCGACGCTGACCCGTGTGTTAAGGCAAGGGCCCTCGGGTCGTTGGATGAGTACTCCGAGCACGGGGATGGGATAGGTGTCTGCAATCCCGCTGGAGAGATCCCTCTCGCAGGCGACCCCGACGATAAGTTCCGGTCTGGTTTCCACAACGACCCGTCTGGCCAGGGTACCCCCTGTAGCGACGGTCATCTCGACCCCGAGCCTCTCAGCGATCTGAGTGAGTTCGGAAAAGTCACATTTGCCGCAGTTTTTGCAGTTCCGGACATCCACCGTTATACGGTAAGGGCAGACATCCCTCTGAATGCAGTGGGGCATGAGGATCAGGACCCTCCTGGGAGGAGCCTTTCGAGCCTCAGAACGGACCAGTTCGTTGTTGATCTCAATAAAGGATCGGCGGATATCGTCCTTTGGGATCCCAAACAGCCTGCCGATGCCCATGATCAGGGGGAGGAAATACCGGATCAGCATTCCCCGCAGTCTTTTGGTGCCGGGAATCTCCTTGCCCCTGACGATAGCCGCGACGAGAAGAAAAATGCCGCAGCTGAACAGAAGCAGGAGAATCAGGAATATCCACCCGATGGTCTCGGTAAGGCCGGTGCCCAAGGCCTCAAATCCCTTGTGGGGAATGTACCACAGAAGGAAAACGCCGAGGATGATCACCACTTCCATGGCCAGCAGCAGGCCCAGGAATAACCTCTTGCGGGGTTTGGAGCTCAGATGGGAGTCAGTTTCAGGTTCCATGTTTCTAGTACCAGGTTTCCGGTTCCAATCTCAAATTTTCAATTTTCAAAGTCGGTTCTATATTCCCCAAACCGCTCCCCCACCACAACCCGGTATCCCGACATATATTCCCGGGCGGTCATTTCCCTCTTCCCCTCC
>JBFFDD010000194.1:0-5192 GCA_041559575.1 bacterium
AGACGTTTGGGAAGTCGGCCGACCAGGTATACCCAGCGACATAGATGTCACCACTGGTGGGATGAACAACGATGCCCTGGCCGCGGTCGTTTCCGCCAGCTCCCCCCAAGTAGGAGGCGGTCAGCAGGGGATCGATTCTGAGTTCTTTCGTCCTGTCATATTCGCCAATGGTAAAGGAATATTGATCTCCTTCAATAGAGTAGGCTGCGATGACAGGATGCCTCGTGCCATCGATAATTTGATAGGCGACCGGCTTGGAATAGAAGATCAGATCCCTGCCGACCCGGAGGATGAGTTTTCCATCCGTTTTTACTGCAAGTGAATCAACTCCAGAAACCACCGTCCTTATATCCGCTGGATTGCCGCCGGGTTTTACGGAGAAGACTTTCTCCACGGTTTTCCCGTAAGCTTTGAGCCTCAGTTCGACACCTTCGTAAACCTCTCCCAGACCGATTGATGAGAAGGTGGGTAGATTCCGCTGCCATTTGGTGGGATCATTCCCGATAAAGGTACTTACTTTAGTGTTGGACGATTCAACACCGGTGATGCGGGCATCCTTTCCGCCGACAAGTTTCTCACGGACAAGGACCGGCTTTTGTCCTGTTTTGTCGGAAGTTAAGGCTGACAGCACCATCTCCCCATCACGGGTGACGAAGAGCGTTCCCCCGAAGGTGCGGGCGTAAAACGCCACATCCTCGTGGACCTGGCCCCGGTTCTCGATGAAGGGAACCTGGATCCTGGCCAGATCGGGACCCTTCACGACGTCGGGCGGCACCCCCGCCATGGCTGTAGCTCCCAGCGAAAAGCCGAGGATAACTGTAAGCGAAAAAACAGAAATTCTCGTCAGGGTACTCTTCATATAGCTCCCCCTTTCGGCATATGATCCCTATGTATGTCGAATACCGTCGTACAAACAGAAAAAGCCCGGACCTCCTGAAAGGAGGCCGGGCCTGTCTTTTCAGATTTGAGTACCTTTTCCCCCGAAATCCACCGTCTCCCCCCGGCGAAAGGCTGCACTGTGAAAAGTATAACAGGGTTTTATGCGGTGTCAAAGGGGAGGGGGAAAGGAGGAATACGGGTATCGGGGTGTCGGAGTATCGGGGTGACGGGGAGATTGGGCGACGGGGCGAGGGAACGAGGGGGCGACAGGGCGACGGAACGAGAATGCGACCGGGCGACTGGGCGACGGGGCGAGGAAGCGACCATCCGACAATGCGGATGATCCGGCCCTTCGTTGAGTCGATCAGTCGAAAAGTCGTAAATTCGAGCGTATCACCTCTCTGTTCCCAGTCCTCAGCCCTTGCCACAGCTTCTTTCCCCTTTCCCCTTTAACCTTTATCCTTTAACCTTGTTTTATGCGCCGCCTCCTCGTCCCAGCCATAGCGATCATCTGGACAGCGGTCCTCTTCCTCGTTTACGGCCAGCTGGTCAGGATGGACGAAGAGGACACCCGGCGGGTGGCCCTCGCCCAGGCCCGGGCCCTGTTCCAGCAGGTGGTGGACGCCCGCAGCTGGAACGCCGCCCACGGCGGCGTCTACGTCGAGGTCGACGAGGCCACCCAACCTAACCCCTACCTCGATGTCCCCGGCCGGGACCTGGTGACCACCGACGGCCGGAAGCTGACCCTGGTCAACCCCGCCTACATGACCCGGAAGATCGCCGAGATCGGCCGGCAGAGGCGCGGCGTCGTCATCCACATCACCAGCCTTAAGCCACTGAATCCCGGAAACAAGCCGCTTCCGTGGGAAGAGGGGGCGCTGAGGACGTTCGAGGGGGGGACCGACTACCTGGCGGAATTTTTTGACAAGGCCGGAGATGAGAGGTCTTTCCGGTACATGGAACCGCTCCTCGTCGAGGAATCCTGCCTGACCTGCCACGCCCGGCAGGGATATGAACCGGGGGACATAAGGGGGGGCATCAGCGTCACCTTCCCGGCCCGGGACCTCGTCCGGTCCATGGCCATCTTCCGGCTGGAGTTGGGGATGGTTCTTGTCATGGTATGGCTGCTCGGCCTGGCATTGATGGGATCGCTGAACATGTTTTTCGTTCAGAAGCAGCGGCAGGTGGAGGAGTTAAGAAACCTTGCCCTGGTCGACGAGCTGACCGGCCTGAACAACCGGCGGGCCTTTTTCGCACTGGCCGGCCAGCAGATGGAGTGGATCGGGAGGTTCAGCCAGAAAGCCCTGCTCCTGTTCTTCGACCTGGATGATTTAAAGGGGATCAACGACCGCTTCGGCCACGAGGAGGGCGATGCCGCCCTGAAGCTGGCGGCCGAGGCCCTCCGGAACTCCTTCCGGGCCTCGGACATTGTCAGCCGGTACGCCGGGGACGAGTTCGCCGCCTTTCTGCCCAAATCCTCCCTGGTCCACCGCGATCTCATCGTCGGCCGGGTCCGGGATAACGTGAATGAGCAGAACAGGAAGGTCGGAAAGGATTACACCCTGTCGGTGAGCATCGGCGTCGCCGAGTTCGATCCCGAGGCCCCGGTGTCCCTCGAGGACCTGACCAGGGAGGCCGACAGGAAGATGTATGGGGAAAAGAAAACAGAAAATGGAAAATAGAGATTAGAAATTGGAAAAGAAACCATAGTTCTAAGGGATAAGTGATCTGTGATAAGTAAACTGCTTATTAACTTATCTCTTAGCACATAGCACTTAGGATTGATTTTACCTATCACCTATCTCTTAGCCCCTAGGGCTCAGATTCCACTCTCCATCATCCCGCTCCATCAATATTGCTCCATTTTTCACACGTTTTTCAAGGGGTTACCTATGTTCTAATTGCCATAACATTGTTTGGTAATTATAATACGGGCACGGTTTTTCTCTGTGGGAGGGGCAACCGTTTAATCCGTACTAATTCCAGGCCGGGAATCCGGAGGTCATCAAGGGGCTGGTTTTCTCAGCCGTTTGTCCCGGCAACTTTAACTCGAGAAGGAGGCGGTGATGAACAAGTACAAAAAAACCATGGCAGGAATGATCGCGGTGCTGTTTCTGGCGGGTGTATTTCTCGTGTCGCCAGGTCCGGCGGACGCCAGGCCGATCGAACTGAAGGTCTCCCATCAGTTCGCCGCCGGCGACGTTCGGGACCGCATGGCCCGGGTCTTTGGGGACATGGTCACCGAGAAGACCAACGGTGAGATCACCTTCCGGTACTATCCGGCCAAGTCGCTTTTCAAGCCGAGGGAGCAGTGGGACGCTCTGCGCAAGGGCGCCCTGGACATGTCGGTTTTCCCACTCGACTATGCGTCCGGCAAGGTCCCCCAGCTCTCCATCACCCTCATGCCGTGTTCGGTGGCCAACATCCGGCAGGGCATCACCTGGAAGGACAAGCCCATCGGCAAGAAGGTCGAAGGGCTGATGCTGAATAATGGTGTTCGCAACCTCGTCTGGGCCTGGTTTGACGGTGGTGTGGGCAGCAAGGTCAAGCAGATCAAGGTCCCCGGTGACGTCAAGGGAACCAAGCTGCGGGCAGCGGGCAAGAAGTTCGAGTTCATGATGCAGCAGGCCGGAGCCTCCATCACCAGCATGCCCTCCTCGGAGACCTATCACGCCCTGTCCACCGGCGTCCTGGACACCATGCTGACCTCTTCGGCGTCCTTCGTCTCCTACAGGCTGTATGAGGTCCTCAAATACATCAACATCCCGAGGGACTACTCCATCTGGTACATGGCCGAGAACCTCATCATCTCGGAAAAGACATGGAACCGGCTGTCGGCCGACCAGCAGAAGGTCTTCCAGGAGGTGGCCGAGTGGATGCACGAGAACTGGGTCTACCAGAACTTCAAGTCCCTGGTGGATAAACTGATCGAGGAATACACCAAGGCCGGTGTTGACATGCACTACATGACCGAGGCCGAGTTCAACGCGTGGCTGGAGTTTGCCCAGAAAACGGCCTGGAAGGATTTCGCCGAAAACGTGGAAGGCGGACAGGAACTCCTGGATCTGGCCCTGGATGCCATGAAATAGGGAAGAATGAGACAGCTGGTCAAAAGACTTGTATGGCTTATTAACGGTCTGAGTTTTCTCACTGGATGGGTCGCGGCAATATGTATTGTTGCCGCGGCCTTTATTGTGACCGAAGGGGTCGTTGTCCGAAAAGTGTTCGGCGTCTCCACCATCTGGCAGATCGAGGCGTCCGTATTCCTCCTCATCTTTGCGGTGTTCGTGGGGGCCCCGTTCGTCCAGAGGAAAGAGCATCACCTCAACGTGGACCTGGTGATCATCCACCTCTCCCCCCGGGTGAGATCCGTGGTCCTCATCATCGTTTCCATACTGGCGTGTGTCCTGGTGGTCATCCTGGCGTGGTACTCGTGGCCCATGTGGTGGGAATCGGTCAAGTACAAGGAGCATTCCGAGTCCCTGTGGGGTCCGCCCCTGTGGATCCCTTACCTGTTTCTCCCTTTGGGGATGACCCTTCTTTTTCTGCAGTACCTTGTATATATCGGCGAGAAGATCGCCGGACTGCTCAAGGGGAAGATCTCGGAGGAGGTCGAGCGATCCGAACTGCGCGGGCTCGACATCCCCGACGGCAAGGCCGAGACCGGGGATCCCGAAAAGGACAACCGGGAGGAGAGCCCCATTGAGTGATACCACCATGGCCATACTGCTGTTCGGCAGCGCTTTTCTGGTCCTCATGTCCGGAATACCCATATGGGCCGGGCTGGCGGGCATCTCCCTTACCTTTATCCTCATCTTCTCACCCCACACGCTGTCCACCGTTCCCTATGTCCTGTACGGCAGCATGGACAGTTTCGCCCTTCTGGCCATTCCTCTGTTCATCTTCCTGAGCGCCCCCATCGCCGCGTCCAATGCCAGCCGGGACCTTTACGAGACACTGCACAAATGGCTGCACAGGATCCCCGGCGGCCTTGGGATCGCCAATATGGTCGGGTGCGGAATTTTCGCCGCCCTGTGCGGGTCGAGTCCGGCCACCGCCGCGGCCATCGGCGGGGTGGGCATCCCGGAGATGAGAAAGCGGGGCTACTCGCCGGCCCTGAGCACCGGGCTGATCGCCCACGCGGGAACCTTTGGAATCCTCATCCCCCCGAGCATCACCATGATCGTATACGGTGCTATCACGGCCACATCCGTGGGCGCCCTGTTCATCGCCGGGATCGGCGCCGGCATTCTGTACGGCGGGTGTACCCTCGGCTACTGCGTCTATCGGGCGTGGCGCGATAAAATGGAGCC
>JBFFDD010000195.1:0-5171 GCA_041559575.1 bacterium
GGTGAGAAAGATCTTAAAGGAGGAGAGCAGAGGTGGTGAAGGAAGGCGTTGAAGGGGGCCCTATAAGGAGCATGACCGGCTTCGGGAGGGCAGAGGAGGATGGTCCCGGTGGTACCATCACCGTGGAGATACGGTCTCTTAATCACCGCTACCTGGAGATTGGTCTGCGGGCCCCGAGGGAGTTCCTGCACCTTGACCAGAGGCTCAGGAGGGCTGTGAAGAGCAGGTGCGCACGGGGGAAGGTGGACGTCTTTATTACCCTCGAGGAAAGACCGGGTTCACTGACTGTTGATCTGGAACACGCGAGGCAGGCGGCGCAGACCCTGGCTGAGATAGCCCATATTGTGAACGACAGCGTCAGGCTGGAACACCTCCTGACCATCCCCGAGGTCTTTCAGAAAGAGAGTCCCACCAGTCTTGAGGGAACCGCTGAGGCCATTCTCTCCACTACGGAGGTCGCCCTGGACAACCTCGTGCGGCAGAGGGAAGAGGAGGGGCATGCCCTGGCTGAAGACCTGCTGGGTAGAACGGGGGTTCTGGAGGGATTAAGGAATGGGATCGCGGATCTGGCCCGACTTGTTCCCGAGAAGGCTGTCAGCCAGATGGAGGCTTTTCTCGAGGGGCTGGAACTGGGAACCAAGGTTGATTCCCAGAGATTGGAGGCGGAGATCGCCCTGATGGCGCAGAGGGCTGATGTCACGGAGGAGTTGACCAGGCTGGCTGCCCACCTGGACTCATTGCGGGGCGCCATGCGTGAAGGCGGTACCGTCGGAAGACGGATCGATTTTATCGTTCAGGAAATTCACCGTGAGATCAACACAATCGGTTCGAAGGCCGCAACCCCTGAGGTTTCCTCGTTGGTTGTCGATTTCAAAACGGAGCTTGAGAAGCTTCGGGAGCAGGTGCAGAATATCGAATGAGGCTTTTTCCCATTGGCCTTTATTGGATAGAACCCGGGATTCAGAAACCAAAATCGGAACAGGACCCAGGCGGGAGACCTCATGGCAAACAATTACGACAACGAAAACGGACGCAGGGGCAAAGGCATCCTCTTTGTCCTGTCCTCTCCCTCGGGAGGCGGTAAAACGACGCTGGCCCACCGATTGCTGGATTCCGTGGCCGATCTCGGCCTGTCCATCTCCCATACGACCCGGGCGCCGAGAAAGGGAGAGAAGGACGGTGTCGATTATCATTTTGTTTCCCGTGACCAGTTCCAGGTGAAGATCAAGGGGAATCAATTCGTTGAGTGGGCCGAGGTCCACAGCAATCTGTACGGGACGAGCCACGATTCCATAGACGCTATTGTGTCAGGTGGTCTGGATGTCCTTCTCGATATCGACGTTCAGGGGGGGGTGCAGATCAGGGATCGTTTCCCGGGATCGATCCTCATCTTTATCCTGCCGCCGTCCGACGAGGAGTGGCTGGAGCGACTGCGGGCCAGGGGGACCGAGACAGACCTGGAACTGCAGCGCAGGATCGACGCCGCCAGGGAAGAGCGTCTTGCAATGATGCCCCATTACGACTATGCTGTCTGCAACGATGACCTGAAGGCTGCGGAGGAGGCCCTGAGGTCCATTATCATAGCGGAAAGATGTCGGGTTTCCCGACGCCAGTGAATACTCAAGACCCAGGAGGACAAACAAGGATGGATCTGCGAATTATTGAGGATGCGTTGATAAAATACCCCAACAGGTTTTCCCTCACCATGATGGCTGCGGCGCGAGCCAAGGAACTGAACGAGGGTGATAAAACCGTTCTGGAGAAAAGCAAGGGTGATAAACCGATTGTTCAGGCCCTTGAGGAACTGGCCCAAGGTGCGATAGTCCCTGGCACCCGTGAGGAGATGGCTCTGGTCAGGGAGGCCAGAAGGGCGGCCCGTGAGAAGGCACTTATGGATGCTGAGGAAAAGGAGGCAGAGGAGCTTGGGGATCTGAGTACCGCCTCTCCAGACCCGGCTCCTGAGGCCTGATAGAGAAATTCAGCTTATCATAAACGCAATACGTCCCCGCCCAAAAGCAGGCCGGGGATTTTTTTACCTGGTAATAGATATGTGCGGTATTCGATGATCAGGCTGAACGATATACTGGAACGGGTTCAGAGTTATAATCCCAGAGCCGACCTGGAGTTGATCAACCGGGCCTACGTCTATTCCGGTAAGGCTCACGCCGGACACGTTCGGCTGTCCGGAGAGCCGTACCTAGTCCATCCCCTGGAGGTGGCGGGCATCCTCAGCGAGATGAAGATGGATGTCACCACCATCGTGGTCGGGCTCCTCCACGATACAGTTGAGGACACGGATGTCACCCGCGATGACCTGGTCAGGCATTTCGGTGAAGAGATCTCTTTTCTTGTTGAAGGTCTGACAAAGATCAGCCAGCTGGAATTTGAGACCACTGAACACGCCCAGGCGGAGAACCTTCGCCGTATGATCATTTCCATGGCCCAGGATATCCGGGTGATCATGGTGAAACTGGCCGACCGGCTCCACAACATGAGGACCCTGGAATACCTCAGCCCGGAAAAGCGCGCCAAGGTCGCCCGCGAGACCATGGATATTTACGCCCCTCTGGCAAATCGCCTCGGTATCTCCTGGATCCAGAGTGAGCTCGAGGATCTGGCTTTCTGTTACATCCATCCTGAGATATTCCGGTCCCTTCAGGAAAAGGTCAAGGCGAAGAGCAAGGAATACGACGCCTACATCAAGAAGGTTCTGAAGGTCCTGAACAAGGCCATGGACGACCACGGCCTTAAGGGGGAGGTGACCGGACGAACCAAGCACCTTTACAGCATCTACAACAAGATGAAGGCTCAGGATCTTCCCTTTGAGCAGATATACGATCTCATCGCTTTCAGGATCATCGTCGAATCGGTCAAGGACTGCTATGGGGTCCTGGGAATCATCCATTCCATGTTCAAGCCGGTCCCGGGAAGGTTCAAGGACTACATCGGCGTGCCCAAGTCCAACATGTACCAATCCCTGCACACGACGGTCATCGGTCCTTTCAGGGAACGGATGGAGGTCCAGATCAGGACCCGGGAAATGCACCTTACCGCAGAGGACGGCATCGCGGCGCACTGGAGATACAAGGAAGGCAAGAAGATCGTCCCTGACGAGGACATCAAGCGCTTCTCCTGGTTCAAACAGATTCTGGACGAGCTCAAGGAGGTCGAGGATCCACGGGAGCTCATGGAGACGGTCCGGACCGACCTTTTCCCAAACGACGTTTATGTGTTTACCCCAAAGGGAGAGGTCAAGGAATTCCCCAAAGGGGCGACCCCCATCGATTTCGCTTACAGCATCCATACCGATGTGGGCCATCAATGCGTGGGGGCGAAGATCGACGGCCGAATGGTTCCCCTGAAGTACAAACTGAAAAACGGGGACATGGTGGAGATCATCACATCCAAGGGACACAAACCAAGCAAGGACTGGCTGAAGGTGGCTTTCACCAACAGCGCCAAATCGAAGATCCGGAGCTACATCAAGAGGGAGGAGAGGGAGCGCAGCAAAGGGATCGGGGAGGAACTCCTCGACAAGGAACTCAGGAAAATGGGAACCACCCTTAAAAAAATGGTCAAGACGGAGGAGTTCCAGAAAGCGGCCACCGCTTTCGGGTTCCACAGGGTGGAGGACCTCATTGCGACGGTGGGATTCGGAAAGTACTCCCCCAGGCAGGTCCTGAGCCGACTTTTCCCCAGTGAGGAGGTCGAGACCAGGCTCGGTCACAGGGAGGAGGTCAAAGCGGCCGCACAGAAGGCGAGGTCCAGGGCCAGAAAGGAAGGGATCGTCATCGATGGAGTAGACGATCTGATGGTTCGATTTGCCCACTGCTGTAACCCCCTGCCCGGGGACGATGTAGTGGGCATCATCACCCGGGGGAGGGGGATCTCCGTCCACACGGAGGACTGCCCGAATGTCGAAGCGGAGCGTTACGATCTCGACAGGCTGGTCGAAATTCAGTGGGACAGCAAGGTCACGGTCTCGAGAACGGTGCGGATCAAGGTCTCCTCGGAGGACAAGAAAGGCATCCTGGCAGAGATGACGGCGGTCATCTCTGCCAGGAACATCAACATCTCTCACGCCGATATCACCACCACCTCCGACAACCGGGCCCTGAACTTCTTCGAGGTTGAAGTGGAGGACCTCGGCCAGCTCCAGGATCTCATCAGCGCCCTGTCGGGAGTCAAGGGGGTGATCTCCGTGGAGCGATTGAAGACGCAGTAATAATAATAGTTCCAGGTTCCAAGATTCAGTTTTAAGGTCTCGGCTGGTTGAAAAGGTATTCAGGATTGAGAAGTCAGTATTCAGGAAAAGGCTGTTGAGAACTGGCTGCTAAGGACTAAGAGCCGGGAACTGAGTTCAAAACGGTTTCCCGAGTTGGCGTTTCCTGGCGTCCGAAATTGCCGTTTCCACGTTCCAGGTCGTTCCTCACGCCTGCCTATCGCCCCTCCCAGCATCTCCGACTCTTCATCGGAAGATCCGGGTTCCAAGTAGTTAGCCGCTGTTTGCAAGGGCATTCAGCCCTTAATGCTTAGTTCTAAGTCCTCAGTTCTCAGTTCTACCTCTCCCAAACCACCAAATCCGCCATAATCCGGAAAAAATTCCGGCCCAATCTATTACATTTTTGCAACTGCGCAACAATTAGCACAAATAGATTCTAATAATTTCAATGCCTTACGTAATTTAAAAAGCGGTCCATATTTTGCATTGTATGCTTGCCAGATAAATAAATTAACTTTTCCCTAAGGGAGGAGGGTAGGAAGATGAAGAGAGCGTATATGGTAATTATGGTTATTTCGTTGATGATGGCGTTTACTGTGAGCCCCGCGATCGCAGGGCTGGAGTGGAAGACATTAACGATTCCGGTTGAGTCGGGAGAAACTGTAAGCGTTCCAGTCACAGTCACCTATGATGCCTACAACCACCCAGATGCCATATCCTGGGGCTTCAACGTGGAGATCATCAAGAATGCGGACGGCAAGGTTATTACCAGTGGCGTTGTAACCGTTAACGGAAACGAGATCCTCGGACAGAGCGATTTCATAACGGATCGATCCGGGTACGGAGCCCCAGGTGAACATCGGTTCAGTAGAAACATCGTAAGAGCCGATAATCGGGCTGCCGACGCCACTGGCTATGCTCGGTCCGGCAGCGGTGGTCTTGTCTTCGA